>NZ_DATEJY010000156.1:0-5990 GCF_035277725.1 Dyella sp. | reverse complement strand
CGCGGCCGCGAAAAGCTGGAACAGGCGCGCCGGCGCGCCGCGCGCGAAATTCTCAATCGCATCGGCGGTACCGTATTGCCGCCGCTGATCCACGGCGTGCTGTCGCGCGCGTGGGCGAACTATCTGGTGCTCACCATCCTGCGCAAGGGCGAGGAGTCGAACGAATTCCGCGAAGCGCTGCGCTTCGTCGACGCCTTCATCGCCAGCACCAAGCCGGTGCGCACGCCGGAAGCCAAGCGCGACCTGCTGCAACTGCTGCCGGGCATCGAGCGTGCGCTGCGCAAAGGTTTGTCGAACGTCGCCTTCCAGGACGCCGATATCGAGAAGCTGCTCGCCCAGCTGCACGCCTACTATCGCCAGCAGCTCGGCGAAGCGGCCCCTGCACCGGCGCAGCCGCAGACTGCCGAAGCCGCGCCCGCACCGCTGCCGATTCCGGAAAGCATCCAGCCGATCGCCGAAAGCGTCGACGACCTGGACGACGTGGTGACCGAGCCCGCCGAAGATGCGCTTGCGCCGGACGTGCGTGAAGAGCTCGAAAAGGTGAAAGTGCTCAAGCCCGGCATCTGGCTGGAGTTCATCGGCCAGGAAGAACATTTCGAGCGCGCCAAGCTGTCGTGGATCAGCCCGATGAGCGGACGCTATCTGTTCGTCAACCGCCGCGGCTTGAAGGTGGGCGATTACTCGCCGTACGAGCTGGCGATGGTGATGGCCGAAGGGCGGGCACGCATCCTGGCGACCAACGCGCTGTTCGATCGCGCCATGGATGCCATCGTGGATCGCCTGAGCCATGAAGAGCCGCGCCCCGGCGAGGCGACCTGATCGGCCCAACATGGCCTGCATGCATCCGGAACGTTGGGGTTCGCGTTCCGCTCACCCCAACCTACGCCGGTATGCTGGGATGAAATCGTAGGCTGGGGTGCGAACCCCAGCATCGCCATGCATGATCATGCTGGGATTTCATCCCAGCCTACGCGGCTATGACCTCTCCTCTCATCCGAGTAGCATGCGCGGCACTCTCACCACGCGCAGCCTTCTCGCATGCCACAGACCTTCCGCTTCGCCCCGCCCGACCAGCGTTTGATCGACGCCGACGTGGAACGCGCCTTCGCCGAAGACATCGGCCACGGCGATGCCACGGCCAGCCTGCTGCCGGCTGATGCGCAGGCGTTCGCCGCGCTCACCTGCCGCGAAGATGCCGCCATCGCCGGCATCCCCTGGTTCGACACCTGCGTGCGCAAACTGGACCCGGAAGCACGCGTCCATTGGCGTGTCAGCGATGGCGATCGCGTCAGCCCCGGCACCGTCGTTTGCGAGATGCACGGCAATGCGCGCGCGCTGGTGACGGCCGAACGCTCGGCACTGAATTTCCTGCAGATGCTGTCCGGCACCGCCACCATCACGGCGGCTTACGTGGCCGCCGTCCATGGCACCAAGACGCGCGTGCTCGATACGCGCAAGACCGTGCCGGGTCTGCGCCTGGCGCAGAAATATGCGGTGCGTTGCGGGGGCGGCCACAACCACCGCATCGGCCTCTACGATGCAATCCTGGTGAAGGAAAACCACATCATCGCCGCCGGCAGCATCTCTGCTGCGGTGCAGGCTGCCCGCCAGCTGCACCCCACGCTGCTGCTGGAAGTGGAAGTGGAAAACCTGGACGAACTGCAGCAGGCGCTGGATGCCGGCGTGGACCGCGTGATGCTCGACAACTTCACGCTGCCGTTGATGCAACAGGCGGTGGCGCAGACCGATGGCCGCGTGCCGCTGGAGATTTCCGGCAACGTCGATCTTGAGACGATCGGCGATTACGCACGTACCGGCGTGGACTATATCTCGGTGGGCGCGTTGACCAAGAACGTCCGGGCGATCGATCTTTCGCTGCGATTGAAAATCAACTGACTTGCGAGCAGCACAGGTCGCCCACACACTGCACGCATGGGCGACCTCGCTACCCTCCTGCTACTGCTCGTGCTGATGGCCATCGCTGGCACCTGGCTGGTGCTGAGCCGCGCCCGCGACCGCGCCATCCAGGAAGCACGCTGGCGCTGCCAGCAACATGGCCTGCAACTGCTGGATGAAACCGTAGGCTTGAGTGGTCTACGCCTGCGCCGCTTCCGTGGCCAGCGCGTGCTGGAACGCCGCTACAGTTTCGAGGTGAGCATCGATGGCAACGATCGCGAAGCCGGGCATTTGTGGATGGTCGGTTCGCTGCTTACGGCGTTGATCTTGCCGACCATCGAGCTGTACACGCCGGAGCAGGTAGGGGAAGAAACATCGATGACCGAAGGCAGCAACATCGTGCCGTTTCGCCGGCAATCCCGCGATCGCGACATCCGGCATTAGCGTCATGGGTAGGTTGGGGTGCGAACCCCAACATGTTTGTCCTCATCGACATGGCAACGTTGGGGTTTGCACCCCAACCTACGAGGCATCCTCGGGTGTTGCCGCCAGCACCGTGCGCCGTCCCTTCCACCAGTACGCCACCGCCAGGATGGCGAACCAGACCGGGCTAGCCAGCAACGCTTCACGCGTATCCGCCTGCAACGTCAGCAGCCACAACACGAACACGAAGAACGCCAGGCACACCCAGCACATCAACACGCCACCCGGCATCTTGTACGTGGACGCAGCATGCAGCTGCGGACGTTTGCGCCGGTAAGCCATATAGGCCACCAGGATCAGCGACCACACGAACATGAAGAGCACGGCCGATAGCGTGGTGACCAGCGTAAACGCCGTCACCAGGTTGGGCACCACATAGACCAGCATGGCGCCCGCCAGCAAACACAGGCAGGAAAACAGCAAGCCGTGCGAAGGAACCGCCGCCTTGGACAATCGACCGAACAGGCGTGGTGCATGACTCTCTTCCGCCAGACCATAGAGCATGCGACTGGTGGAGAAGATGCCGCTATTGGCCGAAGAGGTTGCCGAGGTCAGCACCACGAAATTGATCAAGCTCGCCGCCGCGGGAATACCCGCCAGCATGAACAACTCCACGAACGGACTTTTGCCCGGCTGCACCAGACGCCACGGCGTCACCGTCATGATCACGACCAGCGCCAGCACGTAGAACAGGATGATGCGCACGGGGATCGAGTTGATCGCCTTCGGCAGATTGCGCGTGGGATCGGCGGTTTCAGCAGCAGTGGTGCCCACCAGTTCGATACCGACGAAGGCAAACACCGCAATCTGGAAACCGGCGAAGAATCCGCCCACGCCGGTGGGAAACAACCCGCCGTCGTTCCACAAGTTGGACAGCGACGCATGATGGCCCGAGGGCGACGTGAACCCGTAGATCACCATGCCGAAGCCGGTGATGATCAACACAATGATCGCCACGATCTTGATCAGCGCGAACCAGAACTCCAGTTCGCCGAACACGCGCACGGCAGTGAGATTCAGCGCCAGCAACAACAGCACGCACAGCACCGCCGGCACCCACGGCATCAAGCCGGGGAACCAGAACTGCGCGTAGGAAGCGATCGCGATCACGTCCGCAATGGCCGTGACGATCCAGCAGAACCAATATGTCCAGCCACAGAAGAAACCGGCCCATGGACCGAGCAGATCGGTGGAGAAATCGATAAACGATTTGTACTCAAGGTTCGACAGCAGCAACTCGCCCATCGCGCGCATCACGAAGAACAGCATGATGCCGATGATCAGATACACCAGCAGGATCGATGGCCCGGCCAGGCTGATCGTTTTACCCGACCCCATGAACAGGCCGGTGCCGATCGCGCCGCCGATGGCGATCAATTGCAGATGGCGATTGGACAGGCTGCGGCGGAGATGGTCCGGGTGGTCGTGTGCGTCGGACATGCAGAGCGGCTTGTAGGAGAAAGCCGATACCTTAGAGGAAATGCCGGGATGCAGCTATCGCCAGATCGTCGTAGGTTGGGGTGCGAACCCCAACGTTCTTATCCATCCGGCATGGCGATGTTGGGGTTCGCACCCCAACCTACTTGACTACGCGCAAATGCGACCCACCGCCCCGCTTGGGCTTGTCCCCATCCGTCGGCGGCTCCGGTTCGGGCGGCGATGGCGGCGTATCGCTGGACGGCTCGCCGCCATGCTCGTCTTCTTCCGCCGGGAACATCATCCCCTGCCCGTTTTCCTGCGCGTACAAGGCCAGCACTGCTGGCACCGGAATCTGGATGCTATGGCTTACGCCGGAGAAGCGAGCCTGGAAACTGATCCACTCATTGCCCAGGTCGAGATTGGCCACCGCGCGCATGGCCAGATTGAGCACCACCTGGCCATTCTTGATCACGTGCGGCGGCACGCGTACGCCTTGGCGCGTGGCGTCGACCAGCATGTAAGGGGTGAGGTTGTTATCGCTGATCCAGTCGTAGATCGCCCGCAGCAGATACGGGCGGTTGGAACTCATTTTCGGTTGCTGCTGGGAAGTCACCGTAAAGCCTTTTCTTCTACCGTCAGACTGCGAGCATAACCCTGACTGTGGAACAGCCGCTCGCCGTAATCCATGATCGGCTTGCCCTCCCGGCCCAGGTCCACCCCCAGCGACGGCAGGCGCCATACCACCGGCGCCACCAGGCAGTCGGCCAGGCTCATTTCCGGATTGAGGAAGAACTTGGACGCCTTGAACAGCGGCAAGGCGGCGAGCAGCTGCTCGCGCAGGTGCTTGCGCGCGACGTCGGCCGGGCGGCCGCCGGCCTTGATGTGCTCGATTTCCGGCAACCAGTCGCGCTCGATGCGCACCGAGGCCAGCCGCAGCCTCGCGCGGGAGAGCGGGTCGATCGGCATCAAGGGCGGGTGCGGGTAGCGCTCATCCAGGTATTCGCACACCACCGCGGTGTCGTACAGCGTGAGCTCGCGGTCCACCAGGGTAGGCAGGCTGTGATAGGGATTGAGGTCGAGCAAGTCCTGGGAGGGTTTGGCCGGATCGACCAGGATCAAATCGTAGGTGACTCCCTTCGCCGCCAGCACCAGCCGTACGCGATGACATTGAATGTCATCGGCAGCGGAGTACAGGGCGAGTACCGTCCGGGAACGAGCGTTCTGGACCATGCACGTTTCTCCCCTTGCGTTTGGCCGCAAGGATGGCGTGCGCCACCCCGCGGCCACAAGTCCCTTCTTTTTATGAAGAGGACGTCAGTGGACGTCCTTCCAATATTCTTTCTTGAGCAAGTATGCCAGGAAGGTGAAGCCCAGCAGGAACAGCACCACCCAGATGCCGACATGGCGGCGTTCGAGCGCGGCCGGCTCGGAGGCGTATTCCAGGAAGTTGGTGACGTCGCGGGCGGCTTGCTGGTATTGCTCGGGCGTGAGCGCGCCCTGGTGCAGCAGCGTGAGCTTCTCGATCTCCGGATCGTCGCCCGGCTTGGCCTGCTTGAACACCGGCACCTGCTGGCCCTGCAGCTCCCACAACGGGAACGGCATGGCCGCATTCGGCAACACGGTGTTGTTCCAGCCGATCGGGCTCTTGGGATCGAGGTAGAACGAATTGAGGTAGGCGAACACCCAGTTCGCACCCTTGGCCGCCACTTCCAGCGAGAGATCCGGCGGCGCCTTGCCGAAGAACTTCTGCGCGTCGTCCTCGGGCATGTGCGAGATCACCGGATCGCCGAACTTGCCGCCGGTGAAGTTGAGGTTCTTCATCACGTCGTCTTCGGTCAAGCCGAGGTCGTCCGCGATGCGCTCGTAGCGCAGGTACTTCAGCGAGTGGCAGCCCACGCAATAGTTGAAGAAGATGTGCGCGCCGCGTTGCAGCGATGCCGTGTCGCGGAGGTTGTTGCCGGCATCCGGCATGTCCGGACCTTCCGCCATCGCCGCCGTGGTACCCAGCAGCAGACCAAACGCCAACGCAATAATGGAGATGTAGCGCTTAGTCATGCGTCGTCACCCGTTCCGGAACCGGCTTGGTCTTTTCCCAGCCAAGATGCGTGTACAGCCACAGGAATACGAAGAACCCGAAATAGATCAGCACCATCGTGCGACCAAAGAAGTTCTCGATGCCGGTGACGTCGGAG
>NZ_DATEJY010000155.1:0-15325 GCF_035277725.1 Dyella sp. | reverse complement strand
TGGCTTCGTTGAACGAGCATTGGGTGAAAGAGCAGCTTTCGAAAGATTTTGCTTCCAGCAGGGTGTCGGCCAGATCCAGGTCTGCGAAGTTTTCTTCGAAGAATTCGTTGCGTTTCAGGATTTGCTCGTTCATGTTTTTTTGCTGGACTGAGCGTACAGAGTTTTGCGGATTGAAACACATTTAATTGAATACGCATCCGAATCTCGCCCGGGTGCATCCCCTCCCCTGCATGGCAGGGGAGGGTTAGGGTCAATGCTCCGAGCTTAGGGTTTTCAACCGCTGGAAACACTTGTTCGTCATTCCAGCGAAAGCTGGAATCCAGTGCCTTTCAGCCCAAAGTCGCTGGATTCCAGCTTTCGCTGGAATGACGGGTTTGGGTTCTGTAGCGACTGGAAGAACCTTAAGTTCGGAGCATTGAGGTCAGGGTGGGTGCGAGCGCAGCGAGCGGCGCGTGGCAGACGCCACCGTAAGTTGGATATCACTCAGTATTTCATGCCTGCAAATCGTGCGAGATTCGGCTACGCCCTTCCCTTTTTTGACGGCCGCCAAAACCGGTGCACCAGAAACGGAAGCAAAAGCGAAAGGCCAACCGACCAATGCAGCACGGCGATGATAGGAAGCGCACTGTCGCCGGGCGGGTAATACAGCAAATAGCCTGACACGACGAGTTCAAGCAGCAGAAGAAACAGCAAGCCACCGGTGATGCGATGACGCCCTGCTTTCCATCCCCAGATGATATGGCGGCCCCAAAGCCAGCCGAACATCCACAGCGACAGGAAGGCAAACAGCCCATGCAGCGAAAGCCACCAATGCTCCAACGGATGCGGGGATGGCCCGAACGCGGTTTGCTGCATCATGAAGTAATGGAAGGCCAGCCAAAGTGCGCCGGTCAGCCACAGGCCAATGCCGATCACATAAAGCGTCAGGCGGATGGGATGGGTCAGGCGCATCGGTTCAAGGGTCGCAAAAGTTGGTCATTGAGGCATGCGTGCCGATGGAAGTCCAGTCCGTTCCATCCAGCATAAACGCCACCGCTTGATATCGATCAAGGATCGCACCGGAGGCGGTACCGGCAGCCATCACCACCTTGGTGAGCGCATCGGCATCGATGCAGCGCGATGCAACCACCGTCACAAAACGGTCTGTTTTGCAGTGGCGTCGCGTGCGTGGATCGATGTGCGGGCTCACCCTGTGCGCGCCCGTCACTTCATCGTGCCGCATCTGGCTGCCTGAACTGGCCACGGCGGCATCGTCAATCCGAACCGCGGGCACGGCGTTGTCCCTATGCGGCGCCGCCAGATAGACCAGTTCCGGTTCCGGCCCTGACAAACGCAAATCGCCGCCCGCTTCCACATAGATACGTGTGGGATGATGCTTTGCGATGCGTTCGAACGCGCCATCCACGGCATAGCCTTTGGCAATGCCACCCAGATCCAGCCATAGCGGCTTGCCGAATCGAACGGTTCCATCCGGGGATAGTTCGACGTCCCGCCAATTCGCATCGGCAACCGGCGATACGCCATCCAAAATCGGAAGCAGTCCATCGTCGACCAATTGCGGCGCGATGGTGGGATCAAACAAACCGTCCGACATCTCAGCCAATTCCATGGCACGGCGAAGCACCGCATACGTGTGCGGATCAACCGTAACGGCACGCCGTGATGCATCACGGTTCAACCGCGACAACTCGCTTTCCGGCTCATGAAAACTCATCAAGCGATGGATCTCGGCAATGAGATCGAACGCATCCGTGATGACCTCGTTCGCCAGGGACGACGGCAAGCCGTCGACCCGGATGCGGACGATCGTGCCTAACAGAGGCTTGGCACGTTCAATGGGAAGCGATGGCGATGGCATAAGTCGCCAGGAGCCTGCGCACGCCATCCGTGATGTGTTTGGACGAAAGCGTGGCGCCGGAAATGTTCTGGATGTCCTTGGTCAAGGTGAGCGTGTCGCCGTTGTGCTTGCCATTGAATTGCGCCAGCCATTGCGGGTTGCGCACCTGATCGCCGAAAGCTTCGCGGTATTCGAGAATTTCAATGCTTTTCACCGCGCCGGCGTTGTCCAGGCCCACAGCAATCGGGATGAATTCATGCTTGCCCACCACCTGATCCGCAATGAACCATCCGCCAGTAGAAACTTTCCAGAGCTGCAGCTGGTGGTTCAGCACATCGGTGCCGCTCGCTTTTTCAATGGCGTGGACTTGCTCATCGGTCAACGTCAACGGCTGCTGCGTGAAAGTGGCGCCGGGAAACATGAGCTGTTGCGCCTGCTCCACGCTGAGGTAGACCTTCGCGTAAGCCGGTGTGGCCGCGACCACGATCGCGACCGTAGGAACCAGAAGAAATTGAGCTTTCATGTTCCGTTCTCGTCAGAAGTAATAGCCGACTTTCAGGCGCACGCGGGTGTGTTCGAAATCCACATCGTCGTCATAGCCTTTGACGATCATGGTGGGATCCATGTAGTTGTGCGCGCCCGGAAGTTGCTGCCACCACGTCAACGTCGCAAAGAAATGCTGGTTCGCGTAATGGATGGTGGGGCCGGCATACCACGCGTTGCCCATCCACTGGCTGTGATCAAAGAGGTTCCACTGGTTGATCTCGCGTTCGTTCTGGAACTCCCAGCCGGCCGCCCAGTTGGACGTAAATCGATACGAGGCGCCGACGCCAAAATTCACGTCGGTTTCGATGTTGGTATTGCGGCGGAAATCCACGCTGTCCGGATCGGCATAGGGATTGCCCGGCAGCTCGCGCACTTCCGGTGCCCACGTTGCATTGCCGACGATCACCAGCCGGTCGTCCAGGTAGTTCTTCTGCAAGATGGCCTTCAAGGAGAGCTCCTGAAAGCGCGGACCGATTTCCGGTTCGAACAGAAACGCAACGCCAATCGGATCCGTATAAGGGCTGCGCACGCGCCAGATGCCTTCCACCGCGGCAGCAATGAACTTGGTCTTGTTGAAGTGGCTGTCGGGGGCCGGGAAATACGGCGAAAACTGTTCCGGCGGTGTCGTCGTTCCATCGGGACCGTTGTGATAGGCCTGGGTCCAGTCGTAGATCAGGTAGCCGGACAACTGGAAGGAATCGGACACGCCATAGGAGTATTCGGTCTGTCCTTCCAGCAGGTCGTATCGCCCTCCGGCCTTCTGATGGCGCCACGACAACCACTGTTCGACTTCCTGGCCATGCTTGGGCAGCAAGTCGGTGGTGTAGAGAAAACCCAGTAGCGGTTCATCGGCCTGTGCCGGCATGGAGACGCCGAATGCGGCGGCGGTGGCAAACAGGCACGCCGCCAGCCTTCCTTTCAAAACACGATACATGAGGCCCCTTGGCTACTCGAAATGAGAGTAGCTCGCATTCTCGCGTATTTTGACGCCAGCCTCAATACGAATGATTCTCATCATTCAAGCGGCCGATCGCTGCCTGATCCGGCGAGATGGCTGAAAATGACGTCATTTGTGGCCTTACAACCGGTCTGAATTCAGGCAGGGTAGACAACGCCCGATTGCCGCTGCGGTCGGCGTCACACCAGGCCGCCCTCCGGCGAGGCTCACTTTCGCTTTTTCGGCGGTGCGATCCACCTGCGTGCCGTCTTTGATGCCGGTCGGGGAAAAACGATCTTGGGAATGTCATGCATCGCCGCGGTGAATGGCGTATCCGAAAAAAGCCAGAACACGGCCGTGTCGTCGTAACTGCGGCTGCCCATCACGTGCGCGCCGACTTCGCCAAGCGTGCGGATGAGTGATTCCCTCGAATCGGCGCTCGATGACCGGATACCCAGTCAAGCTCGTCGTTCGATGCGGCGGCAAAGGTTGGCTTTCAGAAAGACAACGAACGACGACAGCGCATTTCGACATGCCCGCGTTTTGTGTAACAAGGTTGGTACAACGGGCAATCTGCTGTGCACGTAGGCTGGGATGAAATCCCAGCTTTTTTCGGCGCCTGATGCTGGGATTTCATCCCCCCTACGCAACCCAGTTGCAGATGATGCGCGGCTGATGTCAACTGCGCGTGCTGGCAGGCCGATCCATTTCTTTACCGGGAAGTACTCACGATCAGGGGACACGTATGCGGAAGCTGGAGAACACCAGGCTCGCCATCATCGGGCTTGGGTATGTAGGACTGCCGTTGGCCGTCGAGTTTGGCAAGCACTACGACACGATCGGCTTTGACATCAAGAAAGGGCGTATCGACGAACTGCGTGCCGGTCACGACAGCACGCTGGAAGTAAGCGCGGGCGAATTGGACGAGGCTACGCGATTGCGCTTCAGTGCGGATATCGCCGAACTGGCCGATCGCAACACATACATCGTCACCGTGCCCACGCCGATCGACAACGCCAAGCGGCCTGACCTGACGCCCTTGATCAAGGCGAGCGAAGCCTTGGGCAAGGTGTTGTCGGCGGGCGATGTGGTGGTCTACGAATCAACCGTGTATCCGGGCTGCACCGAGGAAATCTGCATTCCCATCCTCGAACGCGAATCGGGGCTTGTTTACAACCGCGATTTCTTCGCCGGCTACAGCCCCGAACGCATCAATCCCGGCGACAAGCAGCATCGCGTCACCAGCATCCTTAAAGTCACCTCTGGCTCGACGCCGGAAACCGCGGATTTTGTCGATAGCTTGTATGGCTCCGTGATCACCGCCGGCACGCACAAGGTCAGCTCGCTGAAAGTGGCCGAAGCGGCCAAGGTGATCGAGAACACCCAGCGCGACCTCAATATCGCGCTGGTCAACGACCTGGCGATCCTGTTCAACAAGCTCGGCATCGATACGCTGGAAGTGCTGCAGGCAGCCGGCACCAAGTGGAACTTCCTGCCCTTCCGCCCCGGCCTGGTCGGCGGGCATTGCATCAGCGTCGATCCGTATTACCTCACGCACAAGGCGCAGGAAGTCGGGCATCACCCGGATGTGATTCTTGCCGGACGGCGCACCAACGACAGCATGGGTCCTTATGTTGCCAGCGAAGTGATTCGCCTGATGGTGCGCAAAGGTATCAATCCGGTGAATGCGCGCATTCTGGTGCTGGGCCTGGCGTTCAAGGAAAACTGCCCCGACCTGCGCAACACGCGCGTGGTGGATATTCTCAAGGCGCTGTGTGGCTACAACGCGCAGGTCGACGTGCATGATCCATGGGTCAGCGCCGCCGAAGCGGAGCACGAATATGCGATTACGCCGGTGAAACTTCCGCAGAACGGCGATTACGATGCGGTGATCATCGCGGTCGGGCATCGCGAGTTCGTGGCGATGGGGGCGGATGGGATACGCGCGTTTGGCAAGCCGACGTCGGTGGTTTATGACGTGAAGTATGTGCTTCCGCGTGAGGCGGTGGATGGGCGGCTTTAGTAACGCTCTGCATGACAACGGTACTAACTTAGGCATCGTCGCCCTGGCGAAAGCCGGGGCCCAGCGACTTTGGGCGCCCCAAAAAGTCACTGGATCCCGGCTTTCGCCGGGACGACGGGTTCAAGTTTTTTTGCAGTAGTCAAGCGAACACCGCCTAAGTGAGTGCCATCGAGCTTAAGCAGTGTCATTGCCCCAACAGGACGTCACACCATGAAAGTACTCGTCACCGGCACCGCCGGCTTTATCGGTTCGCATGTCGCACTCAAGTTGCTGGAACGCGGCGACGAAGTCATCGGTTTCGACAGCCTCAACGATTATTACGACGTCCGCTTGAAGAAGGCACGCCTGGCGCGATTCATCGACCATCCGCACTACGCGCACGTGCATGCCGATCTTGCTGATCGCACTTCTGTCGAACAAACCTTCGCCACGCACAAGCCGCAACGCGTGATCAATCTCGCTGCGCAAGCTGGCGTGCGTTATGCCGCGGAAAATCCGTACGTCTACGTCTCCAGCAACGTCACGGGTTTTCTGCATATTCTCGAAGGCTGCCGTCAACATCCGGTCGAGCATCTGGTGTTTGCCTCGACCAGTTCGGTCTACGGCGCCAATACCGCGATGCCCTTCTCCGAGCATCAATCGGCAGAGCATCCGCTTACGCTCTACGCCGCCACCAAGAAAGCCAACGAGCAGATGGCGCACAGCTACGCGCACTTGTACGGCATTCCCAGCACCGGCCTGCGCTTCTTTACGGTGTACGGGCCATGGGGCCGTCCGGACATGGCGCTGTTTCTGTTCACCAAGGCAATTCTTGCCGGCGATCCGATCAAGGTGTTCAACCACGGCAAGCACAAGCGCAGCTTCACTTACGTGGACGATATCGTCGAAGGCGTGGTGCGCACGCTGGATCGCGCGCCCAGCAAAAACACCGATTGGAATAGCGCCGCGCCCGACCCTGCCAGCAGCGGTGTCGCACCGTATCGGCTTTACAACATCGGCAATGAGCAACCGGTGGAACTGCTGCATTACATCGAGGTGCTTGAGCAATGCCTGGGTCGCAAGTCAAAGATGGAGATGCTGCCGCTGCAAGCTGGCGACGTGCCCGATACCGAGGCCGATGTAACAGAACTGATACAGTCGGTGGGTTATGCGCCAAAAATTTCTGTAGCCACGGGCATTGCTAACTTCGTAAGCTGGTACAGGGAGTACTACCGCGAGTAGCTTCGGCAACTCGCTGCGACTTGCGCACGCAAAGAGTCTGGGGGCGACGTGATCATTGACTACCTGGATAGTTCAGCCGCATCCGACGTCGATGCCGATCTTTGCATCATTGGCGCAGGCGCTGCCGGCATTGCCATCGCACGGCATTTCATCGGCACGCCGACCACCGTTTGCTTGATCGAAGGTGGCGGCGCCACGGGCGAAGAACAAAGCCAGGCATTGTACGAAGGCCTGTCCGTCGGCACGCCGCACTTGGATGCCGGCACGTCGCGCATGCGCGTCTTTGGCGGCAGCTGCAATTTATGGGGCGGCGGCTGCATTCCATTCGGCAGCCGCGATCTGGCCGAACGCGATTGGGTACCGCACAGCGGCTGGCCCATCGGCTATGACGATTTGAAGCCTTATTACGAAAGCGCGCGCGAGTACTGTCAGATCGACGCGCATTATCTCGGTGACGGCTCTTTCCTGACGCCACTCGAACGCGCACCGCTGCCGTTCGACGCCGACAAGCTGGTCAACTACATCTTTGCGCGCAGCCCGACGCTGTTCGGCAAGGCCTATCGCGCCGAACTTGAAAAAGCGCCGAATATCACCGTTCTGCTGCATGCCAACCTGCTTGAACTGCATGCCTCAGCCAGCGGCGGTTCTATTCGCCATGCGCGCATCGGCACGCTTCACGGACGCAAGGGCGTCGTTCGCGCGCAGCATTACGTGCTGGCCTGTGGCGGTATCGAAAATGCACGCCTGCTGTTGCTGTCCAATTCCGCCGTGCCGCATGGCCTGGGCAACCAGCACGATCTGGTTGGCCGTTATTTCATGGATCACCCCTGCGGCAGCATGGGCACCATCACGACCGACACGCCGGAGCGGCTGACACGCCCTTACGATCGAAATCTCGGCAAAGGCCCTGCTCCGGCGTTCCCGGAAATCGGTTTGGCGGATGCCTTCCAGCAAACACGGCGCATCTTGAATGGACGCGTCCATCCATTTGCCGTGGAAGGACCCGTACCGCAAGGCATTCGATCCTTGCGCGATTTTCGTGCCGCGTTGCGGCCATCCGTACAGGATGAAAACGCGCTTTTGGAAGCACGCCTTTGCGCAGCATTGAGAAATGCGCCGGCCAACGATGAGGATGTGCGTGCACGCAACGCGCATATTGCGATGCTGGCGCTGCGCGTCGGATTGGGTTCCGCGGATATCGCCAAGGCGTTCTTGCACAAGTTGCGCAACAAGCCGACCGTGCGCAGCAACCGGGTCGAGCTGATCGGGTATTTTGAACAGGCGCCCAATCCGGATAGCCGCATCACGCTCGCGCATGAGCGCGATGCATTGGGTTTGCCGAAGGTTTGCGTTGACTGGCGGCTTACCGCGCTCGATCGTCACACCTACCGCACCGCAGCGGCATTGTTCGGCACTGAGCTTGCCCGCGCTTGCGGCGGCACCTATCAACCCGCCGCATGGTTGAACGACGACGACAACGCTGTTCCCCTCGTCCACACCACCGCGCATCACCTGGGCACGACGCGCATGTCCGACGATCCACGGCGCGGGGTTGTCGATACGCACTGCCGCGTGCATGGCGTGGACAACCTGCATGTCGCGGGCAGTTCAGTATTTCCTACCGGGGGATGGGCGTTTCCGACCTTTACGGTGGTTGCGCTCGCGTTGCGGCTGGCTGAGCAGTTGCGGGTGGGGATGCGGGCTTCTGCGGTTTCGGAGGCGGTGTAAGCAACACAGGTGACATGCCGCTGAAGTTCTTCCGAAAATTTCAACGCTACCGATTCGTCATCCCAGCGAAAGCTGGGATGACGTTGCTTTAGCCTTCCGCAAGACCGGCGGAAATTTTTCCCGTACAGCAATGGGCCTTCGCCGGAGTGACGGAATGAGAGTTCAATAACTGCACCCTAACGTACTCCTCAAGCACTTTCTCACCCCTGTATCACCCATGAAACGCGCTCCCATGTATCACGCATGCAACACCTTTTGGACGGCTAAAGGCCGCCATCGACACCAATAAAAAAATGGCGTAGTTTCGGCTTCCTCAAGGGGGAACAGTGTTTAGGGGTAGCTGGGATGCTTCGTTTTCTACGGCGTCAAACCGTGCGTTGGTTAGTGCTGTTCGGCATCGCCGAATTGCTGCTGCTTGCCTCGTCGCTTTACCTGGCCATGCAGCTTCGCTATTTGCGCAATGCCGACGAACTGGTCGATGTATCGCATCACTTGCTGTTGCGGTCGGTGATCTTTGCGGTGGTCATCATGTTCGGCATGGTGGCGCTCGGTGAATACCGCACGCACTTGCGTACCACCTGGCAAGGCGCAGTGGCGCGGCAGGCGGTCGCTTTCGTTATCGGTGGCTTGCTGCTGATCGTCGGTTATTACCTGGTGCCGCAGGCGTATGTCGGCCGTGGCGTGCTGAGCATGGCGCTGGTATTGGGTTTCCTGGCGGTAATGGTGTTTCGGCTGCTGTTTATGCGCGTGGTGGAGATCGAATCGCTCAAGCCGCGCGTGTTGATTCTCGGCACTGGCCAACGCGCCGCGCAGATTCATAACCGCATGCGCCGGCGTTCGGATCGCCGCGGCTTTACGGTGGTTGGCTACCTGCCCTGCCCCGGCGAAAACATTGCCGTTCCCGAAGACAAATTGCTTACGCCGGATGTGCCGTTGCCGGTGCTGGCCAAGCGCGAGCAGATCGATGAGATCGTCGTAAGCGTCGACGATCGCCGTGGCAGGCTGCCGATGGATGGCCTGCTGGAATGCCGGCAGGCCGGCGTGATGATTACCGATCTCACCACCTTCTTCGAACGCGAATCCGGCCGTGTGCAACTGCTGTCGCTGGAGCCGTCGTGGCTGGTGTTTTCCGGCGGTTTTCATGCCACGCCGCTGCGCCGGCTGACCAAGCGCTGTTTCGACGTGATGGCCGCTGCTGCGTTGTTGCTGTTGTGCTGGCCGTTGATGCTGCTGGTGGCGCTGGCCATTCGGCTCGAATCCGGTCCCGGCCAGCCCATTCTGTATCGGCAGGAACGTGTCGGCGAAAACGGCGAGACGTTCTGGCTGCTTAAATTCCGCAGCATGCGCACCGATGCCGAACGCGACGGCGTGGCGCGCTGGGCCAGCAGGCAGGACGATCGCGTCACGCGCGTGGGCCGCATTTGCCGCAAGTTGCGCTTCGATGAATTGCCGCAGCTATGGAACGTGCTCAAGAGCGACATGAGCATCGTCGGCCCGCGTCCGGAGCGGCCGCAGTTCGTTGCCGATCTCGCCACCAAGATTCCGTTCTACAGCTTGCGCCATTGCTTGAAACCCGGCCTCGCCGGCTGGGCGCAATTGAGCTATCCGTATGGCGCGTCGGAAGAAGACGCTGCCGAGAAACTCAAATACGACCTGTTTTACGTCAAGAACCACAATCTGCTGTTCGACATGCTGATCCTGATCGAGACCGTCGAAGTCGTGCTGTTCAGTCGCGGCGCGCGCTAAGGCAAATCCAGGCGGATCAATTGCGCGAACCGGGCGGCCGCGCTTGCGCCGTTTTCAGCGAATGCAGCGGCGAGCTATACCAATCGACCACCGAACCGTGGTCGAACCGCACCCACGATGGTCCGTATTCCCACAGATCATCACGAATCTCGACAGGCCTGCCTTCGATGGCGCGTACGCTTTCCGGCGACATACCCAACGTCAACATCGGCGCCGCCGGTGCGTCGGCAGGCGCGGCGTCATTGTCGTGGCTGGCGCTGTCGTTGCTGCCATCCGACGAAGGCGTCACCGCGGATGCGCCCCAGAACAGAACGCCCGTAGCGAGCAGCGCCACCAGGATCAACCATTTTACGTGGCGCCGTGGCATGCGCGGCGGTGTGGACGTGGATGCCGGTACCGGCGTCGGGCGCGGCGGTGGGTTCGTCCGCTGCGAGGCGGCTACCCCGGGTGGCGGTGCGCCGGGCAAACGCCCATGAAGGCGCAGGAATTCCATCGCTGCGTCGTATTGCACATTGAGCTGCTGCAGGCGCTGTGCGCTGCGCGAATTCTTATACCCCTCGTGCCCCGGGAGTGTACGGTCCGGATGCAAAGTGGATACGCAGCGGCGGTAGGCGCGCTTGAATTCGTCCACGCTGCAATCGGGGCTCACCCTGAGCTGCCGATACAACTCAAGAAAATCGATCTCGTTGGCCATGCTTTTTTCCCCTGTTGCATGGTGCCGCTCCCGCACGCCTGGCCACCCGGGCAACTGCGGAGGAACAGCGCTAGCCTCGCGCAGTGTGAAGATCTTCGCAAGCACATTTTCAGCTTGACTTAGTGTGATCTAGTTCTCAAAATCAATCACACGCCCTAGGGGGAGGGGGATCCCGTGCAAGGCTGTCGCGACTACGTTGCCGCTTGTTGCCGCTGTACCGCGGTCGGTGTGCTTTTGGTCGTTGTTGCAGGTTGCGTGCCAGCCGAGGGGGCTCCCGGCGCTCAAACTGTCTCTTTGGGTGCGCATACGCTACAGACCCAGTCCGAGGGCCTTGGCACCAACCCGGTCATTACCGATCCGATCACAACACAGCAACATGGCAGTTCGTTGATCGTCTTCAACGGCGGCTATTCGAGCAACGCGCTGGATCCGATTGACAACTACGGCAATCGCTGGAAGCAGCTGGGCAACGACGTGCCGTTCGGCAACGGCTACGGCGATCGCTTCAACGTCAAGGCCTATGTAGCGCTCGCGGCCAAAGGCGGCCCCGGCCACACCGTCAGTTTCATCAAGAACGGCAACGCGGCGGGCGAAATCTCCGTGCCGTTTATCGAGATCAAAGATGCGGGCGTCCTGCGCGACATCAGCCAGACCTACGCACCCACCGGCACGACCATGAGCAGCGGCACCGTCACCACGAACGGTCCGGCCACGCTGATTGCCGTGTGGTGGGGCGATGGCGGCATCAAGCGCATGACCGCCGTACCCAACAACGGATTCACGGTTATCGATAGCTACCTGAAGCTGCCCGATAACAGCGGTGTGCAATGCGCGGTGGCCTATAAGCAGGTCGCCGCTGCAGGTCGTTACAACGTCAGCTGGGAAGGCGCCCCTGCCCAGGGCGCCATCCTGTGGCTGCTGGCATTTCAATCGAAATGAAGAAAGGGGCGATGCATCGCGCAAGGGGGTGATGCATCGGCGTTTGATCGACGTGCGGCAGAAGGGGGAATGCCGTTGGATGCTTCCATAGCCAGAAGCTCTCCCGTCGTCATTCCAGCGAAAGCTGGAATCCAGTCAAACATGCGTGCGTAGCACACGACATACAAAGTTTTGTGTGCTTCGCACAACGTATCTGACTGGATTCCGGCTTTCGCCGGAATGACGAGCAAGGGTTTTCGGCGATTGAAGAACTCTGTTGCAGTTTGTAACGCGCCACGGCGAACGCGGCGCAAGTGATGTGTCGGCGCAAAGAACCTTTACGCCCTGCACCACGTTTTCGCATGAAGGGAGGGTCATCATGAACATCGGCGCTGCGGCACTTATCGAGCTTGATTGGGACACCTTCGACCCATCGCGCATCCAGCCCGTGCGCCATCGCCTGTCCGAGCATCCCCTGTTGCAACCCGACCAGCTGGTGGCCTTGGGCAAGCGTTTCCAGGGCAGCACGCGACTGTTTACCTTCAACAACGAAGCCGGCGCCGATGCCAACTTCGATGAGGTTGGCCGCCTGTATCCCAACCGGAAATCCGCGGCCGACACCTTGCAAGGCATCAACGAAGCCAAGGCATGGATGCTGCTGCGCCACGTGCAGGACGACCCCACCTACCGCAGCCTGGTCGACATGGCCATGGACCCGATCCAGCCGTTGATCGAACGCAAGGATCCGGGCATGCATTACCGCGCCGGCTGGATTTTCGTCGCCTCGCCGCACACCATCACGCCGTTTCATATCGACCGCAATCACGGCATCCTGCTGCAGATTCGCGGCACCAAGAAGGTGTACGTGTGGGATGCCGAAGACACCGAGGTGTGCAGCGAGCACGCCCGCGACGTCTTCCACGCGCGGCACGATCTAAGCCTGGTGAAGTGGAGCGAAGCGTTCCGCGAGCGTGCGCACGTCTTCGTGGTCAGCCCCGGCATGGGCGTCTATATGCCCATCACCTGCCCGCACATGGTGGAAACGGGCGATGAGCCATCCATCACCATCAGCTTCACCTACAGCACGGCGGCGACACGCCGCAACGCCATGCGGCATGTGGTGAACGACCTGCTCTATCGCAAAGGCATCAAGCCGGTACCGGTGGGCAAGCTGCCGCTGGTCGACACGCTGACCTATGCCGCCGCGTCCGTGATGGTCGCCGCGCACGGCACCGGCAGCCATCTGCCGGCCTGTCCATCGCTGGCGCATCAAAGCGCCTATGCCTTGGCCGATTGAACGAATGATCACGTAACGCAACCTGGCATCGCCAGCCGCTGCAGGGAGGACGGAAACCTCATGAATACATGCATCACCAAGCCCCAGGACGGTACGGCTGAAGGCAGCGTGCTATCGGACGTCCTGCCCGCTCAAACTGGCGCTTGCGCAAGCGGCTGGATGCGGCGCGAATACGTGCTCGATGGCGCATTCGTCACCACACTCAACCGTGCAGCTCGGCGATACGGCGTCAGCGATGCGCGGATGCTTTGCGCTGCCTTGGCGTTGGTCGAATCGCGCTTCACCGGTGCACAAGCCGTTACTGCCAGTTACGCCGAGGGAGGCGTCGCCAGGCTGCGATCGGTGGACGTGCCGGGCACCGGTGCGCGCGATGCGTGGCTGCAGGCGTTCTGGCTGTCGCTGGCCAACGCGGAGCCTGCCCGTTGCCGTACGGCGTGGATCGTTAGCGGCGCGCTTGCTTCGCTCGATACCGATTCCTCATGCGGCGACACCGACAGCCACTGGTGCGTGCAGACATCTCCAGCGCGCATCGAGGTCGCGTTTCGCGCACCGCTGAGCACCGCCGCGCTCGACCTGCTCTTCGCCGGTGCGATGCGTGCGCTGACATGGTTGTGTGCATCCGGCGATGCCGATTTGTCATCGTTCGACGCCTGCGACCCAGGCGAACGCCAGCGCATGCTGGTCGAATGGAATGCCACTGCCGTATCGCGCCGCGCGACGGATACCGTGCATGGCCTGTTCAAGGAACAAGCCCGCCAATACGCCGATTCGTCGGCGATCGAGTCGCTGGATCTCACGCTTTCCTACGCCGAACTCGATGCGCGTTCCGATCGCGTTGCCGCGGGCCTGATGGCCGCCGGTGTCAAAGTCGGCGCTCCGGTTGCGTTGTTGCTCGAACGTTCGCCGGAAGCACTGATTGCCGTCCTCGGCATTCTCAAGGCGGGCGCGGCTTATTTGCCGCTGGACCCGAGTTATCCCGCCGAACGTCTTGCCTTTGTGATCAACGATGCGCAAGCCGCGTTGATCATTGCCGGCGCAGATGTACCCGCGATGCCCGGCATCGCGTTGCCAGTCGTGTCAATCGCATCGCTCGAATGCGATGCATCGGAGTATCGCCCGCCTGCCATCGATGCAAGCGCCCTCGCCTATGTGATGTATACGTCCGGCTCCACCGGCACGCCCAAGGGCGTGGAGATCACGCATCGGTCCATCATCCGTCTGGTGCGCGGCGTCACCTATGTCGATCTCGACAACCAGCCGCGCCTGTTGCACGCCGCACCGCTCGGTTTCGATGCATCCACCCTCGAGATCTGGGGCGCCCTGCTCAATGGCGGCACCTGCATCGTGCACCACGAACGCATCCCTACCGGCTGCGGGCTGGAAGACACGATCGAGCGCCACGGCGCACGTATCGCGTGGCTGACGGCGGCGCTGTTCAACGCCATCGTCGATGAAAATGCGCAGAAGCTGCGCGGCCTGCAGCAACTGTTGATCGG
Organism: Dyella sp.; assembly: GCF_035277725.1. Taxonomy (GTDB): domain Bacteria; phylum Pseudomonadota; class Gammaproteobacteria; order Xanthomonadales; family Rhodanobacteraceae; genus Dyella_B. Next base: position 882 of record NZ_DATEJY010000155.1, on the reverse strand, counting down.
CGGCGAAGCCTTGTCGGTCGCACACGTGCGCAAGGCCTATGCGGCATTGCCTGACGTCACCATCATCAACGGCTACGGCCCGACCGAATGCACCACCTTTGCGGCAACGTATCGCATTCCGCGCGATATGGACGCGGAGGCGCGTTCGATTCCGATTGGCAGTCCAATCGCCGACACTACGCTGTACGTGTTGAACAGCCGCGGCGAACCGGTGCCCGCCGGCGTGATCGGCGAGCTGCATATCGGTGGCGCCGGCCTGGCGCGCGGTTACCTGGCACGGCCCGAGCTGACTGCCGAGCGGTTTGTTGCGCATCCGTTTGAAGCCGGCGAGCGCGTGTATCGCACCGGCGATCTGGTGCGCTGGCTGCCACAGGGCGTGATCGAGTTTGTCGGCCGCGCCGATGGCCAGATCAAGATCCGCGGCTACCGCATCGAGATCGGCGAAATCGAGGCGGCCCTCCAACGCCAGTCCGGCCTGCGCGCATGCGCCGTGCTGGCACGCGAAGATCGGCCGGGACACAAGCGGCTGGTGGCGTATTACGTGGCTGATGATGCATCGGTCAACGCGCGCCGTTTGCGCGATCAATTGGCGCACGCGCTGCCGGATTTCATGGTGCCATCCATCTACATCGCGATGGATGCGCTGCCCGTTACGGCCAACGGCAAACTCGATCGCCGCGCCCTGCCCGCGCCCGACAATCATCGTTCCGAACTGGCCGGCGTCTACGTGCCGCCGATCGGAAAAACCGAACAACGATTGTGCGAACTGTTCGCCGACGTGCTCGGCCTGGACCAGGTCGGCCGCAACGATCACTTCTTCGACCTCGGCGGCAACTCGCTGCTGGCCGTGCGCACGGTGACGCGCATCCATGGCGAGCTGGC
>NZ_DATEJY010000154.1:0-9943 GCF_035277725.1 Dyella sp. | reverse complement strand
CCCCCCGGCGCCCGCCTTGGGCTTGGCGTAGTGGATATGACGGGTTATGCAGGCACAATTACGAAACAACGGATGAACTTTAATGATTTTTCGTTTGCATTCGCCGCATTGGGTTAGCGCTACCAATCCCATGATTTATGGGGTGAAATGTTTGATGCGTTGCAAAAATATGGTGCAAGGATTTGTGTCGGTGAGGCAGAAAAATGCAAAGTCTTCACATAGGCCGGCGGGGTAAACGGCGATGATGCGGCGCTGGATGATGGGCGATCAGGCAAATCTTGCGCGCGCAAATTCGTAAAGGCATCACCAACTTTGCCTGGATTAGTGCGCTTTTTCTTGCGCCGGGCAAAAGCCGTATGTTTCAGCACTGATCGTCATTCCGGTTTTCACAGCCAGGGCTTCAGCTCGTACGACGCTTGACTTTCTTCGTGTCACTGTGCGTAGATTTTTGTGCGATGGTGATAGCGTTAACATTTATCGGCGCTCACTCGGATGGGTGTTGCCTTCACGGTTGCAGTGGCGTTTCGCGGCAGCCTGGCGGCGAATGGCAAAGGGCCGGATCAAGGGGTTTCGTGTGGTGCTAAGTAAGCACTAGGGATGCTCTGATCTATTTCATGCACCCGGCATGACGTCCAGAAGGCCCGCAGGCTGCGCCGCGCGGCTTGAACAGACGGCGGCCAGTCTGCCCTGCGCCACGCACACACCCTGCGGGCCTTCTGGACCACGTAGGCTGGGATGCAATCCCGGCATCAACAAACTTTCACGAAAGCTGGGATTGTCATGCCAGCCTACGGGTTACGCATGTCGTTTCCACCACCGAATGGCTTCAGCAGGCAACTGCACGGCGACCGATGGGGGAACAGCCTGGTCAACAGGCACCGACACCCACAATCGCCCCTGACCGCACCGCACACCCAACTGCATCGTGCGCCCGATCACGTGCCGCACTTCGATCGACACCGCAACGGCGTCCGGCACATCATCGCGTGCATGCACGAGGCGAATCGCGTCGGGATCAATCGCCCAGTCGACTTCTCCCTCAAACGCATCGCTGTTGACGGGAAATGCAATGTTGCCCTCTTGCCATAGCAATCGTGCACCATCGATGCGACCGCGGTGCACGTTGCGATGACCAAGCAAGCGCGCAGCCGAACCGTCGACAGGATTGGCATTGACCTCGGCCGGCGAGCCGATCTGAATGATGCGTCGCCCATGCATCAACACCAGTCGATCAGCCACCGCCGCCAGATGCGGATCGTGGCTGACGGCCAGCGCAGGTATGCCGAAGTCGTGCACTTCGCCGATCAATTCAGCGATCACATCATCGCGCGTGACCGGATCGAGCGCCGACGTAGGTTCATCCAGCAACAGCAATTGCGGTCGGCGTGCCAAGGCGCGCGCCAGGGCCACGCGTTGCTGCTGTCCGCCCGATAGCGTGGCCGGGTAACGCTCGGCAAATTCCGCCATATGCACGCGTTCCAGCAGTTGCAGCGCCTGCGCACGCCGCTGCGCGCCACGCAACGCAAAGGCGGCGTTCTGCCAGGCGTTGAGATGCGGAAACAACGCATAGCCTTGCGGCAGATAACCCACCGGGCGATGTTGCGGTGCCATGCCGCCGAACGGCTCGCCTTGCGCCGGCGTCAAGCCGGCCATCGCGCGCAGCAGCAGTGATTTGCCTTCGCCACTGGCACCGAGCAACACCGTAAAACCTTCCACGTCGAAGGCGGCATGCAAGGCGATAGGGCGTTCGATGCGGTAATCGATACGCATCAGATCAGGCGCCTGCGGCGTGCGGCCAGGCCAAGGACCAACGGCAATGGCATGGCTACCAGAAAGAACACCCACAGCAGCGGATAGACCGCATTCAAACCGATGTTCTGCAGATTTACCCACAGCTTCACCGGAATGCCCTGCGGGTAGTACGCCACGATCAATACCGCGCCGAATTCACCCAGTGCACGCACCCATGCAAGCGCGATGGCTGCGGCCAGGCCGAGTTTTGCCATGGGAAGACTCACGCGCACGAAACTGCGCCAGGGCGAATGCCCCAACGTCAGCGCGATCTGTTCCAGTTCGCGCGGTACGCCTTCGAAGGCAGCGCGTGCGGCGATCACGTAATAGGGCAGGGCGCTATAGAACTGCGCCATCACAAAGGCTGGGCCGGAGTTGGTAAGCACCAGGCCAGCGCGTTCCAGCAAGTTTCCCGCTGGCGCATAGGGGCCATACATGGAGGCCAGCAGCAAGCCCAATGCAAGCGGCGGCGTGAGCAAGGCAAGCAGCAACAGCGCATCGATTAACCATTGACCGCGAATGCGATAACGCGCCAGCCACCAGGCGAGCGGTGTGCCAAAGGCAATGATCAGGGCCAAAGCAAGCACGCTGTAGCCCAGCGATACCGCCATAGCGCTGCCGTCACCGTCGGCAAAACCGAAGTGGCGCCACGACGTGACGAAAGCGAGGCCGATGAAGGGCGCGGCGAGGAGCAGCAGCGTTGCAGCGCTGATCAAGGCGGATATGCCTGATCGTGGCACCGTGGACTTCATGCTTGATGCCACATTGATGCCATGACGACTCGCTCTGGAACAAGCTTGTGGTGAGCTTCCATTTCCCTATTCGTAGGCCGGGATGACAATCCCGGCATCATGATGCTGAAAGAAAGCTGGGATTGTCATCCCGGCCTACGCAGCTGAGGCAACGGTTCATCCCAGTCGCCCTGCAAGCAGGGGAGGGGTAGATAGCCGTGAGCCACCCATCACAAGCCATTTCCGCGCGGCGCACTGTAACCATGCGCGCGAAAAAGTGCCTGCCCCTCCGCGCTTTGCAGAAAGCTCACAAAATCACGCGCCAACGCCGGCTGCTGCGCATTGCCCAGCACTCCCGCGTAGAACACCAGCGGTTGCACGCGCAACGTCTTGCCGTTATCCAGCGTGATGGAGGCACGGTCGTACCAGGCTTTCTGCATATCCGGATTGCCAAGATTGATCTCCTCCGGCAACGCAATCGTCGGCAGATTATGCGATTGCGCGGCGCTGAGATAACCGATGGCCGCGTCGATCTGGCCGGCTTCCAGCCGCGACATCAGCGACGGCTCGGTGAAGATCTGCGCCGGGTTTTCGGTTGCGCCGGCGATGGTCTTCAGCAGATCAGGTTGATGGTAGTAATTCGCTGCCAGCTGCAAGGTCAGCAAGACGTTCGCACCTTGCGGATCGACTGCCGGATCGGTACGGCCCAGGCGCAAACCCTTTTCGCTGAGCACGCCGTACCACTTCTTTTCACCGCGCGATGCGGCTGCGAAGTCGTTGGCGAATGGGCTATGCGGGCTGTAGATCACCACCATCTGCGTGCTGGCGACTGGAGCCGCGTTGCTTACCAAGCCCGCCTGCTTGAGCACTTGCATGGGGCCGGGCGTGATGGTGACGAATACGTCCGCCTGCAGTTGATGCGCGGCGAGCAGACGCGCCAGAGCGTAGGAACCCTGGCCAATGCCTTGATAGGTGGCGTGATGGGCTTTGGCGAAGGCGGGGCCGGCGGCGTTGTCCATCACCACGCCCATGGAGCCGGCGTAGGCGATGCGCAGCGTAGGGGTGGTTTGTGCGATAGCCGTTGCGAAGGCAAGGCTCAAGAGCAACGCGAACATGCCGTGCAGGCATGCTTTCGTCGCCCCGGCGAACGCCGGGGCCCAGTGTCTTGTGCGAGCGCCAAAGTCGCCGGGCCCCGGCGTTCGCCGGGGCGACGGTTGGGAGTTCATCATCATCAAGCACTTCCTTCTGAAGGTTTATGCAGCCGCTTGCGCGCGCTATCGCGCACATCCACGTCGAACAGAATCTGCAGCGTTTCACCACTCGGCGTGGACAGCGCGAACTGCAAGCCATCCCGCGTCGGCAGCCGTTCGCTCAGCGCGCGCACCTCCGACTCCGGCAAGCAGATGTGCAGCACGGTGCCTTCCCGTCGCCACTCGATTCGCGGCGACAAACTCACTTGCTGTAGCTCGATATGCCCATCGGGCAGGCTGGTGCGATTGTCCGCGGAGCCGCCTTCCAGCAATCGTGCCAGCTCGTCTTCATCGATGCGCAGCCGCAGACTCTGGCCTTCCAGTTGCACTCTCATGCATTCACCTCTCGCCAGGTTTCTTCCGTATTGCAGTCGACCAATTGTGCCGCTTCTTCAACGGACAGGGAGATCTCTTGCACGCCGACGCGTTCCTGCAGCGCACGCAACGAACGGCCACGCTTGTCATGCGAGGCCAACAGTGAACTTAAGGCATCGCGGCAATCTGCATCCAACTGCAGGCGCATCGGTAGCACATGGCCCGTAAAGCGCACGCAAGCGGCGACAGGCGGCGCATCGCGAAGGCGTACAAGCAGTGATGGCTGCAAGCGTGGCATGTCCACTGGAACAATCAGCAAGGCGCCATCCGGGCAGGTCGCGGCGATGCCGGCGATACCGCCGATCGGCCCGGCTTGCGGCATCGGATCGGCCACGCCCTGATAGTCAGGACGGTCGCCGCTTACTTTCACGGCATGCACGCCCGCGGCCAGCAGCGTGGCGATCTGGTGCTCGATCAGCGGACGGCCATGCCACGGCAGCAAGGCTTTGTCGCGCCCCATGCGCGAGGAAAGACCGCCGGCGAGCACCACGCCGATCAAGGACATGCGTCAGTGCTCGTGCCCGTGGGCATGCGTTTTCTTGCCGTGCGCGGCGGCGTGTTCGGCGTCGCGCTGCTCTTCCTGGCGATGTTCTTCGCACAGGGAACAGCCTTCGCTCCATGCGCTGTCGCCATCGATGTAGTGCTCCTGCTTCCAGATCGGCGCTTCGTGCTTCACGGCTTCGATCGCCAGCCGGCAGGCGCGGAAGGCTTCATCGCGATGCGGCGTGCCGGCGGCGACGATGACGGCGATTTCGCCGATGCGCAGTTCACCCTTGGCGTGGGCGATGTAGAGCTTCATCGGCCCGCCGATTTCTTTGCGTGCCCGCTCGCCGATGTCCTGGAAGGTACGCAGCGCAAGCGGTTCGAACAGGTCGTAGCTGATGCCGGTGACGACGCGCCCGAGATTGTGCTCGCGCACCTTGCCGATAAACATGTCGATGCCGCCGAAGCGCGGATCGGAAACGAAGGCGAGCGCGGCAGAGGGGTCGAGTTGGGCTTCGCAGATGTCGATGACGGCGGTGTGTAGGTCGGTCATGTGTGTCGGTCTTCAGAATGCAATGAAATCGCGCCCTTTCGTTTGGCCGTCATTCCCGCGCAAGCGGAAGCGCTTTACAACGGCGAATGCCGGTCAATCCATCTTTGCCTTTGCATCCGAGCAAAACATGGATTGACCGGCATTCGCCGTTGTAAAGCGCTTCCGCTTGCGCGGGAATGACGGCACAAAAAAGCAGCCGCGCATATTAGCCGCCACTCACCGGCGGCAAAATCGCCAACTGTCCATCCTCCGGCAGCGTGCGATGGTTATGCAGAATTTCGTCATTACTCGCAAACGCCGAACGCTGCACCAGCCCCGCACTGATGTGCGGCGCGTGCTCGCGCAAATGATCGCGCAGCAACTCGCGCAACTCGGCGATGGTGCAAGGTTCGGGCGCTTCCAGCTCGATAAAGCCGTGCGGGTCGGCATCGCGCAATGCACCGAACAGCGTGATCCGAACCTTCATGCGGCACTCCCGTACGGCAACGGAAATTCAAGATGGCCCACACCATAGATATCGACCAGTGCGCCAGCGGGCAGGGCGTCGATGTCGGCGGATACGACGGCCCACGCATTGGCGTCGGACAGCGGGCGGATGCGGTAAGACTCCTGGCCATCCAGCACCTCCACGCCCAGGCGGCCTTGCGCATCGATGTGCAGGCGGCTCTTGAGGTGAAAACGCAGGCGCGGTTTTTTGCTGTACGGTTTGATCAATGCGGCGCGGCGCGGTGCTTCCCGTGGCAAGCCCAGCATCACACGCAGCGCCGGTTCCACGAAAAATCGCAGGCCGACAGCCACAGCGATGGGATTGCCGGGCAGACCGAACAACAACACATCATCCGGCAGGCGTGCGAACAACATTGGTTTGCCGGGGCGTATGGCCACCTTGTGGAACAGCGTTTTCGCACCCAGCCGTTCCAGCGCTTGCGGCACGAAGTCGTAGCGGCCCATGGACACGGCGCCGCTGGTGACAACGATCTTCGCGCCGGCATTGAGTGCGCGGCGCATTGCTGATTCGAACGCGTCCGCATCGTCGCCCACCGTTTCCACGTGCACCACTTCAGCGCCGGCAAGCGGCAAGCGCGCAGCGAGGAAGGGGCCGTTGGAATTGCGGATCTGTCCCGGCGCCAACGCCTGGGCAGGATCGTCGACCAGCTCGCGGCCGGTGCAGATCACGGCCATGCGCGGCCGCTGGGCCACCGATACGTTCGCGATGCCGAGCGCCGCCAGCAACATCAGATGTTGCGCTTGCAGTGCGATGCCAGCATCCAGCAAGGTTTCGCCGCGCGCTACGTCGGAACCCGCGGTACGCACGTTCTGGCCGGGCGCGACATCTGCCAGCAAACGCACGCGCGAGGGTGGGAAGCGTTCGGTCTGTTCGACCGGAATCACGCGATCGAGCCCATCGGGCATGCGTGCGCCGGTCATGATTTCCCACGCGCCGATGCCGGCATGTGCCACGCCATCACCGGCGGCCTGTTCGCCTTCGATGCTCAACTCGGTGCCGGCAGGAACGATGGCGCCGCCACTCAGTGCGAAACCGTCCATGGCCGAGTTGTCGAACGGCGGCAGGTCGACGTTGCTGATCAGCGGCTCGGCGAGTACGCGGCCAAGGCATGCGCCGAGTGAGCAAGGCTCCGTGCCGAGTTTCGCGCTGGCGGCGAGCACGATGTGCAGGGCTTCGTCGTAGGTGAGTGTGTCCTGGCTCATGCAGCCATGTCCCGAAGCAGGGAGGTTTCAGGTGCGGGGACATCGATGTCCGTCATGCCAGCGAAAGCTGGCATCCAGCGCCTTTCGGCGCAAAAGTCGCTGGATGATTCGCTTCGCTCACCCCTTCGGGGCCGTCCATTCGGACGTTCTCCGCGCTTCGCGCCTACGTCCAGCTTTCGCTGGGATGACGGCAAATGGAGATGATGGCGCGGTTGGGAACCCTTGCTCATGCATGCCCCCCACCCGCTGCCATGCTTATCGCATGCGCAAGGATCGGCGCCAGTATGTCCATGCCTTGCGCAACAGCTTTCGCACTGCCTGGCAGGGCGATCACCAACGTATTGCCGATCAGTACTGCTTCCGCGCGGCTCAGCCACGCCATCGGCGTGTGCTGGCTGCTTTCGCTGCGAAACAGCTCGCCGATGCCGTCGACGTGACGATCCGCCACCATCGCCAGCGCCTCCGGTGTGCGATCGCGCGGCCCAAGGCCCGTGCCACCGGAGCAGAGAATCAACTTGACGCCGCTGCCAGCAAGCTCGCGCAAACGCGCGGCGAGTGGTCCGGGCTCGTCCGGATGCAGTTCAACGTCGTGCACATCCGCGCCCAGGCCGCGCAAGCGTTCCGCCAGCAGCGGGCCGGAGGCATCGGCATATTCGCCACGGCTGGCGCGATCGCTCAGCGTGATCACGGCAGCGCTGATGCCATCGAGCTTTGCGATGCCGCGCGGCTTGTAGTGCTCGCGCTCCGCATCGCTCATGCCTTCCGGATGCAGCCACAAGCCTTTTTTGCCGCCTTCCTTGAACAGGAGGCGTACACCGCCGAAGGAGAGCGCGGGTTCCACCGGCTTGGTCAGGTCGTAGAGCGTCAGCAGGGCGGCGCTCGCACCAGCCAACGCCTCCATCTCCACGCCGGTACGCGCAAACGTTGCCACTTCGCAGTACACGCGGATCGCGTGGCGTTCGCTCACCGGCTCGCAACGCACGTCGATGTATTCCAATGGCAACGGGTGGCAAAGCGGCATCAGTTGCGAGGCGTTCTTGGCACCTTGCAGGCCGGCGATTTCCGCCATCACCATCGCATCGCCTTTTGGCAGGCGGCGTTCGACGATCTGCGCAAACGCATCGGCGCCTGCACTCAACTCGCCAACTGCCACCGCGCGGCGCGCAGTGATGCGCTTACGGCGAACATCCGCCATATGAAAGTGAACGCTTTCGCGCTCTTGCATGAATCAACCCCCGGTGGATGCGAGATGAGGCGTGATGCCGGTACGCCCTTCGTGCAGGAAATGCCCCTGTTCCTTGCGGCCGATCTGGCCGCCGATGGCGCGCACCAGGTCTTCCAGCTGATCGTCCGACTGCAGCAACGGGCGCAACGGAATGCCGAATTCGCCGAACAGGCAAAGACGCAGATCGCCGGTCGCGGTCACTCGCAGGCGATTGCAGCCGGCGCAGAAGTCCTTGGAATAAGGCGCGATGATGCCGATGCGGCCGGCGTAGTCCGGATGACGGTATTCGCGCGCGGGACCCGCGTCGGCGGCGCGCGGCAGCACTTGCCAGCCGTGCGTCAGCAGTTCGGTTTCCAGCGTTTCCGCGCGCACGTGGTGATCGCGGAAGAACGGCAGGTTATCGCCTGTCTGCATCAGTTCGATAAAGCGCACGCCGATGCGACGGTCGCGCAGGTAATCCAGCCAGGCCGGCAGTTGCTGGTCGTTGACGCCGCGCAGCAGCACGGCGTTGAGCTTGACCGATGGCAGGCCGGCTGCCAGCGCCATGTCCACGCCGTGCAGGATGTCGTCCAGCCGGTCATGGCCGGTGATGCGCGCGAATGCCGCGCGGTCGAGGCTGTCCACACTGACGTTGATGGCATTGAGGCCGGCATCCATCCACTCGTGCAGGTGGCGGCTGAGCAGGGTGCCGTTGGTGGTCATCGCCAGCTTGGTGATGCCCGGTACGGCCGCGGCGGTGCGCAGGATGTCGGTGAGGTCCTTGCGCACGCTCGGCTCGCCGCCGGTGATGCGCAGCTTGTGCATGCCCATTTCGGTAAAGCCGCGCAGCAGGCGCGTGATCTCCGGCAGGGACAGCGGCCCGGCGGCATTCGCCTCGGCGTGGTAGCCGTGTGGCAGGCAATACGTGCAACGGAAATTGCACGCAGGGATGATCGACAACCGCAAATACGGAAACCGACGGCCATAGCGATCAGCCAGCGGGGACATGCATCTTTGCTCCTTTCCAAATGGGGAGGCGGCCGCGTTTCCGCGGTCACCCTGGTGGTCCCTTGAGGGGATCACGGGCGCCTGGCCGTATTCCGGTAAGAGAACCTTAGGCCGGGTGCCTCGGAGTTGTTTGGTGTTGCGCTCAGAGGTGAGTGTAACTATCCGCTGATTGGGGGTGTTCGTCTATGACGGTTTTGTCATGTTGAGGGTTTGTGCAGGGGTGGGTTGAATTGTGTACTGGACGGTTTGATGTTCCTCGTCGTCTTACACAAGCGAAGCTGGTCAAACTATTTTGGATCTTGGCGTTGAGTGATTTTTCGGGGATTGAAGCATTGCCTGCGGCGCTTTCGGTCGCGGAGCGACCGAGTCACTTCTCTTTGCGTGCCCAAAGAGAAGTAACCAAGAGAAAAGGGCACCCCCGAGGGGCGCTTGGCGGGCGTCCTGCCCGCCAAGTCCGTGAAGGGTGGGCGGGGCTTTTCGACAGCACATCCTGTGCTGGCGAAAAGGCATGGGCATCCGTGCCCATGCACCCTTCGGGGCCTCGTCCGCCCACCCTTCACCGCCCCCAAGGGGCCCGGAAAAGCAGGCGCGCATCCCTGCGCGACCTCACCGGCGCAGGCGCCGGTGTCGCTGGGTTCTTCGCGTTGAAAAGATGTTCTGTCATGTGCATCAATCGGCGCACATCTCCATGCATGGCGGCGTAGATACTGTTATCCGAGTCAAGCGTTATGAAGGGCCGGATCGAAGGGCCGGCCTGATTTGATGACACCCAAAGCGACCTGAGCCAGTTTGCGCATCATGGCGCCGATGATGACCATCGGTATCTTTTTGCTGGCCT
>NZ_DATEJY010000153.1:0-76265 GCF_035277725.1 Dyella sp. | reverse complement strand
TAGCCCTTGAACTCACCGCCAAAACGCTCCGCTCCAACCTTCGTCAGCGCCGCCGTCAGCGTCGTCTTGCCGTGGTCCACGTGACCAATCGTCCCCACGTTTACGTGCGGCTTGGTGCGTTCGAATTTACCCTTTGCCATGAGCGCTACATCCCAATGGAGTCTGAGTGATAAGGAAATCTAACGAGCTATCAGGCGATACCGCTTGCAGCCAATGCGTGGTGCTCATGACTGGAATCGAACCAGCGACCTCTTCCTTACCAAGGAAGTGCTCTACCGACTGAGCTACATGAGCACAAAAACTTTGAGTGACGAGATCAATGGAGCGGGAGACGGGAATCGAACCCGCACCATCAGCTTGGAAGGCTGAGGTTCTACCATTGAACTACTCCCGCTCGGTGCGGAACTCATCTCTCGACCGCATCGGCGCATTCAACCGCTTTTGCGATCTGCCTTCCAGCCTGACCACGATGACCCGTGGTAATTGACTGGTGGAGGGAGGTGGATTCGAACCACCGAAGGCGTGAGCCAGCAGATTTACAGTCTGCCCCCGTTGGCCGCTTGGGTATCCCTCCAACAAAGAACGGCTATTGTGTGGATCGAGGCTTGGTGTGTCAACACCTTGACGAGCGAAACGGCCGATTTTTCGTGACTTTTCGGGGCGAACCAGCGCGCCACTTCAATCGTTTCCTGCGCCGCGCGTATCGACCCACTGCGCCATGTTCTTGGATATCTCCAACAGATGCTTGGCCTGCTCCTGCAACCGCCGTTCGTTCTCATCGCGTGGCGTCCACTGGGGCACGGGCGTGGGCTTGCCCTCCGGTTTATCCAAGGCCACAAACACCATCACGCAACTGGTCGCCAGGCGCTCTTCACCAGAACGCAGGTCGCGCGCCAGCACATCCACCGCCATCTGCATGCTGGACGTGCCGGTGTAGATCAACTTGGCCCGGACGCTGACCAGATCGCCGATCAGGATCGGCTTGACGAATTGAATGCCGCTCACCGCTGCGGTAACGCAATACGCCCCGCTCCAGCCCACGGCGCACGCGTAACCAGCCTGGTCGATCCACTTCATCACCATGCCGCCGTGCACTTTGCCGCCGAAGTTCACATCGGTGGGCTGCGCGAGGAAACGGAATGTGACTTCGTGCTGCTGGCCTGACATGGGCTCTCCAACGAGTACGCCGAGGTGAAGGCTGCATTATGCCCGCTTGCTGCGCTGCATCGGCAGCCGGAGGCTCATCGGCGTAGTCATCACGCCATTGGGTGAGGGCCGCTCTGGGCCGTCCACGCAAAATCCCAGGCGAACGTACACCGGCACAGCGCAACGCGTGGCATTGAGCGTGAAGCGATGCGTGCCGGCGCGCCTGATCGCATCCTGCAACACACACTGCCAAAGTTGCCTCGCAATACCTCGCCCCTGATAGCGCGTACTGACGTAAAAGTGCAGCAGATGGCTGTCATCGCGCATGGCCGCAACGCCCACCAATGCCTCGTCCAGATAGGCCAGATAAAAGCGCTGACCTTCCAGGATCCTCTGGCGCAGCATTCTGGCTGAAAGTCGCGAGAGCAACTCATGGCCAATCTTGCGTGGCTGGTCAGGCAATACCCAGCGCCGCACGACACGACGGCTCAGTACGCCGATGGCACGGGCATCACCCGGCTGCGCGAGACGTATACATAATGCTTGCCGAGACATGGGCATGTACTCCATGCATTGGCGCACATGCTCGCATGAAAAAAGCCCCGCTTACGCGAGGCTTCAATCTTAGACGTTGAACAGGAAGTGCAGCACATCCCCGTCCTTGACGATGTATTCCTTGCCTTCCTTGCGCAGCTTGCCTGCCGCAGCAGCACCGGATTCGCCTTTGTAGTGAATGAAGTCGTCATAGGACACCGTTTCTGCGCGAATGAAGCCACGCTCGAAATCAGTATGGATCACGCCCGCAGCCTGCGGCGCCGTGAAGCCACGCTTGATAGTCCAGGCGCGCACTTCCTTTACGCCAGCGGTGAAGTAAGTCTGCAGATTGAGCAGCTTGTAGCCGGCACGGATCACACGGTTAAGGCCAGGCTCTTCCAGCCCAAGATCCTGCAGAAATTCGTCACGATCAGCGTCATCCAGTTGCGAGAGCTCTTCCTCGATGGCGGCGCATACCGGCACCACTTCAGCGCCTTCCGCGGCAGCACGGGCACGCACGGCATCAAGATGCGGATTGTTTTCAAAGCCATCCTCGCGCACGTTGGCGATATACATCAGCGGCTTCAGCGTGAGCAGGAATAGATCACGCACCAGCGCCTTTTCGTCATCATCCAGGCCAAGGCTGCGCGCCGTCTTGCCTTCGTTGAGGCCAGCAGCGAGCTTTTGCAGCACCGGCTTCTTGGCCAGCGCCTCCTTGTCATTGGCCTTGGCGGCGCGCTCGGCGCGATTGAGCGCCTTTTCGACCGAATCCAGGTCAGCCAGCGCCAGTTCGGTATCGATGGTTTCGATATCGGCGATCGGATCGACCTTGCCGGCCACATGGATGATGTCGCTGTGCTCGAAGCAACGAACGACATGCGCAATGGCATCCACTTCGCGGATATGTGCGAGGAATTTATTACCGAGGCCTTCGCCCTTGGACGCACCCGCCACCAGACCGGCGATATCGACGAACTCCACGGCAGTGGGAATGATCTTCTGCGGATTGACGATATCCGACAGCGCCTGCAGGCGCGGATCAGGCACCGGCACCACGCCGACGTTCGGCTCGATGGTGCAGAACGGGAAGTTGGCTGCAGCAATGCCCGCCTTGGTCAACGCATTAAACAAGGTGGATTTGCCGACGTTAGGCAGGCCGACGATGCCGCATTTGATGCCCATGGTTTATCGATCCGGATATGAAACTGAAAAAGGAAATAGTAAACGGCAAGCGTCCGCTCAACGCTTGGCCGGCGTGTGCAGCTGCTGCATCGCCTTGTCGAACTGCCCGTCAACCGCCAACGGCAACACGTTCAGCGCACGCGCGATGCCATCCAGCAGGGCGTCTTCATCATTGGCAGAAGGACGACCCAGCACCCAGGACGTGACCTGGTCCTTGTGGCCGGGATGCCCGATGCCAAGACGCAGGCGATGGAATTTGCCATGCCCCAGATGAGCCATGATGTCGCGCAAGCCATTCTGGCCACCATGGCCGCCATCGAACTTCAGGCGGACGGCACCCGCAGGAAGATCCAGGTCATCGTGCGCAACCAGGCACTCCTCCGGCTCGATCTTGTAGTAGCGCAGTGCGGAAGCTACGGCGATGCCGCTCTTGTTCATGAAAGTGGCGGGCTTGAGCAGCCACACCGATTCGCCGCCGATGCGCAGCTTGCAGGTTTCACCGTGCAGCTTGCCGTCGAAGCCGAATCGTTCGCTCTGGCCGGCTGCCAGGGCGTCAACAAACCAGAACCCGGCGTTGTGCCGGGTTCTGAGGTATTCGGTACCGGGATTGCCCAGTCCGACGATAAGCCGTAGGCCTGCCATGGGTCGGAAGTTCGCCGCTCGGTTGGCCCCTCATCCGTACCCTCTCCCAAACAGGGAGAGGGATAAGTCCGAGGAGAAGCGAATTACTTCTTGGTTTCCTTGGAAGCCTCGGCGGCCGGCTGGCCTTCGGCACCTTCGGCCGGCGCTGCGTCGACTTCTTCCTGCACCGTCACGGCGGTGACGACGGCCACGTCGTGATCCGCGCCCAGGTGCAGCTCCGGGATTTCCACGTTCGTCGGCAGCTTCAACTGCGACAAGTGGATGATGTCGCCGGGCTTCAGGTCGGACAGGTCGAGTTCGATGAACTCCGGCAGATCCTTCGGCAGGCACGAGATCTGCACTTCGTTGAGGTTGTGCGAAATCACCACGCCAGCGGTCTTGCCAGCCGGGGACTTTTCCTGGTTCAGGAAGTGGAGCGGCACATTCACGCGAATGGCTTCGTTCTCGTTGATGCGCTGGAAGTCCATGTGCAGCATCTGCTGCTTGAACGGATGCTTCTGCCAGTCACGCACCAGCACCTTCTGCACCTTGCCGTCGACGTTCAAGTCGAGCACCGACGAGAAGAACCACTCGTGGCGGGCGGCGAGCAGGATGGTGTTGTGCTCGATCTGGATGCTCTCGGCGGGCTGGCCCGCACCGTAAACCACTGCGGGCACGAAGGACGCACGACGCAGGCGGCGGCTCGCACCTTTCCCCTCGTCTTTGCGCACTTGCGCCACGATTTCATGAGTCTTGGCCATGTTGGTATTGCCTTGGGTTGGAAAGCCGCCTCACGGCGACTGGACTGACTCCCCCGCGACCAGGAGAGCCGGAATGCCCGCTGAGGCGGGCGGAAAAGCGGATAAGTATACAGAAAGTGCGGCACGGCTGCCCATTGGCCGCCGCCCAGCCAAGAGCGCTGGGCCCCGGCTTTGGCCGGGGCGACGAGACGGGGCTTAGTCGATGTACAGCGAGCTGACCGACTCGCCGAAGGCGATACGACGGATCGTCTCGGCCAGCAGTTCCGCCACTGACAGCTGGCGGATCTTGGCGCAATTCTTGGCATCCTCGCGCAGCGGCAAGGTGTTGGTGACCACCAGCTGGTCCAGCTGCGACCCTTCGATATTGCGGATCGCCGCGCCGGACAGCACCGGGTGCACGCAGTAAGCGACCACCTTGCGCGCGCCGCGCTCCTTCAGCGCGGCCGCAGCGGCGCACAGCGTGCCGGCGGTGTCGACGATGTCATCCACCATCACGCAGGTCTTGCCTTCCACGTCGCCGATAATGTTCATCACTGTGGCTACGTTGGCCTTGGGACGGCGCTTGTCGATGATGGCGAGATCCGCATCGTCCAGCCGCTTGGCGATGGCGCGGGCACGCACCACACCGCCCACGTCCGGACTGACCACGATCAGGTCGTCCATGCTGTAGCTGCGCCAGATGTCGGCCAGCAGCAGCGGCGAGGCGTACACGTTGTCCACCGGTACGTCGAAGAAGCCCTGGATCTGATCGGCGTGCAGATCAACCGTGAGCACGCGATCCACACCGGCCGTACCGATCAGGCGAGCCACCAGCTTGGCAGTGATCGGCACGCGCGCCGAACGCGGGCGGCGATCCTGTCGCGCGTAGCCGAAGTAGGGGATGACCGCGGTAACGCTGGCCGCCGAAGCGCGCTTGAGCGCATCGACCAGGGTCAGAAGCTCGAACAGGTTCTCCGCGCTCGGCGCGCCGGTAGGCTGCAGCACGAACACTTCCTGGCGGCGGACGTTCTCTTCGATCTCGATCTGCACTTCGCCGTCGCTGAACTTGCCGACCAGGGCCTTGCCCAGCGGGATGCCAAGGCGATGGGCGATATCCTCGGCCAGGGCACGGTGCGCATTGCCGGTAAACAGCATCGGGCTGGACGTATCCACGGTTGTTTCCTCAGAACCAGGCCATTGAGTCAGCTTGGATTGAAAGGCGCGCTCCTCGCTCCTTCCAACCACCCCTCCGGTACACGTCCGAATGGAGCTTGAAAAACGTCGAGCACACAAGTGCCCGAGGTGATGCAATCCATCCTATGACTGCGCAAACAGGGGGTCGAACGACCCCTGTGCAAAATGGCTGGGGCGGTAGGATTCGAACCTACGCATGCGGGAATCAAAATCCCGTGCCTTAACCAGCTTGGCGACGCCCCAGTATTCGTTGGTATTTGCCCCGGCTCAGCGTAGCGACCGGGAAGCAAAGAAAGAAAATTGTGGCGGGGACCGCCATGCGTGTCAATTCAAATTGCTGATCGCGTGTGTGCGCTCAGGCCGAAAGCGTGCGCGACATGAACACGCGCAGCGCGTCCGGAAAACCATTCTCGTGATCGCGCTCGCGCGCATAGGCGTAGGCAGGATCGTCTTTATCGACCACCATGAAACCATGCCGGGCGTAGAACGGCGCGTTCCACGGCACGTCGGGCAAGGTGCCGAGATCGATGCGGCGATAGCCTTTTTCCTGCGCCCACGCACACGCGTGCTCGAGCAAGGCCGAGCCGATGCCACGCCGATGAAACGCCGGCAGCACGTCGATCTCGGCAACGCTGACCACATCGCCATGCAGCTCCACGTCGAGCCACACGAAACCGACCACCTCGCCGCTCGCCTCCTCCACAGCCACCCACACGAAGCCGCGGCGGATTTCCTCCGCCAGCAAGTCCTTCGGAATGGAAAGGCGCGCATAGAATCGCCATGCCGGATGATCGCGAAACAACTGCACTGCCTCGCGCTCGATGGCGCAGATGACGTCAATGTGGGCGGCAGTGGCGCGTTGAATACGAAATGACGCCGGCGCAGCCTCCAAGCCTGATTCCTGTGAAGTATTCACTGCAAGCTCCACGAGTCAATGGCCAACTTCACCTTGTATGGCGGCTTGTCGGCAAACACCGTCTTGGGCAACGGCGGCTGATGCTGGGTATCCCATGTGGGATACGTCACCTCCCATCCATCCTGCTGCAATGACGAAAGCAGCTTGTTGTCGCCGAAGCTCAGCTGCGCATTCCCGCCTTGCGCCCGCACACCCAACACCCAGGCGCGCAGTTCATCCAGGGGAACGTCCAAACCAAGCGCACGGCGCATCAATGCCTCAGCACTGGGTCCTTGCATCGGACCTCCATCGACACCCTCCAGCAGCGCGCCGTCGGGACCGCCGGTGAGTCGGAAGCTCTTTCCAACGATCGGTGTCCGGAAAGTGAAATCGTAATGATCCCCATCCTGAACCCAGGTCAGCGTACCGGGACCACCTTCCTTGCCATTGGACACACTTAACCGTCCCTGCAAAATCCAGTGGTTGGCGTTGGCCAACTGCTGCTCGCGTGCGGTTTGCTGCGCCAACGACACTGCGTCCCCCTGATTGCGCACCAGTTTCTGTGGTACGCACGCAGCCAGCAGCAGCGGCACGATCGCCGCTAAAACGCGAAAAAATGATTTCATGGTTCCAGCCGCTTCAAGGTTTGTTGCAGGGTGGCGTTGTGCGGGTCAGCGTGGCGCACTTCGTCGAACACTTGTTGCGCTTGGCTGCGATTTCCCTGTTTCCACAACACTTCGCCAAGATGCACGCCGACGTCTGCATCCTTGCCGGTCTGCCATGCGCTGCGCAGCGCGGCGACGGCCTGATCGAGATGTCCCAGCCGGTACTGCAACCAGCCCCATGAATCGGCGATCGAGGGATCGTTCGGCTTCGCCGCACGTGCGGCGGTAATCAGCCGTTCCGCTTCCGGCAGATCGCGATTCGCATCGGCCAGCGTGAAGCCCAACGCATTGCTGGCATCGACGTCGCCCGGCTTGAGCTCGAGCAGACGACGGAAGTCGGCCACGGCCGGATCGATCTTGCCGATCTCTGCATACGCCAGCCCGCGCCCATACAGCAGGTCCGGATCATCCGGCGCTACCTGCAGCGCATGGCTGAAGGAGTCGATCGCTTCGGAATAACGCTTCTCACGCAGATAAAGATCGGCATCCACTTCGTACGCGCGACGCAATTGCGCCGGCTGATCGAGGTAATCCGTCTGCATTTCGGCCAACTGCTGGTGCGCTTCGGCGCTGCGACCCAGGTCTTGCAGCAGGATGGCGCTGCGCAGGTCGGCGTCAAACGCGTGGTCATCGTCGTCGGGTACCTGGTCGTACCATTTCAGGGCTTCTTCCTTGCGACCCAGCACTTCGGCCAGCTGGCCGAGCAGGTAGGCGCTGGCGTTGCGCACGTCGTCGGGCGCCTGCGACAGCTGCGTGTAGACCTGCTGCAGCGTCTTGTTGTCCTTCTCGTTTGCTGCGAGGGCAGCGCGCAGCGCGTAGGTTTGTGCGTTTTGCGGACCCTTTTCGAGCAGCTGCGTCGCCTGCGCATACTGGCCGCTCTGTCCGAGCAAGGATGCATAGGTAAGCCGCAGGCCGACATTGTTCGGGTCCTTCACCTGCGCCTGGCGCAACAGGTTGAGGCCGCCGGTGCGGTCGCCATTGTTGAGCTTCAGCTGCGCGGCCCAGGCGTAGGTTTCCGCCGTGCCAAAGCGCTTCAAGGCGCCATCGGCGATCTGCTGCGCGTACGCGCGCCGGTTCAATTGTTCACCCAGCTCGCTCATCGCCAACCAGGCCTTGGGGTCAGCTGGCAGGCGATCGGGCGTGGCCAGGGATTCGAGCAGGGTTCCGGCCAGCGCCGGATCGCGGCTGCCGACCAGCACGCGGCCGAACATGCGCCAGGCGTCCTTGTCCCCGCTGGTAATCAGCGAGGTCAGCTGGCGGCGAGCCTCGTCCGTCTTGCCCTGCTCCACCGCCAGCTGAGCCCGCGCCTGCGCTAGTTGGGCGGGTGTCGCGCCGAGCTTCTGCCAGCGATCGATGGAACGCTGGGCGGCATCCTGGTCATGGATGGCGATGGCCAAGGCAACGGCCTTGCTGGCTACCTCGGGGTCGTTGGAGATCATCATCGCCTTGTCATACGACTGCGACGCGGCCTTGAGATCGGCGCTCGACAACGCCAATTCACCGGCCAGCAACTGGGCCAGCAAATCGTGATCCGTGTCCGGGGTAGCCACCACCATCCGCGCCAACGGCTGTGTCGACGCCGCCGAGGGGGTATTCGACCGCTGTGGCACTGCCGCGCATCCGGCCAGCCCAAGCACGACCAATCCACCAGCTACAAAGCGCCGCACTTGCTTGAACTCGACCGTTCCGCTCAGCACACTATTCCTCCAACCAATCCGCCATTTTGGCGCACTTAGTCTACGCCGGCCCAAGCCCGTCGCCCCATTTGCATCACGTCATGAAGCTGATCGCCCTCGGGCTCAACCACCTCACCGCGCCGGTCAGCCTGCGCGAGCAAGTGGCATTCGACGAGGATGCGGCCGGTGCCGCCTTGCGCGAACTTGCGCACGAACCCGGCGTTGACGAAGCACTGATCTTATCCACCTGCAACCGTACCGAACTTTACGTCAGCGTCACCGCCGGCGCGGAAAACGTTCCGCAGGAATGGCTCAGCCGTCATCACCATCTGACTCCCGGCAAGCTTGACGAGTTCCTGTATCGCCATGATGACGAAGCGGCCGTGAGACATATGTTTCGGGTCGCCACCGGCCTGGATTCCATGGTGCTCGGCGAGCCGCAGATTCTTGGCCAGGTCAAGGATGCCTATCAGCAAGCGCGCGAGGCGCATGCGCTGAAGACACCCATGGATCGCCTGCTGCAACACACCTTCGCGGTGGCCAAGCGTGTGCGCACCGATACACGCATCGGCGCGCACACGGTCTCGGTGGCTTTCACGGCCGTGCGGCTGGCCGAACGTGTCTTCACGGATCTGCGCCAGGCTTGCGTGCTGCTCATCGGCGCCGGCGACACCATCGAGTTGGCTGTGCGCCATCTGGCCGACAAGCAGGTACGCCGACTGATCGTGGCCAACCGCACGCTGGAAAATGCGCAGGAACTCGCCAGCCGACATGGTGGCTACGCCGTTGCGCTGCACGATCTGCCGCAGCATCTGGCCGAAGCGGACATCGTGATCGCCTCCACCGCCGCGCGGCAACCTGTGCTGACGCGCGCGATGGTGGAAAAGGCCATCGCCGCACGCCGCCGCAAACCGATGTTCATGGTCGACATTGCGGTGCCACGCGACATCGAACCGGCGGTCGGCGAGCTGCCGGATGTCTATCTCTATGGCATCGACGATCTGCGCCAAGTCATCGACGACAACCGCCGTTCGCGCGAAACCGCCGCACGCGAGGCGGATGCGATCATCGATCTGCAAGTCGAGCGCTACATGGCGTGGCGCCGGGCCTTGACCGTGCGCAATCCCGCGGTCGACCTGCGCGCGCATGCCGAAATCTATCGCGACCAGGTGTTGGAAAAAGCACGAACCATGCTCCAGCGCGGCAAATCGCCGGAAGAAGCGCTGGCGTTCCTGGCCAACACGCTCACCAATAAATTGCTGCACCATCCCAGCGCGCGGCTGCGCGAGGCCACGCTCAGCGGCGACTACGATCTGCTGCATGCCGCGGGTCGCCTCTATGGCCTGGGCGAAGACGAAAAAGTCGGGACGGGCGACGAATAGCGAGTGCGGCTGGCTGCCGCGCGACGCAGGATTTTTAGCATTCCGCCTTCCCTTATTCGTTGAGCTTTTCCCCTCCACGACGCCTCTTGACTTTAGGACGTCATTCCCGCGAAGCGGGAATCCATGGTCGTTTTCACCAAGAACACATGGATTCCCGCTCTCGCGGGAATGACGGCAAGGAGAAACATGACACCCTCCATCCGCAGCAAACTCGAAGCCACCGTCGAACGCCATGAAGAACTCGCCCTGCTGCTCAGCCAGGCCGACGTGCTGGCCGACAACACACGCTTCCGCGAACTCTCGCGCGAATACGCGCAACTCCAGCCGGTCGCCGACGCCATGCGCGAACTGGCCAATACCGAACGCGAACTTGCCGATGCGCGCGCCATGCTCGACGACCCGGATTTGCGCGACATGGCCGCCGAAGATATCTCGCGCCTGGCAACGCGCCTCACCGAACTCGACGGCGAACTGCAGTTGCTGCTGATCCCCAAGGATCCGCGCGACGAAGCCAACCTGTTCCTCGAAGTGCGCGCCGGTTCCGGTGGCGACGAAGCCGCCATCTTCGCCGGCGACCTGTTCCGCATGTACACGCGCTATGCCGAGCGCCAGCGCTGGCAGGTGGAAGTGCTGAGCGAAAACCCGGGCGAGCACGGCGGCTACAAGGAAATCATCGCGCGCATCGAGGGCAAGGGTGCCTATTCAAGGCTCAAGTTCGAATCGGGCGTGCACTGCGTAAAGCGTGTACCGGTGACCGAATCGCAGGGCCGCGTGCACACTTCCACGGCTACCGTGGCGGTGCTGCCGGAAATGGACGAGATCGAAGACATCGACATTTCCCCGGCCGATCTCAAGGTCGATACCTTTCGCGCCTCCGGCGCCGGCGGCCAGCACGTCAACAAGACCGATTCGGCGATCCGCATCACGCATCTGCCCACCGGCATCGTGGTGGAATGCCAGGACGAACGCAGCCAGCACAAAAACCGCGCCCGTGCGATGAGCCTGCTCAAGGCACGCCTGCTCGACGAGGCGCAATCCAAGCAGACCGCCGAACAGGCGCAATCGCGGCGCCTGCAGGTGGGCACCGGCGATCGCAGCCAGCGCATCCGCACCTATCGATACAAGGACAACCTGATCACCGACCACCGCATCGGCCTGGATCTGCACAACTTGCCGGATGTGATGCAAGGCCATCTGGACGAGCTGTTCGGCTCGTTGACCCGGGAACATCAGGCGGATGAATTGAAATCGCTCGCCGGACATTGACGGCCGCAGCCCGTAGGCTGGGTTAGCCCAGCACCACCCACGCCATTTGATCGATTTCGGGGAACCGTGTTGGGTTACGCTGCGCTAACCCAACCTACAATGGGTCAAACAGGGGCCAGTCGTAACAGCTCATCATGCCGGTGTTGATGGCAGGCTCCTTTCATCTTGCTTCACTGCCGCCAGCTCATGACCGACGCCCCACCGCCCAACATCACCGCGATCCTGCAAAAGCTCGGCGAGCTGCTGCAGCGTGACGCCAACGAAGACGCGGCCCAGTTCGCGGCGATGGCACGGCGGCAATTCCCGGTATCGGCCGAACTGATTCGTTTGCACGGCATCGCCTTGTTGCGCGTGGGTCGCCGCCGCGATGCGCAAACGGCGCTGAATCGCGCGGCGGAACTCGCGCCAAACGACGTCGAGCTGCAGTGCAATCTCGCCAGCCTCGCCATGGCCGACGGACGTATCGGCGCAGCCATCGAGCGCCTGCAGAAGGCATTGATCAAGGCACCTGGGCATCCAGCATTGCTGCAGGCGCTTGGCACGGCCTACATGGCCACCGGCCAACATGTACAGGGACGCAATGCATTTGCGCAGGCCTTGCAGGGTATGCCGCAACATCCCGCCCTGCGCCTCAACCTTGCCGGTGCGGAAATGGAACTAGGGCATTACGCAGAGGCCGAGCCGCTGGTACGCCAGGTGTTGCAGCAAGCGCCGAATACCGACGTCGCCCACGCCATGCTGGGGCATCTGCTGCACCTGCAGCGCAAACCCAAAGAAGGCGCCGCCTCGCTGCTGCAGGCCGGCAAGCTGGCGCCGGGCAATGTGCAGCACGTGTTCCAGGCGGCCTTGATGCTGGACGAAGCCGGTGAACTCACCGACGCACATGATGCCTTTACCGAAGCCTTGGCACGCGCACCCGATTCGGTGCCGGTGATGGCGCAATTGCTGTTCGTGTGCCGCCGCCTGTGTCGCTGGCAGGAAATCGACGCACTCAGCGAGCGCGTCATCCATGCCGTCGGAGAAGGCCATGCGGGCGTTCATCCATTTGCGCTCCTGAGCGAAGACGTCGATGCCGGGCTGCAACTGCAATGCGCCAAAAACTACGCATCGATCATCGAAAACCAGGCCGCCACCTTCCGTCCGCAACTGAATCTGCGCCATGCGCTGCCGATGCCGGACACACCCGTCCGCGTCGGCATGCTGACTGAAGGCTTGAACGAATCTGCATTCGGCCAGCATCTCGTCGCCATGATCGAGGCCTTGTCTGACAGCGATTTGGACATCCATTTGTTTGCCACCACGCCCGACGATGGCAGCAGCGTACGTCGCCGCCTTTCGGCCGCAGCGACACTGCACGATGTTTCCACGTTGAACCGCACCCAGGTGGCGCAACGCATTCACGCCACGGCAATCGAAGTATTGTTCGACCTCAATGGCTATCGCAGCCGCGGTAACGCCGAGTTGATGGCCCTGTGCCCGGCGCCCATCCAGGTGGGCTGGCTTGGTTATGTCGGCAGTTCCGGCGCGCCATGGATGGATTACCTGCTGACTGATGCGATCACGCTGCCACCCGAACTGCGCGAACACGTCAGCGAAAAAGTGATTCGCCTGCCGCGTTGCCATCAGCCGAATGATCCCACGCGCGTGCAGGCGAACGTACCGTCGCGAGCGGCCTGTGGCTTGCCGGAACAAGGCATCGTATTCGCCTGCTTCAACGAGACGCAAGCGATCAATCCTGGCGTATTCGCACGCTGCATGCTCATCCTGCAACAGGTGCCGGGCAGCGTGCTGTGGCTGCTTACCGGCCCGGCGAACACGAACGAGCGATTGCAGCAGGCGGCACGTGCGCTCGACATCGCACCCGAGCGGCTGATCTTTATGCCGCGCCTGACCTATGCGGAATACCTGGCGCGTTATGCGCACGTCGATCTGTATCTGGATACCCTGCCCATCAACTCGCGCGCGCCCGCTGCGGATGCCTTATGGGCCGGCTGCCCGGTACTCACCCGTACCGGCGACACCATGGCATCGCGCACGGTGACGAGCCTGCTGCATCACTTCGGGCTTCCCGAGTTGATCATGGGCGACAACACCTCGTTCATCGGCATGGCCACGGCGCTGGGCAACGATCAGGATGCGCTGGCGACATTGCGGCAGCACATCACGCGAGAGCGGGCCAAGAATCCCTTGTTCGACATACCGGGCTTCGCCGCGGATTTTCGGCGTGCGGTGCTGGCGATCAGCGCGCGATATCGCATCGGCCGGCCGCCGGCGGATATCAACGTGTAGTTATGCAGGTGGGATGAATGGCAGGTTGGGTTAGCGCAGCGTAATCCAACCTGTTCGGAGCGATTCGTTGGGTTACGCTGCGCTAACCCAACCTACAAAACCCAGAAACCTTCGCGCACATCGCCGTCATATGTCATGCGGGCCACCTGCGTGACCTTCGCAGCGGGCGGCCCTTCCCAAAGCCACTGCTCCAGTTCGCGCAAAGCGTCTTCGTTTCCTTTTGCGATCACTTCCACGCCGCCGTCGGCAAGGTTGCGCGCGTGACCATGCAGCCCAAGCCGCACCGCCTCATTGCGCGTGCTGGCGCGAAAGAACACGCCCTGCACCCTCCCGCTGACCATGAAGCGTGCGGTGCTCATGCGGTCATTTCCCAATCGCCGCGCTCAGCAAGGCAGACGTCACCGGTCCCGTGAAATGCTTGGCCACCTTGCCATCCGGTGCAATCAGATAAGTGGTCGGCAGGCCGAGTGGTTCGTCGAAATCCTTCAACGGTTTATCCATGGTCACCTGCGCCACCGGAAAGCTCACCGGATGCTTGTCGAGAAAAGCGCGAATGTCGGACGGATCGGTATCGTCATACGCAATGCCGATCGCGCGCACATTCGGATGCGTCTTTACGAACTGCGAGATGTCCGGCAATTCCTTGATGCACGGCACGCACCAGGTCGCCCAGAAATTCACGATTACCCAATGGCCTCGCTCGGCCGCCAGATCGTAGGGCTTGCCATCCAATGTCGTCACTTTGATCGAGGGCTGTGCCGGCATGGCGGCGTGGACAGGTGCGGCCAGCAAGACGGCTGCCAGCAACAACGATGATGCAAACCACTTCATGTTTCCGATTCCTGCGTGTGGGTGACCGGCCGCGAAGGCGCCTGAGGGGAGACAGGGTAAACCTTGTCCAGACGAGTGCCGAGTGTCGTGTCCAGCGAATGCGCCAGCCGCGTGAGCAGCGACAATAATTCCGGCGGCAATTTGATGCCCGAGGCGGCGGCCTGTTCAGCCGGATTCAGCGGCAGGCGATAGCCACTATGCCGATAGACGTGCAGCAGATCGGTGCTATCCAGGCTGCGCACCAATGACCAGCCACCCGATTCGCCGCGGTGAATCAGGTGTGCGCGCTGCAAATCGTCGAAATAAGTCGCGATCGCTTCGCTGCGCAGGCAAGGCTCCGCTTCGCGAATGGTAATGGGGTCGACGAAGCGCCCGGCGCGCTGCGCATCGACGAAATGGCGCAATACCACCAACAACCCGAGGAATTCCGAACCTTCCGGCATGGCATCACACGGCTTCTGGTATTCGAACGCGGAGATCGCGGCGGTGACTGACGCGCACAGAATCACGATCACCCACGACAAATAAATCCACAACAGCAGCAACGGAATGATCGCCAACGCGCCGTAGATCTGCTGATAGTTGTGTGCGTTACGCACATAATTCGTAAAGATCCAGCGCGCCGCCTCAAACAATACTGCGCCGAGCATCGCGCCGATGGCGGTGTGCTTTTTGTTGACGCGTCGGTTGGGAACCGTGGTGTACAACAACCACAACGTAAGAAAGGTCACCACGAACGGCAACGCCTTCAGCAGCTCCTGCCCGATGCCAAGTTGATCGCCCGCATTGCGCAACATCGGCACGGCGGCGACGTAAGAAGTGATGGCGATGCCTCCCACGACCAGGATCGGTCCAAGCGTCAACGCCGCCCAATACAGCAGCAGCCGCGGCCCCCACGGGCGGTGCTGGCGCACCTTCCAGATGCGGTTCAGGCGATCTTCGATGCTGATCATCATCGACACCGCACTGAACAGCATCACCAGAATACTGATGCCGGTGAGCTGGCTGGCGTTGGAGGCAAAAGCCAGCAGCGTCTTCTGCACCGTTTCGCCGGCTGCCGGCACGAAATTGCTGAAGACGAAATTGATCAAGGTATCGCGCGCTTCCTCGAACATCGGAAACGCCGCGAACATGGCCAGCACCGCCACGGTCAGCGGCACCAACGAAACCAAGGTGGTGTAAGACAGCGCACCCGCCGTCTCGAAGCACTTGTCGTCGAGAAAGCGACGCCACAGAAAGTGGCCCAACGTCGTGGTGCGGTGGCGGTCAAAACGCAGATTCATACGCGCAGCTGCTCAACATCCCTATAGCTCGCCCGTACACTACCCCATCCTGTTCCTGCGCCCAAACTGATGAGCAATGACATCCTGGTCCTGTATTACAGCCGCAACGGCCACACCGCCCAGTTGGCGCGACTGATCGCGCGGGGCGTAGAGGAAATTCCCGGCATGCGCGCACGCCTGCGCCAGGTACCGCCGGTGGCTCCCGTGACCGAGGTCGCCCAGCCGCCAGAGCCTGAAGAAGGCGCGCCGTACGTCGTCAGGCAGGATCTGCATGAATGCGTGGGCCTGGCGCTGGGCAGCCCGACCCGCTTCGGCAATATGGCCGCGCCGCTGAAGCACTTTCTGGACAGCACCGGTGCCGAATGGGCCAGCGGCGCACTGGTCGGCAAGCCGGCAGCCGTGTTCACCGCCACCAGCACCATGCATGGCGGTCAGGAATCCACCTTGCTGAGCATGGCGCTGCCCTTGCTCCATCACGGCATGCTGCTGCTGGGCCTCCCCTACACCGAACCGGCGCTCACCCATACGCTGAGCGGCGGCACACCGTATGGCGCCAGCCACGTGGCAGGACCCAAGGGCGACAACAGCATCAGCGAGCATGAGCGTGAACTCGCGCGCGCACTCGGCCGTCGGCTGGCGGATGCCGCACGCAAGCTGGCCGCTGAGGCATGAGCCTCAACCTGCGCATCGGCGTTGTGGCGTGGGGCGCGCTGATCCTGCTCCAGTGCGCGTGGTATGCATGGCTGTTTCCGCCGCAACACATGCCGGTATGGCTGGCGCTCGCCATCGCCGTGGTTCCGCTGCTGCTGCCATTCCTGGCCATCGGCAACATGCGGCGTGCCTTGCTGTGGGTGGGGATACTCAGCCTGTTCTACTTCTGCCATGGCATTACCGAAAGCTGGAGTTCGGCGCAGGAACGCATGCCCGCATTGCTGGAAGTGCTGCTTGCCTTCGTGCTGATTGGTGCACTTGGCGCGGGCGTAAAACGCAAACGCAGGCTGGGGTAAAAAGCAGGTTGGGATGCGAACCCCAACACCTTGGCCCCACCAACATGGCGATGTTGGGGTTTGCACCCCAACCTACGCACTACTTCTGCCACGGCATTGCCGAAAGCTGGAGTTCGGCGCAGGAACGCATGCCCGCATTGCGGGGAGTGCTGCTTGCCTTCGTGCTGATTGGCGCACTTGGCGCGGGAGTAAAAACACAAACGCAGGCTGGGATGAAAAGGTAGGTTGGGGTGCGAACCCCAACACCGTGGCCCCACCAACATGGCGATGTTGGGGTTTGCACCCCAACCTACGGGCAGGATCGGGATTTGGTAGGTTAAGCGCAGACTTGCCGAGGTAACCACCATGGGATTTCTGCAAGACGCCCCGCAACTGGCGCATCCCTATCGCAGCGACCGCCTGCTGACCGCCCTGCTCGATCGCGTGCTGCCGAAAGATCGACGCGCCGCACTCGATGCCGATCTGGACGCGCTTGGCGATTACGCGCTGCTGGCTTTCGAACGCAACAACCGCAGCGCACGTCGCAAACCGGTCCTGACCCAGTGGGATGCGTGGGGCCGCCGTGTCGATCGCGTCGAATTGACCACCGCATGGCTCGAAGGCCCCGAGCTCACTACGCGCCATGCCATCCTCGCTTCCGGGCATGAGCCGCACGAATTCGCGCGCCTGGAAGAGTTTGCGCGCGCCTACCTCTATCACGTCGCCAGCGAGTTCTACACCTGCCCGCTGGCCATGACCGACGGCGCCGCCACCGCCTTGAAGGCATCCGGCAACCAGGCGCTGATCGAGCGCGCCTTGCCGCATTTTTTAAGCCGCGACGCCAGCCAGTTCTGGCTCTCCGGGCAATGGATGACGGAAAACACCGGCGGCTCCGACGTCAGCCACACCGAAACCGTGGCAAGGCAGGATGCCGAGGGCCAATGGCGCCTGCATGGCCGCAAATGGTTCAGTTCCGCCGTCATCGGCGAAGCGGCCTTGGCGCTCGCCCGCCCTGAAGGCGCCGACGGCGGTGCGGCGGCCTTGGCGTTGTTCTACGTGGAAACGATGAACGGCCAGGATCGCAAACTGGAACTGGTCATCGATCGCCTGAAGGACAAACTCGGCACGCATGAACTGCCCACCGCGGAAATCCACCTCGACGGTTTGCCTGCATGGCCGGTGGGCGATCTCGCGCACGGTGTACGCCAGGTCGCCCCCATGCTCAACATCACGCGTACGTGGAATGCGATCGGTGCCGTCGCCAGCATGGCGCGCGCGATCAGCCTTGCGCGCGACTACGCACGGCGGCGACAGGCATTTGGACGTCCATTGCAGCAACAGCCCTTGCACGCGCAGACGCTCGCCGACATGCAGGCTGAATTCGAAGGTGCCTTTGCACTCGCGTTCGAAGTAGCGCATCTGCTTGGCCGCGTGGAACAAGGCATCGCCACGCCGCAGGAGGCCGATTCGCTGCGCCTGCTTACACCCTTGGTCAAATTGTGGACCGGCAAGATGGCGGTGAATCTTTGTTCGGAAGCGCTGGAATGTTTCGGCGGCGCCGGCTACATCGAAGACACCGGCCTGCCGCAACTGCTGCGCGACGCGCAGGTGTACGCCATCTGGGAAGGCACCACCAATGTGCTGTCGCTGGACAGCCTGCGCGCGCTGGGCAATCACGACAGCTTCACCGCGTTGCGCAAGCTGATCGGTCAATGGCTGCGGCCTGCGCACAACACGCAAGCGACGTTCACCGTGCACGCGGCACTGGATGCCGCTGCCATGCACATGGACAGCAAGAAGATCGATCGCCCCACGCTGGAAGCCGGGGCACGCGGCGTCGCCATCACCCTGGCACGCTGCACGGCAGCGGCCCTGCTGGCGCGCCAGGATGCCTGGTGCTCTGCACACGGCGACAAACGCCCGGCCGCGGCGCTGCGCCGTTTCCTGGGCCATGGCCTGCTGCGTCTTTCCGATATCGACGGGGAAGATACCCGCCTGCTGCTGGAATGAGCGCCTACGGCTAGAATGCGCAGCTACTCCTTTTGCGGCACTCCGATCATGCAGCATCTGACCATCGTCACCACCGGCGGCACCATCGACAAGATCTACTTCGACGATAAGTCGGACTACAAGATCGGCGCGCCGCAGATCGGGGAGATCCTCAGCCAGCTCGGCGTGGCGTTCCAGTTCGACGTGATCCCGATCCTGCGCAAGGACAGCCTGCATATCACGCAAGAAGACCGCGCGTTGATCCGCTCCGCCATCGAAGCGCAGCCGAACCGCCACGTGCTGGTCACGCACGGCACCGACACGATGGTGGAAACCGCGCAAGAGCTGGCATCGATCAAGGGCAAGGTGATCGTGCTCACCGGCGCATTGAATCCGGCACGCTTCCAGGGCTCGGATGCCGTATTCAACATCGGTTGCGCGGTTGCAGCCGTGCAGACGCTGCCCGATGGCGTCTACATCGCCATGAACGGTCGCGTGTGGGATCCGGCCAAGGTGCGCAAGAACCGCGATGCGAACCGTTTCGAGGAAGTGCGCAACTGACACCTGCTACTGCCGGTCGTAATCAACCGTCAGTTCATCGCTGACCGGCACGCTTTGGCAGGCGAGAATGAAACCCTGTTCGGCCGCTAAAGCCCAAGCAACCCCACCCCAACCTCCCTTACTGCCGCAGGGGAGGGAGCGCATCGCCGCGAGCAACCGCCCGTCGTCCTGGCGATTGCCTAAGTTTGTGCCATTGCGGGCGCGGGCGCGGCAAACATCAAAGCATGCCGGTTTCGAGCTTCGCCACTTCCGACATCATCGAGTGATTCCACGGCGGGTCGAACACCAGGTCGACGTCCGCTTCCTTGATCGTCGGAACCAATTCCAGCTTGGTGCGCGCATCGTCGATCAGCACGTCGCCCATGCCGCAGCCCGGCGCGGTAAGCGTCATCTTCACGTACACCTTGCGCTCTTCGGGTGCGGTGGTT
The DNA here is from genome assembly GCF_035277725.1 of Dyella sp. Taxonomy (GTDB): domain Bacteria; phylum Pseudomonadota; class Gammaproteobacteria; order Xanthomonadales; family Rhodanobacteraceae; genus Dyella_B. Next base: position 56,597 of record NZ_DATEJY010000153.1, on the reverse strand, counting down.
TCCAGGCTTACGTCGTAGACCAGGCCAAGTTCCACCACATTGATCGGAATTTCCGGATCGAACACGGTGCGCAGTTGCTGCCACACCAGCGCTTCCACGTCGGCATCGGTGGCGTCGTCCGGCAATTGCAGCGGCGGCGGCGGTTCCTTGCCCAGCGCATCGGCGTCGTTGCCCGCGATGCGGAACAGGTTGCCTTCCACGTACACGGTGAAACTGCCACCCAGCGCCTGCGTGATGTAGCCCACCTGGCCGGCCGGCAGCACCACGTTCTCGCCCTGGGGCACCATGACTGCGTTGCAATCCCGTTCCAGGGTGAAGGGCTCGCTGCTAAGACTGAAACCGCTCATGCCGTCTCTTGAAGATCATTGACGAAAGCCGCCTAGCGGCCATCCGGCCCTCTATTATGCCGGCCTCCGGTAGGGCCTGTCCTTCACATCAGGCTGGATCAGCCCAATCTCAAGGGACGGCGGGGTGATTTTGGCCCAGTCACGCTAAGATGCCCGCTTTGCTCCGCAGCAGGACCGGCGTGACCTTGTTCCCCATCATCCGTAGTGACCGCCCATGACCGTGCGCCAGATCGTCGGCGAATGCTTCGCCGTGTGTTGTGCGGTGATGCTGGGTCTGGCAGCTGGCGCCGTGTGGTTGCTGCCCACCGTGTACCTGCATCGCCCGCTGCCTTGGCTCGCCATACCGGCAGGCTGGCTGCTGGGCATCGCGATCCGGCAATGGGTGCACGGCAAAACATGGAATGCCGCGCTGTTGGCGGCACTCGCTACCGCGATAGCAAGCATCTACGTCCGCGTGTTGATCACCACAGTCAATATTTCCGCGATGACCGATTACGGCCTGCTTGACGCAGCACGCACCGCGGGTTTTTCGATGCTATGGGACTTCACGCGGTTTACCGTCAGCAAGATGGATATCGTGTGGAGCCTGGCCGGCATTGTGGTGGCTGCGGCGACGGCTACGCGTATGCCCGCTACCAGGCCAAGCAAAGCAGGCTGACTTTGTAGGCTGGGATGAAATCCCAGCCCACGCAGCGTTTAGCCGTCCAGCGTTTTCAGCTCCGTCACCAGTTGGCCGGCTGCCGCTTGCCCATCGCCGTACAGCATTCGCGCATTGTCGGCATAGAACAATGCGTTCTCGATGCCAGCGAATCCGGTACCTTTGCCGCGCTTCACCACGATCACTTGCTTCGCATCTGCCACGTCGAGAATCGGCATGCCGTAGATCGGTGAAGATGGATCGGTCTTCGCCATCGGATTGACCACGTCGTTCGCGCCGATCACCAAGGCGACGTCCGTGACGGGAAATTCCGGATTGATGTCTTCCATGTCGACGATCAGGTCGTACGGCACGCCCGCTTCGGCGAGCAGCACATTCATGTGCCCAGGCATGCGGCCGGCCACTGGATGGATGGCGAATTTCACCTTCACGCCGCGCGCGATCAGCTGCTGCGCAAATTCCCAAACCTTGTGCTGCGCCTGCGCGACAGCCATGCCGTAGCCGGGCACGATCACCACGCGTTCCGCATAGGCCATCATCACTGCCGCATCGGCCGCTTCGATCGGCTTCTGGCTACCGCTGATGGCCTGCGCTTCACCGCCCGCCACCGCACCGAAACTGCCGAACAGCACGTTGCCGATCGAACGGTTCATCGCCTTCGCCATCAGCTGCGTCAGCAAGGTGCCGGCGGCGCCGACCACCATGCCGGCAATGATCATCGCCTCGTTCTGCAGCACATAGCCTTCGAACGCCACGGCCAGGCCGGTAAAGGCGTTGTAGAGCGAAATCACCACCGGCATGTCCGCGCCACCGATCGGCAGCGTCATCAGCAGGCCGAACAGCAATGCCAGCACGAAGAACGCGCACACCAACGCGATGGTGAGATGCCCCATGGCCAGCATCACGCCGATCACCACCGCACCCGCCAGCACCAGCAAGTTCACCACCTGCTGGCCGGGAAAGACGAAGCGCTTATCCAGCCAACCTTGCAGCTTGGCGAACGCGATCAGCGAGCCGGAAAAACTCACCGAACCGATCAGCGCACCCAGCACGCCCAGAGCCAGCGCCACCGGGCTCAAAGGTGCAACCGCGGTGGCGCCGTGCAGCGCCGACCAGCTTTCCGGCATCAGTGGAAACGTGTTGGGCGCCACGATCGCAACATTTTGCGCATGACTGACCAGTTCCGCCGCACCGATCGCCGCCGCTGCGCCACCGCCCATGCCGTTGTAGAGCGCCACCATCTGCGGCATGGCCGTCATCGCCACCCGCCGCCCGGACCACCACGCGGCGGATACGCCAATCAGCACGGCGGCGATGATCAATCCGCGGTTCTGCATATCCGGCAGCAGCAAGGTCGCCACCACCGCCAACAGCATGCCGAAGCCGGCCCACACGATGCCGCCGCGCGCCGTGCGCGGCGAACTCATGCGTTTCAGACCGAGAATGAAAAGAAGGGCAGCAATGAAATAGCAGGCATCAATCAGTGTTTGCAGCCAGGCCATCACTTGGCCTCCTTGCTGCCGGGAGCAGGCTTGCTGGTCTTGAACATCTCCAGCATGCGTTCGGTGACCACGTAACCACCCGCCGCATTGCCGGCACCCAGTAGTACACCGACAAACCCGATCGCAAGTTCAAACGATGTATGCGCATGACCTAGCGCTATCATGGCGCCAACCAGCACAATGCCGTGTATGAAATTGGAGCCGGACATCAACGGCGTGTGCAGGATCACCGGCACCCGCGCGATGATTTCGTAGCCCGTGAATGCGGCCAGCATGAAGATATAAAGCGCCAGGAACCCGTCCAGCATGTGTTTCCCCCGCCAATCGGTCACATTCGCCGCATCATACGGTGAGCGGGACGCTGTGATCCATGGCATTCCGCCGCATGGCGTGGCCGGCGGTCGGCCCGTAAAGTCAACCCGCGCGGGCGCTGCGCGTTGATGGCGAGAGTCGAACAGATGGAGCCTCAGGATGCTCGCCCGGACGATCCAGAGAACGGCGCCATGAACAGCGTCTCGGCCGTTTTTGAGGCGGAACTTCTTGCGCCGGACGGTCAGGCCGCACCCGCCACTTTGGATGCGTTCCTGGCCGGCATGGAACGGCGCGCCTTCCGCATGGCCGAGCTGCATCTGGGCAACCGCGAAGATGCGCTGGACGCCGTGCAGGACGCGATGCTTCGTCTGGTCAAGCATTACCGTGGCAAGCCCGCAGAGGAATGGACGCCGCTGTTCTGGGGCATCCTGCGCCGGCGCATCGTGGACTTGCAGCGCCGCCGCAAGGTGCGTTCCATCGTGGTGGGTTGGCTGGGAGGCGGGCACGACGATGACGGCGATGAGCTGCCGGTGTGGGAACCGGCCGATACCGGCCCGGATCCACTGGAAAAGCTGCATGGCGAGCAGTCCTACGCGGACATGGCCGCCGCGGTGAAGAAACTTCCGCAGCGTCAGCGCGAAGCCTTCATCCTGCGGGTGCTCGAAGGTATGGACGTGGCAGAGACCGCCACGGCGATGGGTTGCTCGGAAGGCAGCGTAAAAACACATCTCTCGCGGGCGATGCAACACCTGCGCGAGCAATTGGAGGAGTGGCGATGAACTCGTCCGACAAACAATTCGAACAGCGCGCTCGCGCACGTTACCAGGAGGCGATCCAAAGCATCGATCCGGTGACGGCCGGTCGCCTGCGCGCTGCACGCCGTACCGCACTCGAAGTCGCTACCGTGCAGGCCTCGCCGCATCACCGAGTGCGCGTACTGCTGCCGGTGGGCGCTTTGGCCGCCATGGCGCTGGCAGCGCTGATGGTCTGGCAGCCTTCGCCGCAGCCGGAAGGCAAGCAAGTGGCGGTCACCGAGCAACAGGACAACGAATATCTGCCGCCGGAAGCCGACAAGGCTGATCCCGGCCTTTATCAAAACCTTGATTTCTATAGCTGGCTTGCTGCGAACAACAGCGACCAGGCCAAACGCTGATCCATGCTGCCACGAAGAGTTCACCTGCCAACGCTGCTGTTTTTTCTGCTCGGTCTGATGATCGCGGCGCCATCGTCTGCGCAGGGCACTCATCCATGGAGCAGTTTGAGCCAGCAGCAGCAATACCTGCTTGGCCCGCTGCAATCGCAGTGGGAGACGCTGCCGCAGCAGCGCCAGGAGCACATGATCCAGCGCACGCAGGAGTGGATGAAGCTGCCGCCCGACCGCCAGCAGGAAATCCGTGAGCGCATCCAGCGCTGGCAGCAGATGACGCCCGAGCAACGCGAGCAGGCCCGCCAGAACCAGCATCTGTACGACACCTTGCCAACCGAGAAACAGCAGCAGTTGCACGAGGCCTTCAAGCGTTACCAACAGCTACCGCCCGACCAACGCGAAGAGCTGCGCCGACGATGGCTGGAACAATCGCCCGAACAAAAGCGGCAATGGCTGGAACACATGGGGCCACATTCGACCTTACCCGCGGGGCACGCCTTTGGCATGCCTCGCGGCCGGCATTGATGGCGGCTTGCACGCGCCGCCATCGGCTCGTTACGCGCTGAACACGATCTCGCCCTGGCGCGTTACGCAGCTCTTCGCAACCAGCTCGTCATTGAAATCCGGTTGCAACGCACTATCGCGGAGCAATAACTCGGCGAAGTTGTAGATATTGCGCGCGTACATCTCCGAGGCATGCAGCGGCGCGCCGGCAGCGAGATTGAGCGGACCGAGGATCGTCACGCCGCCATGCTCTACGCGTTCGCCCGGGCGTGTCAGTTCGCAATTGCCGCCGCTTTCGGCGGCCAGATCGACGATCAAGGCGCCGGGCTTCATGCCTTCGACCATCGCAGTCGTGAGGATCTTGGGTGCAGCGCGCCCGGGCACGGCGGCCGTGGTAACCACCACATCGAAGACTTTCAAATGTTCCGCCAAGGCTTGTTGCTGCGCCGCGCGCTCTTCGGCCGTGAGCTCGCGCGCGTAACCGCCGCTGCCGGCCGCGCTCACACCCAGCTCCAGGAATTTTGCACCTAGCGATTCGACCTGCTCACGCGTTTCGGGGCGCACGTCGTAGCCTTCGATCTGCGCACCAAGCCGGCGCGCTGTGGCAATCGCCTGCAAACCGGCGACGCCTGCACCGATCACCAGGACGCGCGACGGACGAATGGTGCCCGCTGCCGTCGTCAGCATAGGAAAGAATTTCGGCGCATTTTCGGCGGCGATCAGCATGGCGCGGTAGCCAGCCACGGCGGCCTGCGAACTCAGCACATCCATCGCCTGCGCACGCGTGGTGCGCGGCAACAGTTCCAGCGCAAAAGCGGTGAGTTTCTGCTGCGCGAGTACCGCGATGCGCGATGACGCCCCATGCGGACGCAGTTGGCCGACGACGATGGCGCCTTCGCGCAAACCGGCGAGCGCATCGTCCGGCGACAATACGCACGCCAGCAGATCAGCCTGGGCTAGCACCTGGGTGCGATCGGCAAATTCGACATCCGCATAGCTCGCATCCGGAAACCCCGCCGCCTTTCCCGCATCATGTTCGAGCAGCACGCGCAGCCCCTTGCCGCGCAGTTTCTTTGCCACTTCCGGCGTGATCGCCACGCGGCGTTCGCCGGCGGCGGTTTCGCGCAATGCGGACACGGTGATCGACATCGGCCATCTCCTGCGGATGAGTTTTCCCATCGTAGCGGAAGCGCGGGTTAACTCGTAGGTTGGGTAATCCGGGAACAATCAAACGATGCCGTGGCAAAGACGTTGGGTTACGCTGCGCTAACCAACCTACGAGCGGTGAGGAATTCTGGTGTTCGAGCAGATCGACGGCAGCACCCTGTTGGACCTTGCCCGCAGCGCGCGCGACCTGGCCTATGCGCCCTACTCGCGCTTCCAGGTTGGCGCCGCCCTGCAGACCAAGGATGGCCTGGTGTTTCCCGGTTGCAACGTGGAAAACGCGGCCTACGGCTTGTGCAATTGCGCCGAACGCACCGCGCTTTTCAGCGCGCTGGCCGCCGGCTATCGGCCCGGTGATTTCAGCGCCATGGCCGTCATCGCCGACACCCCTGAACCCGTCACCCCCTGCGGCTCGTGCCGCCAGGTCATGGTGGAACTGTGCCCTGCCGACATGCCGGTGCTGCTGGCCAATACGGCAGGCGCCACGCGGCAGACGACGGTGCAAGCCTTGCTGCCCGATGGCTTTCGACTGCTTCCTGTCGCTACCACGTAGGCTGGGATGCCATCCCAGCTTTCATGTGGTTTCCCGGTACTGGGATTTCATCCCAGCCTACATGTGGGTTGAGTCCGCCGCGCGCAGCAGAGATGCCAGCGCACCGTCGAATGCCTTCGGCTCATCCACGAAAACGGCATGACGTGTATTTGGCAGTGTGATGAAAACGGCACCACGGATGCTTTCGGCCATCTGCTTTTGCGCATCGAGCAACGGCGAGCTGGCTGAGGCAACCACCAACGCCGGGCGATCGATTTTCTGCAATGCCGGCCGGCGATCGGCGCCAAAAATATCCGATACCAACATGGCCGCGCCTACGGCAGGTGGTGTGCGTCGCGCTTGTGCAATCACCGCTTCGATGTCGGCAGGTGGATGCAGAAAAATCGAGCGCACCATGCCGGCGCTGTAATCGGCCGGATCCGCTGCGTAGCGCGAGAGGCCGGTAAGAATGGCCTTGCTGAATGCCTTGCGCAGATCCAGTTCGTTGTTGCCGGCGGATACCGGCGAATCCACGAACACGACACCTGCAAGCGATCCCGTGCCGAATTGCTGCACATAGGCGGCGACATCCTGGGCGCCTTGCGACCATCCCACCAGCACGTATCGATCGACATGCAAGGATGCCAGCAATTCGTGCAGATCCTGCGCGCGGCGTTCCGGCGTGTTGCCGGTCAGCATGATCGATGATGCGCCTTGGGAGCGTGAGTCCACGGCGATCACACGGCGGTGATCGGAAAATCGCTGCAGCTGTTCACGCCACAATGAGGCCGTCAGCGTCCAGCCGGGAATCAGCACCAATGCCGGGGCAGCACTGTCCCGCCCGGCCTGCAGATAATGAATGCGTGCGCCGTCGTCCGTGCTGGCATAGCCCTCGCTCAAACCACTGTTCATCGTGGTCGCCTCGCCTGCGTACACGACAGGCGCCAGCGCCATCATCAAGGTTACGGCCAAGCCTTGCAGCAGCGTCATACAGCGCACTCCTCAGAGGGGTGCGCGGATCGTATGCCCTGGGCCCGTGGATGTCTGCGTGACTGAAAGGCATCGTGACTGGACGCAGACGGTTGTAGGATAAGCCTTTTCCCCACTCTCCCCTCCCATGCTCGACGCACTTTCCCTGCTGCAGCAACGCCATTCCGCACCCTCGCGCCAACTCGGCGAACCCGCACCCGATGCAGACACCTTGCGCACCTTGCTCGAAGCGGCCATTCGCGTGCCGGATCACGGCAAGCTCGTGCCGTTCCGGCTTATCAGCCTGCGTGGCGAAGCCAAGTTGAAGTTTGGCGCAGCGCTGGCCGAGCGCGCCATTCGTCGCGATCCGGATCTGCCGGAATCCAAGCGCGAAAAAGAGCGTTTTCGCTACACGTTCGCACCGCTGGTGATGGTGGTGGTCGCGCGCATCGATCATGACAACGGCATTCCCGAGATCGAGCAGAAACTGTGCGCCGGCAACGTGGCCTACAACATTCTGCAAGGCGCGTATGCCTTCGGCTTCGGTGCGCAATGGCTGACCGGCTGGGCTGCTTACGATGCGGAAGTGGCAGCATTGCTCGGCCTGGCAAACAACGAGTGCGTGATCGGCTTCGTGCACATCGGCACGCCGCAGGCAGACATTCCCGATCGCGATCGTCCCGCGCTCGATGATCTGCTTACCGAATGGAAGGGCTGAGCACGTGCGCTCTCACCTCCCCACCGCGCACCTGATCGACGGCAGCCTGTACGTGTTCCGTGCCTGGCATTCAATGCCGGACGAGTTTCACGACGTCGACGGTCACCCGGTCAATGCGGTGCATGGCTTCACGCGATTTCTGTGCGAAGTGCTGGAGCGCGAAGATCCCTCGCATCTGGCCGTGGCATTCGATGCCTCGCTCACTACCTCGTTTCGCAATGCCATCTATCCGGCGTACAAGGCGAACCGCGAGTTGCCGCCACCCGATCTGGAGCGGCAGTTTGTCCTGTGTCGCGCGGTAACCGAAGCGCTCGGCATTCGCGTGATGATCGATCACAGCTTTGAAGCGGACGATCTGATCGGCAGCACGCTATGGGGTCTGCGTGCGCATGGTTTTCGCAGCGTCATCGTTTCGGCGGACAAGGATTTCGGCCAGCTGCTCGGCGAACACGATGAGCAATGGGACTACGCGCGCAACCTGCGCTGGGGACCTTCCGGCGTGTTCGAGCGATTGGGTGTGCATCCGGAGCAAGTCGCCGATTTCCTCGCGTTGTGTGGCGATGCCGTGGATAACATTCCTGGCGTACCGGGCATCGGCGCGAAAACCGCCGCTGCGCTGCTCGCCCACTTCGGCAGCCTGGATGCGTTGCTCGATCGCGTGGATGAAGTGCCATTCCTGCGCCTGCGCGGTGCGGCGAGCTGCGCGGCAAAGCTGCGCGATCATGCCGAGTCAGCAAGACTGTATCGCCGCCTCACACGCATTGCCCTGGACGCACCCTTCGAAGGCGGTGTGGAAACGCTGGTTCGCGTGCGCAGCACCACCACACTCGAAGCCTTGTGCGAGCAATTGCGCTTCGGCCCGCTGACGCGCAGCCGTTTGCGCGCACTCAATGGCGCTTGAGTTTTTGAGACCGACATGAACGACATCAACCGCAAACCCGAAGACGCCAACAATCCTGCCGAGACGCTGTATCAGGGGCGCTGGCTACGACTGCGTCGTCGCGGCCGCTGGGAGTACGCCGAACGCAATAACCCGGGCGGCGCCGTGATCATTCTTGCCGTCACGCCAGAAGACAAAGTGCTGTTCGTGGAGCAGTACCGCGTTGCCATCCAGCAATTCACCATCGAAATGCCGGCTGGCCTGGTCGGCGATCTGGCCGATCAGGAACACGAAGGTGCGCTGCTCGCCGCGCAACGCGAACTGGAAGAAGAAACCGGCTATCGCTGCAGCCATGTCAGCTTCGTGCACGAAGGCCCTTCGTCCTCCGGCATGAGCAACGAGATCATCGCGTTCGTGCGCGCGCACGATCTGGTCAAGGTAGGCAATGGCGGTGGCGACCACACCGAGAACATTGTCGTGCACGAGATTCCTCGGCGTGAAGCCGGCGCATGGTTGGTGGCGCGTGCGAAAGATGGTTATTCGATCGATCCGAAGCTGTTTGCAGGCTTGTGGTTTATCGAGCATGCAGAAGCGTTCGGTTGAACCTCCTTCCTCCCCTGCGAACAGGGGAGGAAGCCCTCACAAGCCATATACGTTTCAAATGCAGGCTGGGGTGAAATCCCAGCTTGTTTGCAACTCTCCGTGCTGGGATTTCCTCCCAGCCTACGTAACTACGCCGCTCCTTTGGTGCTCTGACTGACCTGCTGTACCGCGCAATCGCACTGATCCTGTTCGGACAAGCGCAAGGCCTGCAGATTTCTTTTCAGCACAAGCGCCCAGTTCTTCAGATCCTGCACGGCCAGGACGTTTTCCTGCAGCAACAGATCGCGGTACTCGTCCTCCCCATACGAGCCGGATGTATCAATAGGTTGGGCAGCCGCCAGACTCGGCTTGCCCATGAAGGCGGTAACCTCGGAGGCCTGGATGACGGAATCGATGATCTGCAGCATCTGCACCCCTGCCTGCTCCATCACGATGATGCCTTGGCGGATGCGATCCACGCTGTCGGCAATGATGGCGTCGATGTGTTTGCAGGTAGCCGAGCCGCGCTGCGCATGTTTCAGGACCTGGCTGGCCAGCAGCGAAAAATGCTGCTCGTCCTGGTAATCCGCCGCGCGCGATGGAAACAGTTTTGACGTGGTGTGTTCCACCTCGTCGATCAGCCGCACCACGTCATGCGACAACACACTGAACACCCGCGCGTGGTCGACCAGCTCGTAACCGATGCTTCTCCCGCGGCAGAGCGGGAGCGATCCAGGTGATTTATCGCCTTTGATGCAGGTGTACTTCCTGGGTGAGCCTTCCTCCTCGTGCGAGCACGTGGCATGGCTCTGAAAAGCCGCATTCCTGCAACGATGGCTCGGCGCACCACCGCCATCCCCGGCACGGCTGCGCTTGAGCGACACTTTCCAATTTCGAACCAGCTTGAAGCATTTTGCATAGCGCATTTGAGGTACCCCCAAAATGCATGTCGATGATCAGGCTCGTGCGAGCACCGACTGAGAAACAGGGGAAGTCTTGAGGCCTCGCTCTATCGCCCAGCTCTGTCGTCCGGTTCATAGGTCCAAGCCGCCTCGTTGGGCCTGGACTCCGTGCACCCGTCTGTGAGTGCCCCTTTCATCTCCCCGCGATGTCGATTCCGCTCCCTGCGACATCGGTGCGCTATGTTCATTAGCGAATTGAATGTTCATATACGTTGTAGTCCAAACTTTCCCTCGATGCAAGGGGGTAAAAGCGGCCTTTTTCCACGCGCGCGCACTCTAGTCGCACGAGCCGTGCAACCTCATGAATTTTCAAGGAAACTCGTAGACTGGGATGAAATCCCAGCTCTGTTGGCACGGCGATGCCGGGATGTCATCCCAGCCTACGTAGCTAGGCCGCCGCTTTCAGGGCTCGCACTCGCCAGAACGCCAATGCTGCGCCGACTACCGCCACGCCAAACCACGCAGCCGCCGTTGCGTTGTCGTTGCCGAGCCACAGCACCGCGTCGACAGCGCCAACCACCAGCACTGCGATGGCTGGCGCAAGAATCGGGTCGATACGTCGGTAGTGCCAACGCAACAACAACGCCGCACCGAGCATGGCCAGCAACACGGCCAACACGCGACGCAATGCCGGATACTCCGGCGGCAGCGGCGTATCGGGGAAAATCTCCGACAACGGCACATCGCCGGATTGCACCGCATAGCCGATGCCATCCGGTGCGTCATCAGCCGGCACCAGCTTGTTGCCTTCCACCTTCGCGACGACGGTGACGGTCTGCACCGGCACGGCTTCCCACATCACGCGTAGATCGCCGACTTGCGGACGCGAAGGCTCAGGGCTGGTGACCAGACCGTCGTTATAGAGACTGAAGCTCGCGGCAAGATTGCTCGGCAGACGACGCAGATCCGGCTTCACCGGTTCGCTGCCAATCAAGGCATGCACGAGCGCCGGGGCGAGCGTGAAATTGTTCAAGCGCACCAGGCCCGCATCGAACTGCGCGCCATCGAGCGGCATCTTGCTTGGATTGGTGTGCCCTTCCGGATGCACGAAATGGCTGGAATCGATGGGATGATCCTGCCAGTCCTGCTCGTAGGTTGTTTGGCCACCGTAGCGAAGTTCGCGCCACTGGAACATCTGCACGTGGCGAATCAGCACCGGCTGATCGGTCTGCTGATTGAATTGCTGATCGAGCGGCGCTTCCACCACTTGCAAGGGGCCAACCACGCGCACCATGAAACCCTGCATGCTGGCATCGGGAAGACCGCGGCTACCCAGGTCCAGCACGTCGCCGCCATGGCGTTTCATCTGCGCGCTGTAGTCGAGTTGCCCGCGTTCCACCACGGCCCCTACACCTGCCCCCAAGAGCAATAGCACTGCACCCAGTGCAGGCAACAGCAATTCGCGGATAGAGGTTGGCTTACGCTCGACGCTCATCGAGCCTCCGGTGTGGTGTAGCGATGGGTCAGACGATGCCGCGCAATTCGGGCTGCTCGTCAGTCGTACCATAGCGCCCACGCTCATCGCGTGTCACGCGAGCCAACGCGCAAGCGTGGTCATGCGTGAAAAAAAGCCGCACATTGCGCGCGAACTTGTCTTCAAGAAACACCCGCTTCTCGTCGATGAGCGCTTCCGGATAACGGTCGTAGCCCATGGTGATGGGCAGATGCACCCAGGAGCGCCCCGGGATCAGGTCTGCACAAAACACCACGCCGGCCACTTCGGACAGCATCAAGCCCGGCGTATGGCCGTCCGAAAAAGAAAACCGCACCGCACGACCCAGCGTCTGCGAGTATTCGCCAGCCACCAGCTCCAGCCGCCCACTGTCCTGCAACAGGTGCTGCAATTCGGGAATGAAGGAAGCGCGGTCGCGCGGATGCGGCTTCCATGCGCGCTGCCAATGCTGCGCACCGACCAGGAAGCGCGCATGCGGAAACAACAACTGCGGCGGCTTGCCCTCTTCCCATGCTGCGAGCAAACCGCCGGCGTGATCGAAATGCAGATGCGAAAGCACCACAACATCGATGTCTTCGTGCGATAGCCCCAAGGACGCGAGCGATTCAAGCAACACGTGCTGGCTTTCCACCACCCCGTAGCGCTCGCGCAATGCCGGCTCGAAGAAGGCGCCGATGCCGGTTTCGAACAGGACGTTGCGGCCGTCCAGATCCTTGGCCAGCAAGCAGCGGCAGGCGAGCGGGATGCGATTGGATGCGTCAGGTTCGATCCAGCGCGACCACATGGCCTTCGGCGCATTGCCGAACATGGCGCCGCCGTCGAGTTGTTGCGTGTTGCCGTTGAGGGACCACAGTTGCATGACTATCCCGCTGTTTGGTCTTGCTTTGTCGTCATTCCGGCGAGGGCCGGAATCCAGTCAAATACGCGTCCGAAGGACACAAAACAGCTTTCGAGTGCTTCGCACGATTTATTTAACTGGATTCCGGCCTTCGCCGGAATGACGAACATGTGAGTGCTTACTGCACCTTGCCCAATCCATCATCCCTGCGCGGATCGCTCGCCGCATCCAGCTTGTTGATGCGCCGATCCCAGATCACCACGTTCATGAAACCCCATGGGTTGCGCTCTTTGAAGGTGTAGCCCATCTGCGCCAGCGCATTCGTGGTCGCTTCATCGAAAACGCCAGGTTCGATCGACACGACGTCCGGCATGAATTGATGATGGAAGCGCTTGGTCGCGACGATCTGATGCGCATCGCCGCCATTGATAAAGGCGAGGATACCTTCAAGCACCTGCGTGATGATGGTGGAGCCACCGGGCGAGCCGATCACCGCCGTGCGGTCCGGGCCGATCACGATGCTTGGCGTCATCGACGACAACATGCGCTTGCCGGGTTCCGGCGCATTGGCCTTGCTACCCAGCAAGCCGTACACGTTGGGTTTGTTCGGCACCAGCGCGAAATCATCCATCTCATCGTTGAGCAGCACACCGGTGCCCTTGGCCACGAAGGTGGAGCCAAGCAGGTAGTTCACGGTGGAGGTAATCGCGACCATGTTGCCGTCGGCATCGATGATCGAGAAATGCGTGGTGTGCATGCCGGGATCCTCGCCACCCGACGGCGCCAGCATCGACGAAGGCGTGGCCTTGTCCGGCAGGATGCTCTGGCGCAAGCCATCTGCGTAGTACGGCGACAGCAGCATGTTCAGCGGCATCTTCACGAAATCCGGGTCGCCCAGGTAATCGTTGTGATCGCGGAATGCGCGGCGCATCGCTTCGATCACCAGATGCGCGCGATGCGCTTGATCCAGCTTGGCCAGATCGAAGCCGGAAAGAATGTTGAGGATCTCCGCCACCGCCACGCCCCCCGACGACGGTGGCGGCGCCGTGATGATCTTGTAGCCGCGATAGTCGACGGTGATCGGCGTGCGCTCCTTCACGCGGTAGGCGGCCAGATCCTTCAGCGTCCAATTGCCGCCGGCCTCATGCACGGCATCGACCAGCTTCTGCGCGATTTCGCCACTGTAAAACCCGGCATCGCCGTAGTTCGCCAACAGTTCCAGCGTGTGCGCCTGATCTGGATCGCGCCAGATCTCACCAGCTGCCGGCACCTTCCCGCCCGGGAGGAATTTCGCGGCGGAAGCAGGCCAGCGCTCGAGGTTTTTCTGTTCTTCCTTCATCGCGCCGAGCAGGCGGTCGTCCGGTTTGAAGCCATCGCGCGCGGTGCGGATGGCAGGCGCCAGCGATGCGGACAACGGCAGCTTGCCGTAGTGCTTGGCCAGCCACACCAGGCCGGCTGGCTCGCCCGGAATGCCGGCCGACAGCGGTCCCTTCAGCGCGGTGTCGCGATTGGGTGTGCCGTCCGGATTGAGATAGTCCTTGGGATTGACGGCCGCGGGCGCCGTTTCGCGCGCATCGATAAACACCGTGCGCTTGCTGGAAGCTACGTACATGGTGGCCATGAAACCACCGCCGATGCCTGAGCTTTCCGGTTCCACGATCGACAACGTGGACGCCACTGCGATCGCTGCATCGAAGGCATTGCCGCCCTTGGCCAGCACTTCAAAGCCCGCTTCGGTAGCCAGCTTGTTGGCAGTGGCAATGCCGGCATGACCGGGACGTTCCGCCAGCGCTGCCGCGTGGGTGGATGGGGTGGGCTGGTCGGCGACAGATGCGCCACTCGTTCCCAATAGAAAACCCAGCAGCAGCACATGCCAGCGCAACGCAAGCTTCATCCCTTGGTCTCCATCAGATGTGTGTATTTGTCTTCGAGCTGCTCGCGCGATTCGGTATGCGCGGGATCGATGATGATGCATTCCACCGGGCACACGACCACGCATTGCGGCTCATCGTGATGGCCGACGCATTCCGTGCACAACGCGGGATCGATGACGTAGAACTCCTCGCCAAGCGAAATCGCCTTGTTAGGGCAGACGGGTTCGCAGACGTCGCAGTTGACGCAGGTATCGAGGATCTTGAGGGACATGCCGGGTTATTTTACATGGGCCGGCTGGAGCTTGAGCGGCGCAACAGAAAGCGGGATGACGGGTAGGTTGGGGTACGAACCCCAACATCTCAATGCATGCGCGTGATACGAGCCGGGCTTTGCGCTCCGGCTCGTATCACTCGGGCATCACATCTCGATGTAGCGAACCGTCGCATCGGTGGGCTTGAGCACGTCTTCCACGCGCTGCTCGTCCGCCTTGTCGCCGATCACGACCACGATCACACCCTTGAAGGAACCGGCCTTGGCATCCTTGAAAGCGGTGGTGACCACGTCAGCCGTCTTGGCCGAATCCGGGCCGCCGACGGCCAGCAGGTTACCCGGCAGCACGCCGCGAGCCACGATGTCCTGGATGTTGCTGAGCTGGCGATCGCGCGCATCCTTGGCTTCGTCGGTATCGCCGGCCGGCACGATGTAGGCATACGGCTGCGGCGCAGTCATGCCCTGCATGTTCTTCTGCACGATCTGGCCGAGGTACGCGCCCCACGCCTTGGTGTCGTTCGGATCGGTGGGCTTGGGCACCTGGGCCGGCTGCTGCTGTGCTTGCTGCTGGCCGTTGTCCTGCTGGTTGTTGCATGCGGACAGTGCCAGGCAGCCGGTCAACGCAAGGGCGCCGGCGATGAGAGTGAGTTTACGCATAGTTGTCCCCTTCGGTTTCGGGTTGCTTTTTTTGCCAGCGCTGCCGCATGGCCTGTTGGACGGCGGGATGCACGAAACCGGAAATATCGCCGCCGAGGCGGCCGATTTCGCGTACCAGCGAGGAAGAAATGAAGCTGTACTGCTCGGCCGGCGTCAAGAATAGCGTCTCGGCCTGCGGAATAAGATGACGATTCATGCTTGCCAGCTGGAATTCGTATTCGAAATCCGACACGGCACGCAAACCGCGAATGATGACGCCCGCCCCGAGTTCGCTGACCAGCTGGGCCAGCAGGCAATCGAAGCCGCGCACTTCCACGTTCGGCAGATCTGCCAGCGCCAGGCGCGCCAGCGTGATGCGCTCCTGCAGCGAGAAGCCGGGCCCCTTGTTCGAGCTTTCGGCCACCGCCACCACGATACGTTCGAACAGGGGTGCGGCACGCGCGACGAGATCCGCATGGCCGTTGGTAATCGGGTCGAAGGTGCCCGGATAGACGGCGAGACGCTTGTTGACCGGCGGCTGGTTCACTGAGAAGGCAGGGCGGGCTGGGAAAGCATTAGCTTAGCTGAGCGGCGATAGAGCGCATAGCGCACATCGCCGGCATGTCCTTCCCGATGCAGCGCCCAGTTCGGTGGCAACGAGAGCATGTGGCCACGCGGCGATTCGACGTAGATCTGCGCCGCATCGGCCAACCAGCCACCCTGCTCCAGCTGCTGCGCCAGCGGTGTCCACAACTGCAGCGCGAACGGCGGATCGACAAACACCAACCCGAATGGCCGTGGTATGCCGCGCAGAAAATGCGTGGCATCCATTGTGGCCACATCCGCACCTTCCGCCTTCAACCGGGCAAGGTTTCCGCGCAAGGCTTCCGCCGCAGCCCGTTCCGGTTCCACGAATTGCACGGCGGCCGCACCACGCGAGAGCGCCTCGATGCCTAGCGCACCCGTGCCGGCGCACAGGTCCAGCGCCCGCACGCCTGCAAGGGTCGGCGCCAGCCAGTTGAACAGGGTTTCGCGTACACGCTCAGGCGTCGGCCGCAAGCCTGGAAGATCGGGCACGTTCAAGCGTGAATTGCGTAAATTGCCGCCGATGATGCGGATTCGACCGGGCGCAGCCTTCATGCGACTGCGCCCTCAGCGGACAGTACGGGTGGGGGTGTTAGCATGGGGATGCTCTAACCGATTTTGCGTGGGTGTTACCGGCCCTGTCTGTTCGCAGATCACGGGGGCCATCGGCGAAGGCAGACTGGCCGTCTGTCGAGACGATGGGCCGCAGAGATGCGAACAGACAGGGCCGGCCCGAAGGGTGATGCCCAGAAGGCCCGCATGCTGCGCCGTGCGGCTTGGCAAGGCAACCAGCCTTCCCTGCGCTGCGCAGCACAACCTGCGGGCCTTCTGGGCATCATGCCACCCACGCAAAATCGGTTAGAGCATCCCACCGCATTGTCTTTGAAGCACGTCCCTCATGCTCAAGTTCTGGAAAAAGAAGCCCGCCGACCAGGGGGCCGCGGAAAACGAGGAAGTCGTCCCGCAGGCGCCCGCCGAAGAAGTGCAGGCGTCCGAGCCGGTAACGCCCGTGGCGGAAATCGCCATCCCCCTCGAGCCGGTGGCCGAGGCGACGCCGGTCAAGCGCAGCTGGCGCGAGCGCCTGTCAGGCAGCACCTTTGCGCGCGGACTCTCCTCGCTGTTCTCCCGCAATCCCAAGCTGGACGACGTCCTGCTGGACGAACTGGAAACCACCCTGATCACCGCCGACGTTGGTATCGAAGCCAGCACCTCGCTGGTGGAAAACCTGCGCAAGCGCATGCACAAGCGCGAGTTCGCCGACGCCAACGCCCTGCTGCAGGCACTGCGCCAGGAACTGGTCGCGCTGCTCAAGCCGGTGCAGAAGCCGCTGGACGTCAGCGGCCGCAAACCGTTCGTGGTGCTGATTGTCGGCATCAACGGCGCGGGCAAGACCACCACCATCGGCAAACTGGCGCGCCGCTGGCGCGATGAGAAACGCCAAGTGTTGCTGGCCGCCGGCGACACCTTCCGCGCCGCCGCGGTGGAGCAACTCAAGACCTGGGGCGAACGCAACCAGGTGCCGGTGATTTCGCAGGGCCAGGACGCCGACGCCGCCAGCGTCATCTTTGATGCCTTGCAAGCGGCACGTTCGCGCAATGCCGATGTGCTGATCGCCGACACCGCCGGTCGCCTGCACACGCAAGGCGGCTTGATGGACGAACTGGGCAAGATCGCCCGGGTGCTCAAGAAGCTCGATACCGACGCGCCACACGAAGTACTGATGGTGATCGACGGCACCACCGGCCAGAACGCCGTGAACCAGGTGCGCCAGTTCCGCCAGATCGTGGGCGTGACGGGCCTGGTGGTGACCAAGCTCGACGGCACCGCCAAGGGCGGCGTGGTGTTCGCGCTGGCGCGTGAATTCGGCTTGCCGATCCGCTTTGTCGGCTTGGGCGAAACCGCTACGGACCTGCGCGTGTTCGATGCGGATGCCTACGTCGACGGCTTGCTGCCCGCCGAATTCGCGCGAGCCTAGGATGCTCCCGCGCCCACTGCGATGGCTGCTGATTACCCTCGCCAGCATCGCCGGCGGCATCATGCTGGTGGTGCTGGTGGCGTTGTACCTGCTGCTGCAGCCCGATCGCTTCACAGCGATGCTGCAACAGCAAGCGCATGAGGTCGGCCTGCAGCTCACGCTGTCCAGCCCGGCCAGCCCCACGCTATTTCCGCGCCCTGCCCTGCAATTGGAAGGCATCACGCTTACGGCGAGCGGCGCCGGCCCCAATGCGATGCCGATCCTGCTCGCCGCCAATGGGCGATTGGTGCTGCCATGGCGCACCGTGTTCGGTCGCGAAGTGGTGATCTCGCGCATGCAGATCAATTCACCACGCGTGGATCTCGATGCGCTGCAAGCCTGGCTGATGAACCTGCCGCCGCAATCGGCGACGGTGCCGGAAGAAATCCCGCGCATCGCCACCGGTGTACGCATTCGCAACGGCAGCGTGGTGCAGAACAACAGCGAATGGTTGAGCGATGTATCGCTCGACACCGGACGCCTCGCACCCGGACAGGCTTTCTGGGTAAACCTGTCCGCCAAGGAAACCGACGGCACGCCGCTGCGCTGGCAGCTCTCCAGCGTGCCGAACATTGCCAACGGCGCGCTGAAACTCGACGCCATCAACATCCAGGTGGCCGATAACAGCGCCACCACTCTTCACCTGACCGGCCACGCCTACTGGGCAGGTTCGGCGAATGCATCCATGCAGCTGCAAGGCAAATTCCATCTTGCCGAACAAGGCGACTACGACGCCGCCGTGATGCTTGCACCGCCTACGCACGGCAAGCCCTTGCTGCTGCATCTGGCGCTGCTCGGCACCGGCAACCACATCGATCTCGAACTGCCGCCGCTCGCGCTGGCGCAGTGGTGGAACCAGCTGGCCAGTTCGCAGGAACCCAAATTGTCCACGCCGCCCGGCAACGGCCAGGTCGACATGGCCACACTCGATGTCGGCAACATCCACATCGAAGGGCTGAGCGTGCAGACCGGCGATGCTGTCCCCGCTGCCGCAGAAAGCACGGCCCCTCCCGCCTCCACCATTCCCGTAGCGCCACGACCGCAGTGACTCCCTTCGCATCTGCCCTGCTCGCCTGGTTTGATCGCCACGGCCGCCACGATCTGCCCTGGCAACATCCGCGCGATGCCTATCGCGTATGGCTGTCGGAAATCATGCTGCAGCAAACGCAGGTGGTCACGGTCATTCCCTACTTTCAACGCTTCGTCACGCAACTGCCCACCCTGCGCGATCTCGCCGCAGCGGATGAAGACACCGTGCTCGCGCTGTGGTCTGGCCTTGGCTACTACCGTCGCGCACGCTTTCTGCACCGCGCCGCGCAAGCGTGCGTGGAACAGCACGGCGGCGAACTGCCGCGCGATTTCGACGCGCTGGCAGCGCTGCCCGGCATCGGCCGCTCCACCGCAGGCGCCATCCTGGCGCAAGCTTATGGGCTGCGTTTCCCGATCCTCGATGGCAACGTGAAACGCGTGCTTACGCGCTATCACGGCATCGTGGGGCATCCGGGTGAGCGCGAGGTCGAGAAGCAACTCTGGCAGCACGCGGATGCACATACGCCAGGCGAGCGCACCGCCGACTACACGCAGGCGATCATGGACCTGGGTGCAACCGTCTGCGTGCGCACGCGTCCGTTGTGCGCGATGTGCCCCATGCGAAGCGACTGCATTGCCCATCGCGACAATCTCACCGCGCAGCTCCCTACACCCAAACCGGGCAAGACGATCCCAACCCGCAGCACCACCATGTTGATCCTGCGCAATGCCGATGGCTGCGTGCTGTTGCAGCGGCGCGGTGCGCAAGGCGTGTGGTCCGGCTTGTGGAGCCTGCCGGAAGCCGACGGCACCGACGATGCCTGGCGCGAGGCGCAACGTCATGCGCGCATCGACGACGCACAACCACTCACGCCCTTCGTGCACGTCTTCAGCCACTATCGCCTGCAGATCCAGCCGCTGCTGTTCGACGGCGCGACAGCCGCGCACGCCATCGCCGATAATGCCGATTTGCGCTGGTGCACCATCAGCGAGCTATCTGCACTCGGGCTGCCCGCGCCAGTGCGTTCGCTGCTGATGGCGCTGCCCGAACCCACTGCGTCGTAACACCAATCAGAGATAACTCCGATGAGCCGTACTGTTCATTGCGCCAAACTCGGCATCGATGCCGAAGGCCTGGATTTCGCCCCTTGGCCCGGCCCGCTGGGCCAGCGCATTTTTGCCGAGATCTCCAAACCCGCCTGGCAGCAGTGGCTGGCCCACCAGACCATGCTGATCAACGAATACCGCATCAATCCGCTCGATCCCAAGTCACGCCAATTCCTGGGCGGTGAAATGGAAAAATTCCTGTTCGGCGGCGAGGTAAAGAAACCCGAAGGCTACAAACCACCCGAGGACGAGTCTTGACGCCGTCCGCCACATCCGATTTAATGAGCGGCTCCCATGCAACGCATGGGGATCTGGCCGGGTAGCTCAGTTGGTAGAGCAGGGGATTGAAAATCCCCGTGTCGGCGGTTCGATTCCGTCCCCGGCCACCATGTTTAAAAGCCAAGGTTTTGACGACCTTGGCTTTTTTCATTTCTGTGGTTCGAAATACCCGCACATCTACCCACCCAATTTACATGGGGAAACCACCCCCTTCGCCACCTCGCGTTGCAATTTCAACCAACGCAGCATAGTCGCTAGCGATTGACCAAAATTTTCGCCCGCGTCGCTTAATCGTTCCTGCAGTTTCTGTCTTAACAACGATCCAGACTTTCTTCTTGCGAGTTGCTTCAAACAACGCGTCACCCGGAAGACTGAAAGCCTCAACGCGATGCGGTTCAACTACGCGACGTTCCGTACGCTTTGTCCAAAGTTGGATCGATCGCTTTTCTTTAACTGCTTTGCGTAGGCGGCAGGTGTCAGCCCGCGCAACGACGTTGCTAAAGAGTTCGTCCATCCGTATTGCCGCCGCCGCATTGTCGAGTGCAATGAGATCCAGCACATCTTCGCGGTCCAGCTCCGCTTCCTGCGTCCAGATGACTTTCACGCCTTATTTGCCGCCAACACCCTCCTTATGGGTTGAGTGGAATCTGCTCCGCTGAGTGCCGTAATGGCCACAACGATCGCGGAGCCCTGGCCGTGGAATAAATGGAGGGGACCGCGCTTGCGCAGGCACGGTCGTTGCGCAGCAGCTGATTGATACACCGCGATAGTCGAAAACGTTGATGGCTCTACGTGAGCCGCAATACAGCATGAACACTCCCCTACCCGGCTAATGTTTTCTTCACTGCCGATTGATTGCTTGCGACCAACACTCCAGGCACTCACAGGCAGCGAGGGTAAAGTCCGTGAAGAAGATCGCTTCATTGACCATGGCATTGGCGCTGGGCTCTGCCGGCATGGCCATGGCGCAAGATGAGCATGCTGCGTTGACTCAACATGAGATCGTTACGCAGCTGACACAGCAAGGCTACACGGACGTTCACGATGTCGATTTCAAAAACGGCGTGTGGACGGCACGCGCCCGCAGTGGTGACGGCTCACGCGTGAAACTGCGCGTGGATCCGCTCACCGGCAAGGCTTATCCGAACAAGCAGGTGTCCAGCCTCAACGAAACAGACGTGCGCGCCATGCTTTCCTCGGAAGGCTATACGCATGTGCATGACGTCGATTTCGACCATGGCATTTGGACGGCCAAGGCGAAGAACAATGCCGGCGTAAAGGTGACCTTGCAAATCGATGCACAATCGGGCCGCATCATCGGCACCAACTGAAACACGTGAGCTGTCATGTGCTGGCCGTGCAGACATGCACGGCCAGCCATATGGGTCTTACAGAGACGTCGAGAGATTCGTTACCCAGTCCGGCAATACGCCGATGAGGGCAGCTTCGAGATGACGATCGGTGCCCGTGATAATAAAAACGCCGACCAGCACGATAAGCACGCCAAGCACTCGCTTGCCGCGCGCACCGGCCTCCATCAATCTGCCGCGCCAACGCGCCATCAGGCTCTGCGCGAATAGCGCCAAAATCAGCAATACCGTCGCGATGCCGAGTGCAAACGCCGCCATCACCAAGACAACCTGTCCAAGATCTTTGCCTTGCGCCGCAAGCAATGTCGCCGCGCCCAGGGTTGGTCCCACACAAGGGCTCCACACCAAACCAAGCAACACGCCAATACCGGCCTGCCCTAACAAGCCGAACTGTTCCAGTCGCGCCTGGCGTTCGCCCGCCCAATTGGCGAGTGGGCCTGCCGCGTGTTCAAACCATAATTGCAGGCGCGGAATGACCAGCACCACACCTACCAGCAGCAGCAAAACCGCACTCCACAGGCGAATCGTTTCCGGACTGAGCCCAGCTGATGCACCAAACGCAGCGATGATGAAACCGGTAACCGTGAACGACGCTACCAAGCCTGATGCCAACGCCAGCGGCCCCCAGCGATGGCGCTGCGCTGCACTGCCGAGCACGATGGGAATCAATGGCAGCACGCACGGTGAAAGGATCGTCAATGCCCCAGCGGCATACGCGACAGCCGGACTGAGAGCGCCGCTCATGTGCGTGCTCCTGCACGGACAAAACACCCGGGCTTATGGATCAACATGTTCAACTCCTTGTGAAAGCTCTCTCCACTTTTCGTTGTGCAAGCTCACGAGGTTACGTGTAACCCACGCGATGTCTGCAGCGAATACGTCCGTATCACCACAACAAGAAGGAACTGTCGATGTCTTTTCTCCGCAAGCTTTCCCTCGCTCTGGTGCTTGGTCTGATCACCGCCACGCCATTGATGGCCCAGCCTATCCAGCCGTTCACCACTGCCGCATTGAAGGCCGCGCAAGCCGCTGGCAAACCTGTGCTGGTGGATGCCTATGCAAGCTGGTGTCCCACCTGCCGCAAACAGGCGCCTACCATTGATGCGCTGGCCAAGGATCCTGCCTTTGACAAGCTGGTCATTCTGCGCCTGGATTACGACAAGCAGACTGAGGAAAAGCGCGCGTTGGGCATTGTCCAGCAGAGCACGTTGATCGCCTTCAAAGGTGAAAAGGAAACGGATCGGCAGGTGGGCATTACTGATCCTGACCAGATCAAGAAACTCGCCCAATCAGCGTTGCATTAATACCTATAAAGCAAGCCCTTTGAGCAAGCCATCGGCCCACACGGGTCGATCGCCTTATGCTTTGCCGAACATGGGCAAAGGGCCATGCCCCGAACGCAAGGTTTTCGATCGCTGCAAACTCTCGCCCGTCATTCCAGCAAAAGCTGGAATCCGGCAACTTCGAGGCTGAAAAGCACTGGATTCCAGCTTCGCTGGAATGATGGGTCGAAGCTCAACGGCAACTGCAAATTCCCGAGTTCGGAACATGGTGCAAAGAGGCAATCATGATCAAACAAGGCAGCGCCGCAGCCGCACTGATGCTCGCACTCTCTGGCTGCGCATCAACACCTTCCGGCCACGTCCATGCATGGGTGAACTACACATGCAGTGATGGACAGGTCGTACAGGCCAGCTATCCGGACGACAACACCGCCATTATCAGGCTCAAGGGCGAAACGCATACGTTGCACGTTGCCCTCTCCGGCAGCGGCGCCCGCTATATCGGCGAAGGCTGGCAATGGTGGACCAAGGGCATGCATGACGGCATGTTGGCGCCACTGGCGTTCGGCGAAAGCATTGCCAGTGCGCCTGGCATCGCCTGCCACGCAGAGTGATCTCACACGTTCCTAACGCACGACGCACGCCACTCACAAAAGCATCACACCTCGCCATCGTAGTGACGCATGGGGATCATCCTTCCGTCATCAGCGTGCGCGATGCTTTCACCATCGGATTGGGAGAATATCCGGATGGTTTCGCAGTATGTTTTTCCTTCCAGCCGTGGCTTGTTTCGTATCGTCAAGCATGGCCACCGCTGGCGTTCGTTGGTCGAGGCAAAGGAAGTGGCCCGGCATGATTCCGCCGAGGCGGCGCTGGATGCGCTGCTCGAAGCCTGGCCCCAGGCACGCCTGCCGCAAACGCTGAGTCAATGGCGCTACGTCGCCGAGGCCGCCTATCTACCGCATGCGCGCCTGGCGCGCGCCACCAATGGCATTCGGGTCAGTGGCATGGATCCTTCGCAGCCGCGCGTGCGTCGTGCGCGTCGCGTGTGGAACCGGCCCAATCGTGACGTGACTGATCATGGATGATCGGTCACGGCCTTTTGCATAACAGGCCGGAACGTAGGCTGGGATGAAAGCCCGGCTTCGTCCATGTATGGCTGTGCTGGGATTTCATCCCAGCCTACAACGCGGTTGCTATGCCTTCGCGTTGATCACTTCCAGAAAATCGCGTCCATAGCGCTTGAGCTTGGCCTCGCCCACACCGCTGATCGAAGCAAGTTCGTCTTCGTTCTCCGGCATCGCGCGCAACATCGCCAACAACGTGGCGTCGTGAAAAATCACATACGCCGGCACACCGTGCTGCTTGGCCAGGCGCGAGCGCAAGCCGCGCAACGCATCCCACATCGGCTGTTCGTAGACTTCGATACCCAGACTCGCGCCGGTTACCAACTGGCTGTCGCGACGACGTGATGCGCGACGCGCAGGACGCGTTTCCTCGCGCATATGTATCGATTGATTGCCGACCAAGACATCGCGGCTGGCCGCCGTAAGGCGCAAGGTGCCAAAACCCTCCGCGTCCGTTGCCAACAAGCCGGCGGCAAGCAATTGGCGAAACACCGAGCGCCATTGCTTTTCATCCATATCGGCGCCGATGCCGAACGTGCTGAGGCGATCGTGCCCAAGCTGACTCATACGCTCGCTGTCGATGCCGCGCAGAATGTCGATCACGTGCCCCGCGCCGAAACGCTGGCCGCTGCGGTACACCGCCGATAGCGCTTTCTGTGCAGGAACCGTGGCATCCCACGTCTTGGGCGGATTGAGGCAGTTGTCGCAATTGCCGCACGGGTCGTCGAATGTTTCGCCGAACGCAGCCAACAGCAATTTGCGCCGGCATTGCATAGCTTCCGCGTAGCAAAGCAAGGAATCCAGTTTGGAACGCTCGATGCGCTTGCGCTCATCGCCGGATTCGGATTGCGCAATCATCTGGCTCATCGTCACGACGTCCGAGAGGCCATAGATCATCCAAGCCTCCGCCGGCAGACCATCACGCCCGCCACGGCCGGTTTCCTGGTAATAGCCTTCCATGCTGCGCGGCAAATCCAGGTGTGCGACGAAGCGTACGTCCGGTTTGTCGATGCCCATGCCGAAGGCCACCGTCGCCACCATCACAACGCCGTCTTCGCGCAAAAAGCGTTGCTGGTTCGCCATGCGCGTCGATGCATCGAGACCGGCGTGGTAGGGCAACGCTTCGATACCTGCCTCGCTGAGCCACTCGGCGGTGTCGTCGACTTTACGGCGGCTCATGCAATAGACGATGCCGGCGTCGCCGCGATGGCCATCCAGAAAACTCATCAGCTGGCTGCGCGGATTATGGCGTTGTGTCACGGTGTAGCGGATGTTCGGCCGGTCGAAGCTGGAAACGAATTGACGCGCATCCTGCAGCACCAGGCGCTCGACGATTTCCTCGCGCGTGCGTGGATCGGCAGTAGCGGTAAGCGCAATGCGCGGCACCTGCGGATAGCGCTGATGCAGGATGGTCAGCTCGCGGTATTCCGGCCGGAAATCGTGTCCCCACTGCGAAACGCAGTGCGCTTCGTCGATGGCGAACAGCGCCACTTCGGTGCGATCGAGCAGTTCGAGGAAACGTGGCGTAAGCAGGCGTTCCGGCGCGACGTACAGCAAATCCAGTTCGCTGGCCGAGAGCTTGCGCTCCACTTCGCGTTGCTCGAACGCATCCAGGCTGGAGTTCAAATAGGCCGCCGACACGCCTGCCTCGCGCAGCGCATCCACCTGATCATGCATCAGTGCGATCAGCGGCGACACCACAATGCCAGTGCCCTGCCGCAACAGCGCGGGAATCTGATAGCACAGCGATTTGCCGCCGCCCGTTGGCATCAGCACCAGTGCATCGCCACCTTCAGCGACGTGCTCGACGATGGCTTGCTGATGGCCGCGAAAGTGGGCGTAACCAAAAATGCTTTGGAGAATTTCCAGGGGTGTGGCGGGCATGCTTTGTTTTCTATCAGGCTTGCGAAAAAACCAGGCTCGTCGCCCCAGCGAAAGCTGGGGCCCAGTGACTTTGCTTCGGACTCAAGGCACTGGATTCCAGCTTTCGCTGGAATGACGAAACAAACCTTCGCTTTTTCACTAGCTATGCTGGGCAAGGGTGGGAGTAAGGGTCGCATCCAGCGACAAGCTTATGCCCTTTGGGCCAGGCCATCGAGCAATGATCCGCGTCAGCGGCAACCGCCCCGCGAGGTCCGTCGACAAGAACCGAATCAGGGCAAGCCCCACAACTGGCGATCCACATCCGCATCCAGCCCGAAGCGTGACAGCGGTACGCGGCCGTTCTTCACCTCCACGCCTTCCGCGCGCAGCAAGCGGCATTGCTCGCGAAAGCCGCGGCTGCCGGCCGGCATGGCGATCTGCCCACTGGAACGCAGCACGCGGAACCACGGCAGCGTCATGCCATTGGGCACTTCACCCAGCAGGCGTCCCACCAACCGGGCGCGTCCCGGCAGGCCGGCACGCGCGGCGATGGCGCCATAACTGGCTACGCGGCCGGGCGGAATGGCTGCAATGGCCTCGAAGACTTTCAAGTATTCCGGTTTCATAACGGTGTGCACTTTACGCAGATTTGATCCGCTTATGCCCGACTCGTGGCAGAGTAGCAGCGAACCCGCTCCCGCCAGGATCACCGCATGCATCACTTCGAAGCCGTGCGTTCGCTGATCAGCAGCCTGCATACCTTGCGGCGGAACGATCCGTACGTGATCAGCTTCGACCTGAGCCTGCCAGAAGGTCGCCATCAAGGCATCTACCTGGCCGAACTGGAAGACGAAGGCGGCCGCCGTTATCTGCGCATTTCCACCCCGATCGGCCCGCTGTCGGGTGCCGATCCCAAGCGTTGCCTGCGTTTCAATTGGCAACAGCGGGTGGGCTTTCTGGCGGTGGCGGACCTGGGTGGCTCGCCCTACCTGCATCTGTGCGAGAACCGGCCATATGAGCTGGTGAATGGGCAAGAGCTGATGCGCTTGATCAGCGAGCTAGGCGCGTTGGGCGATCAGCTGGAGCAATTGATTGTGGAAAGCGGCGACAGCTTTTAATCGCAGGCTGGGATGAAATCCCACCATCATGAGCATGGCGGGCTGTGCCGGAATTTCATCCCATCCTAGTTCAAAGAAACTGCCGCGCCACGTAAATCAGCCCGTACGCGATCAGCGCGGTCACCGGCAGGGTAAGTATCCACGCCCACACCATGCGCTCCACCACCGACCAGCGGATCGCATTGAAGCGCTTGGCCGAACCCACGCCCATGATCGACGACGACACCACGTGCGTAGTCGACACCGGCAGGCCAAACGCCGACGCACTCAAAATCACCAGCGCCGAACTGCCTTCGGCGGCAAAGCCATTGATGGGATGCAGCTTCACCATCTTGTGGCCGAGCGTCTTGATGATGCGCCAGCCGCCACCGGCGGTACCGCCAGCCATCGTGAGCGCGCACACCGCCGCCACCCAGTGCGGCACGGCAAAACCGCCGGCCGTGGATTCATGGATGCGCAGGAACGACAGCCACACCGGCAGGTGATCGAACCGCCCTGCCGCCGTAGCACTGGCCAGGGCGAGGGCGATGATGCCCATGCTTTTCTGCGCGTCGTTCATGCCGTGCGCCAGACCCATCGCACTGGCCGACAGAATCTGCGCCTTGCCGAACACGCTGTTGACGAACGGCGTGCGACCCAGGTGGCGCAAGAATCCCTTGCGGGACGCGAACCACGCCAGCAGCGCATACAGCCCGCCCATCAAGACGAAGCCCAGGACGAAGCCCATCACCGGCGACACCACCATCGGCATCACCACCTTAGGCAGCACACCCCTGCCCTCCCACCAGTGCGCGCCGCCCTGCGCCCAGATCACCGCCTGGAAATTACCGCCAGCCTCGGCGATCGCCGCGCCGACCAGCGCCCCCACCAGCGCATGGCTGGAGCTGGACGGCAGGCCCAGCCACCAGGTGATCAGGTTCCACACGATGGCCGCAAGCAGCGCGCAGATCAGCAGCTCCGAGCCCGCATGTACCACGCCGGTATTGACGATGCCGGCCGCAATGGTGGCCGCCACCGCGGTGCCCCACATGGCGCCGATCATGTTGGTGACCGCGGCCAGCAACACCGCCTGGCCCGGCGACAGCACCTTGGTCGCCACGACGGTGGCGATCGAGTTGGCGGTGTCATGAAAGCCGTTGATGTATGTGAAGATGAGCGCGATCAGCACGACCGCGATGACCAAGCCGAGGCTCATGCGCACACTCCCGTCAGTGCGCGCCATGCATGAGATGAAACGTGCAAGGCGTGCTCCTCAGGAGTTCTTCAACACGATGGAGTAGACGATATTGCCGACGTCGCGGCAGCGGTCGATGGCCTTCTCGATCAGCTCGAACAGATCCTTGGCCAGCATCGCGCGCATCGCGTCGTCGCTTTCCAGATAAAGCGTGCGGTACGGCGCCAGCAGCATGCGGTCGCCCTCCGACTCCAGCGTCTGCATGCGATCCTGCAGCTTCTTGACCGGGTCGATGCGCAGGCCGCGGCGCAGTTCGCCGATCATCTCCACCACCACGTCAGTGGAACGCGTCAGTACCAAGGTGCGCTGACTGAAGTCCACGCCTTGCAGGCGACTGGTGACGATGGTGTAGCGTTCGGCGAACTTCTCTACGCTTTTGGGGATTTTGTACAGCGCGCTATTGAGCGCCTCGATGTCTTCGCGATCCAGCGCGGTGACGAAGGTATTCACCAGTTCTTCGCTGATCTGCGTGGCCAGCGCCTTCTCCCGCTTGCGGGCGGCGGCGAAGGCGGCCATGACCGGCGTGTGGTCGGCCAGGGACACCAGTTCATGCAGGGCCTTGGCGCTTTCGCGGGCCGCTTCGGCGCTTTGTTCCAGCAGGCCGTAGAACTTGTCGCCTTTACCGAAAATCGTCTGGAGTGAAAACATGCGGGAGTCTGCGCAGGAAAGGGCAATTATTTCGCGAATGTTACAGGAGCCCCCTGTCGCACCGCATCACCCGCGCTTAGAGCCTGCTTGATGCCTCGGCGTAGTTCGTCTCGTTCCTGAGTAGTCGTCAGGTGGGCGTGCGTGGCGCAGCGCCAGACTGGCTGTCCGGTCAAGCCACGCGCGGGCGCAGGACGGCTACTCAGGGGCGAGGCGAGCTGCGCTGAGGCATCAAAACAGGCTCTTAGTATCCCGGGAGTGGCCTAGGTGCCTTACACTGGATGGCATGCCCGCACCTGATGCCCTGTCGCGATGCTGACCACAATCGCGCTCGTCCTTCTCCTCGCCCTTTGCAACGGTTTTTTCGCGCTGTCGGAAATGGCGCTGGTTGCCTCGCGCAAAAGCCGGCTCAAACAGATGGCCCGCACCAGCCGCCGCGCCCAGGTCGCGCTGCGCCATGCCGAAGCCCCGGAGCATTTCCTTTCCACCGTGCAGGTCGGCATCACCCTGGTCATGCTGATCACCGGCTCGGTCGCCGGCGATGCCGTGGGCGCGCATATCAGCGACATGCTGCATGACGGCAGCATCGCCTGGCTGGCGCCTTACACGCGGATCATTGGCGTGGTGTTGGGCTTCATGGTGATCTCCTTCATCCAGATCGTGGTCGGCGAACTGGTACCCAAGCGCCTGGCTCTTTCCGCACCGGAAAAGGTGTCGAGCATTGTCGGCATGCCGATGCTGGTGCTGTCGCGCGCCACCGCGCCATTCGTGTGGCTACTCAACCGTTCGAGCGGTGTGCTGCTGCAACTGCTGCGGGTGAAGAAACACGGCGACAATGCCGCCACCGAAGAAGAAATCCGCCTGCTGGTGGCCGAAAGCACCGAACAGGGTGTGCTCGATGTTGACGAACAGGCCATGGTCAACCGCGTACTGCGCCTGGGCGATCGCACGGTAGACAGCGTGATGACACCGCGCATGCGCATCGCCTGGCTCGACATCAACGCGTCGATGGAGGAGAACCTGGAAGTGCTGCGGGAAACCTCGTATTCGCGCTATCCGGTCTACCGCAGCGATGAAAGCGACATCGTCGGCGTGATGGAAGTAAAGAGCCTGCTCGGTGGCCTCGCCAAGGGCAAGCTGGACCTGTTCCGCACCCTCGCCAAGCCGCTGTATGTACCCGGCACGGCGCGCGCGCTCGATCTGTTGGAAGAATTCCGCGACGCCGAAACGCCTATGGCTTTGGTCGTGGATGAATACGGCGATATCGACGGCGTGGTCACTCTCAACGATCTGCTCGCCGCGGTCGTCGGCGCCAGCCAGCTCGGCCATGGCAGTGGTGAAGAACACTCGCCGATCGTGCAACGCGCAGACGGCACCTGGCTGATCGATGGCGCGCTTTCCACCGACGACCTGCGCGAACTGCTGCACCTGGATCACCTGCCCGGCGAAGACGAGCACGATTTCCGCACCGCCGCCGGCATGGTGATGGCGGCGCTGGGCCATATTCCGCAGGTCGGCGAAGTGTTCGCGTGGCGCGGCATTCGCTTTGAAGTGGTGGATCTCGACGGCGCGCGTATCGACAAGCTGCTGGTGACACCCGCGCCGCAGATCGAACTCGCCGATGACGAGCAGTGACGGTGGGTTGGGGTTCGCACCCCAACCTACGGCTTGCCATTAGCCAATCGCGCCATCCGCTGCGCATCGGCCAGAATCCCATGCAACATGCGCAACTCGCGCTCATCCATCTGCGCGCGCAAAAACAGCTTGCGCAAACGCAACATGATCATGGTCGACGAGCAGTGACGGTAGGTTGGGGTGCGAACCCCAACATCGCGATGCTAGCAAGGACAAAATGTTGGGGTTCGCACCCCAACCTACGGCTTGCCGTTAGCCAATCGCGCCATTCGCTGCGCATCGGCCAGAATCCCATGCAACATGCGCAACTCGCGCTCATCCATCTGCGCGCGCAGAAACAACTTGCGCAAACGCAACATGATCGTGGTCGACGCGCGCCCCTTGTGGAAATCGATATCGTCCAGCGTCTGCGACAGATGCTCGAAGAAGCGCTCCATCTGCGCCGCATCGGCCGGCGGCTCGTCATGCAGCGGCGGTGACGCCGGCAGCTTTTCACCGAGCAAGGCCAGGCGACATTCATAGGCCATCACCTGCACCGCCTGCGCGAGATTAAGCGAGCTGAAATCGTCCACGCTGGGGATACGCACCATCGCATGGCAGCGCGCCAATTCCTCGTTCTCAAGGCCGGTGCGCTCATTGCCGAACACCAAGGCCACCTGCCCACCGCGCTCGGCCGCGGCCAGCGCCTGCGCCGCCGCTTCACGCGGCGTCAGTTCCGGCAAGTGCACGCCACGACGCCGTGCGGACAGCCCCAGGGAGAAGCTCGCACCCGCCAGCGCGTCCACCAAGCCGGCATGCACACCGGCCCCTTCCAGCACGTCGTCCGCGCCCGCCGCCATGGCCGAGGCCTCCCGATCGGGAAAGCGATGGGGCGATACCAGCTCCATGCGGGCAAAGCCCATGGTCCGCATGGCCCGCGCCGCGCTGCCGATATTGCCCGGATGGGAAGTGCGGACGAGAACGAAACGGAAGCGGCAGGGAAGGTCGGCAATAACGCTCATGCGGCAAACCATCAGACATTCAGGAGGGTGGCAAGGATAAGGGATGCTCTGATCTATTCCACGCACCCGGCATGAGATCCAGAAGGCCCGCAGACTGTGTTGCGTGGCGCCGTGCAGACTGGCCCTCTGTTCAAGCCGCGCGGCGCAGGCTGCGGGCCTTCTGGACGTCACCCCATCCTATAAATTCAAAATGCTGGGGCCGCACTGTATGCGTGTCTGGCGGCGCCCCAACGCCGCCAGTCTGCCTTCGTCGCTGGGGCGCCGCCAGACACGCATACAGTGCGGTGACAGGTACATGGAATCGATCAGTGCATCCCTACGGCTCCGCCAAGAAGGGGCGACACCGCCTGCCACCGGTGCGGCCGCTCGCCCGCCCCTGGCCGCTCTGCTACCATGGCCGACCGCTAACCCGTTCTTTTGCCAAGCCAAAGCCATGACCAGACCCGCCGTCAACGTCGCGGTACGCGCCGCGCGCTCCGCCGGTAACGTGATCCTGCGTTACATGAACCGCATCGACGGTCTCAACGTCGTTGAAAAGCAGCGCATGGACTTCGCCTCCGAAGTCGATCGTCTGGCCGAGGCCGAAATCGTCAAAGAACTACGCCGCGCCTATCCCACCCATGCCATCCTCGCCGAAGAAGGCGGCGCGATCGGCAAGAGCCCGCAAGTGTGGGTGATCGATCCGCTCGATGGCACGCACAATTACCTGCGCGGCATTCCCCACTTCAGCGTTTCCATCGCCATGCTCGACAAGGGCGAGCCGGTCTACGCCGTGGTGTTCGACCCGCTGCGCGATGAACTCTTCACCGCCAGCAAGGGCGACGGCGCCTACCTCAACGACCGCCGCATCCGCGTCAGCAAGCGTGAAAACCTCAACGGCGCCATGATCGGCACTGGCTTCCCCTACCGCCAGCGCGCGCACCTCGAATCGCAACTGGCCATGACGCGCGCCCTGCTCGCCCAGGCCGAAGACATCCGCCGCTCCGGCTCCGCCGCCCTCGACCTCGCCTACACCGCCGCCGGCCGCTACGACGGCTTCTTCGAAATCGGCCTGAAGCCCTGGGACATGGCCGCCGGTGTGCTGCTGGTGCGCGAAGCCGGCGGCCAGTACTGCGACTTCGCTGGGCGTGAAGGCATCCCCGAAAGCGGCAACGTCATCGCAGGCAACCACCACGTGGTGAAAGCGATGGTGGAAGCGGTAGGTGCGAACGCGACCCCGGCCTTGTTGCGCGCCTGATGCAGGCGGGGGCGCGAGCTCCGGCATTCCCTACGTTTAGACATCCATTTGGGGTCTTCACCCCAACTATGCGCGTGCGTCAAATTCCGCACCAGTAAGTTCCGAGCACGTTTCAAACGAAAAAGCCCACACGCCACGGCTGGCATTCATGCGAGCAAGGAATAGCCAAGCACGCACAAAACGGCTGCTGATTAGCTGATATCTGCCAGCCATACCTGCAACGGTATGATTTTTCCTCGTTCATGGGGAACACCGACGCGACGATGGATCTCGATTTTTTTCGGCATGGATGCCTGCGGGCGGCAACACTTTTGATTGCCCTTACGCTTACTGCTTGCGGTACGCCCGCGGCCAAAGATGTTGGTGGGCGGTGGAAGCCGGTAAATCATTTCCAAAGCGCACCAACGGAAATTCCGCTGGCCAGGGCCTATATCTTCTACGGAGCGCCCATGGATGGCACGCTCAAAACCATGCTTACGCGTTGGGCGAAGGATTCTGGCTTACAGCTTGTCTATCTGCTGCCATCGGACTTCGCGTTGTATACGCCCGTATCGCAGCTGCACACCACAGACATCCAGGAAGCGATTACCAAGCTCAACGCGCTTTACGCCGAGCAGGACGTACTCATTTCAGCCGACAGCCGCCAGATACAAGTGCGTTCGGCCAGCGCCGTGCGCGCTGAAGCTGCCGCAAACGCCACCACCATCGCAGCGCCAGCCCGGCAGCCATGATGTTCAAGCGCACGTCCAGCCAACGCATTGACGACGCCGTCGCCAAGTCGATCAACTATGAAATCACCGTGGCAGATCTTGCCAAACGCAGCGAGCGCCGCGCGTGGCTAGTAGCTTTTAGCGCACTCGTGATGTCGCTGATCCTTGCAGGCGGCTATTTCTACATGTTGCCACTGAAGGAAAAGGTGCCTTACATCATCATGGCCGATGCCTATACCGGCACCAGCACCATTACGCGATTGACCGACGATGTCGCCAATCATCAGCTCTCCACCAGCGAAGCGATCAATCGCAGCAACGTCGCGCATTTCATATTGGCCAGGGAGTCCTACGACGTAGCCATGATGAACCTGCGCGACTGGACTGCCACGCTCACCATGTCCTCACCCGAGGTTGCTGCCCCCTACCGCGCGTTGCACGCTCCGAACAATCCCAACAGCCCATACGCCACCTACGGCAAGGATCGCGCGATTCGCATCAAGATCCTCAGCATCACTCTGATCGGTGGTAGTGCCAATCAGGCACCCCAAGGCGCCACGGTGCGCTTCCAGCGCAGCCTCTACAACAAACAGACCGGCGCGAGCCAACTGCTGGACAACAAGATCGCGAATCTTCAGTTTACCTATAAGTCGAACCTGCAAATGGATGAACAGGCGCGGATCGAAAATCCGCTCGGCTTCCAGGTCACCAGTTATCGCGTAGACAACGACTACGCCACTGCCGCACCGGACGAAGTGCGCGTGCCTGAGCAAGCAGATCCACAGAATACGACAGCACCGGCTGTCGCTGAGAGCGCGCCGGAAGCACCTTCGATAACGCTTGCACCTGAGCAATCCAGAGCCTCGGCGCCAATGGCAACACCGCGAACTTTCTCGAAAGACGCCGCTATTGGAGCAGCCCGCTGATGAAGGGAATCCGCACATTCATCTTGTCCGGCGCGGCATGTCTGGCAATCGCGGGCCCTGCACCTCACGCACATGCCCAGGTTTTTCCGCAATACCAGTATCAGCCCGATCGCATCTACCAGGTACGCACGGGCCTGGGCATCACCACGCAGATCGAGCTCAGTCCGCACGAAAAAATACTCGATTACAGCACCGGCTTCAGCAATGGCTGGGACATCACGCGGCGCGAGAACGTGTTCTACCTCAAGCCCAAGAACGTCGACGTGGATACCAACATGATCATCCGCACGGCGACGCATACCTACATCCTCGAATTGAAGGTGGTGGCCACGGACTGGATCCACCTGGACCAGGCCAAGCGCGCCGGCGTGCAGTACAAGATCAGCTTCACCTATCCGGCCGATGCAAGCTTCAGCAACGAAGCTGCAACCAACAGTCAAACCGCGGAGCTGGACACCACGCTGGTGAAAGGGCGTGTCTACAACTTTGATTACGACTATGCGGCCCGTAGCCGCACTCCGTCGTGGTTAATTCCGGTCAATGTGTATGACGACGGCCAATTCACCTACGTCAAGATGAGCGACCTGAAGCAGTTTCCGACTGGCGATTTCCCGGCGGTTTTCATGCGCGAGAAGGAACACGGCGATGACGCCGTGGTGAACACCACCGTCGAGGGCAACACCCTCATCGTTCATGGCACGTATCCCTATCTGGTCATCCGCCACGGCAACAGCGTCATCGGCTTGCGAAGGAATGCGAAGAAGTGAGCACGAACAATCCTTATCGCGCCGAAGACAGTGGCTCCGACGCAGCATCGTCCGGCAACAGCTATTCGCAGCAATACCGTCAGGCATCAGCACCCGACCTCGATGCGGGTGCACCACAACTGCGCACGAACGAAGCCAAGCGAAGCAGCCGCAACGCAATCCTCGTGTTGGCCGGTACGATCGCCGTGCTCATTGTGAGCGTGCTGCTGCTCGCGAACGGACTGTCGCATCGACATGACGCACAGACCAAACCGCGCGAGGAAACGGTGAACGTACCGCCGACGCCGTCCCCTCTGCCTGCGGCGCCTATGGCACAGCAACCAAGCGTAGCCATTCCACTCGCGCCAAAGCCCCCATCGCTCCCGCCGTCAACGACGGTCACACCACTTACGCCACGCGGCCCAACGTTGATGGAGCGCCGTATGATGGCTGGCGATACGGCTTCGCCCCGGTCCGATCAAGGCGCCATGACCGGCATCCATGGCGCACTGCATGCCACCTCGCCCGGCGGCATCGCAGCGCTCGCCGACGTATCCAATGCGCAGCCATTGAATAATCCCGACACCTTGCTGCTGCGTGGCACGTTTATTCGTTGCGTGCTGCAGACCCGCATTGTCACCGATTACCCGGGATTTACCTCCTGCACGGTGACCGAGCCGGTCTATTCGTTCAATGGCCATCGCCTGCTGTTGCCCAAGGGCTCAAAAGTCCTTGGCAAATACGACACCGAGCCGACGACCAACCGCGTCTACGTGGTGTGGGACCGCATCGTGACACCCACCGGCATCGACGTGAACATGGCCAGTCCCGGCGTGGACAACCTTGGCGGCTCCGGACATCCGGGCTATTACAACGCTCACTGGCCTAGCCGCATCGGCGCTGCCTTGCTGATCAGCATGCTCAGTGATGCGTTCAAGTACGAAGCCGCCGAACACGGCCCGCCCCAGACCACCATCAGCAATGGCGTGGTCACGCAAACACCATTCGAAAGCAACACCGCGCAAACCCTGCAGAACCTCGCCAACCAGGCGGTGCAGCGTTCTGCCAATCGTCCCGCCACCGTCACCATCAACCAGGGCACCGTCGTGAGCATCTACGTCGCCAAGGACGTGGATTTCAGCGGCGTAGTGGCTCGTTTCTAGGCACACGGAACAGCGCCATGGATGACTCGATCATCGCCCACGTCAGCACCGACTTCCTCGATTACCAGTACGCCATCCTGGGCATCAAGGATTTCATGGCGTCGCCGGACGTTACGGAAATCTGCATCAATCGGCCGGGTGAGCTCTATCTGGAAAACCGCACCGGATGGCATCGTGTGGAGATTCCTACGCTCACCTTCGAACGCGCCCGGCAGTTCTGCACTACCGTCGTCAACGAAAGCAATACCGGCCAGCACATCACCGATACCGATCCAGTGGTGTCGCTGACCTTTCCCACTGGCCAGCGTGCACAATTCGTCATTCCGCCCGCCTGCGATGCCGGCAAGGTATCGATCACCATCCGCCTGCCATCACGGCAAACCCGAACGTTGGCGCAATATCAGGAAGACGGCTTCTTCGCGCAAATCCTCGAAGACACCCACGCCCTCAGCGATCAGGATCGCGAGCTGTTGCGTCTGCGCGCGGAGCGCCGCTACGGCGACTTTTTCCGCCAGGCCGTGCTCGACAAGAAGAACATCGTCGTCGCCGGTGCCACCGGCAGCGGCAAGACCACCTTCATGAAGTCGCTGGTGCATCACATTCCCCACGACGAACGGCTAGTCACCATCGAAGACGCACGCGAACTGTTCATCGAACAGCCAAACGTGGTGCATCTGCTGTATTCCAAGGGAGGCCAGAGCGCCAGTAACGTCACCGCCAAAAGCTGCATGGAAGCCTGCCTGCGCATGAAGCCGGATCGCATCATCCTGGCCGAGCTGCGTGGCGATGAAGCGTTCTACTTCATCCGCAACTGCGCCTCGGGGCACCCTGGCTCCATCACTAGTTGCCACGCCGGAAGCACGGAACAAACCTGGGATCAGCTGGCTCTGATGGTGAAGGCATCAGCCGAAGGAGCGGGCTTGGAATTCACCACCATCAAGCGCCTGCTGATGATGACCATCGACATCATCGTACACATCAAGGCGCATGCCGGCCGCCGCTACATCACCGGCATCGACTTCAATCCCGGTCGCGTGCTGCACGCGCATACCGCCTGAGGAGCCATCGTCATGCTGCCAGGCCTGGAAATGCTGAGTTGCCCGAACCTTGCCGTGCCGGTGGCAGTGATGCAGCACGTTGTCGATGTCGAATCCAGCCATAACCCGTTCGCCATCGGCGTGGTCGGCGGCCAGCTCGCGCGCCAGCCACAAAATCTCGGCGAGGCCATCGCCACTGTGCGCATGCTGGAAGAACAGGGCTACAACTTTTCCGTGGGCATCGCCCAGGTCAATCGCGCC
Organism: Dyella sp.; assembly: GCF_035277725.1. GTDB lineage: Bacteria > Pseudomonadota > Gammaproteobacteria > Xanthomonadales > Rhodanobacteraceae > Dyella_B. The sequence goes on along the minus strand of NZ_DATEJY010000153.1, from coordinate 18,878 downwards.
AATCTCGCCAAGTATGGCCTGGATACCTATGAGAAGGCCTTTGAAGCCTGCGCTAATCTGGCGGCCGGCTCTCGCATTCTCGCCGAATGCTACGCAAGCTCCGGCAACGATTGGGGCAAGGCTTTCAGTTGCTACCACTCCGGCAACTTCATCACCGGCTACCGCGATGGATACGTGCAAAAAATCTATGACTCCATCAGCCGGAGCCTGACGCTCGAAGGTCGCCAAGTTGCCGCCGTCCCGGTTGCTCTAACTCGCGACGACGTCACGCGAGTCTCGAAGCTACAGAACGATAGCGGCGCGTACCGCATCGCCATGCGCAGCATCGCGCTGGACACTGCTTTGAGTGTTGTCCCATCCACCATGGCGCGCACTGCCGGTGTTTCCGCCGACTCGCCATCAAACGACGCCGCGACGGCCACACTCGCCACCGGCCATACCGCTGCAAGTGACGTCTTCGTGCCGCAGGTGCTCGGCCCAGACGAACCAGTCACACGTACGTCCGTCTCCTCACCGGCGGTCACTTCGACAGCATCCCCCGAACCTGCCGATCTGGCTGATTCATACCAAGAGCCACGCGATGAAGCTTTCGTTTTCTAAGGCAGCAGCACCGTTTCGAGGCGCTCGTCACGAACCTGACGGCCCATTCCGTTACCAGGCATCTTTCCCAGCTTGCAACCCACTCAACAAGGAGTCCGAGATGAAAAAAAACGCCCCTATCAAACATCGATTTTCCAACATGCAGCCTATGTTGATGCTGGGCCTAGTCGTACTCGCCACCGCTTTGCTGCCCAATCTGGCGCTCGCCATGCCGGACTTCGCCGGTTCCGATCAGAAAGTCTGCGGCTTCTTTGACAACGTAAACGGCCTGCTCAACATGGCTTCGATCGCCGTGGTCACCATCGCGATCGTTTTCTCCGGCTACCAAATCGCCTTTGCACATAAGCGTATCTCGGACGTCGCACCGATTCTGATTGGTGGCGTACTGATCGGTGCCGCCGCTCAAATCGCCAAGATGGTGGTCGGCGACACCGGTCAGCAGTGCGGCACTGCCATGATTGTGCAGCTTCTGAACCACTATGCATAAAAACGTGGTGTTCCGCGGCTGCACGCGCCCGCCGATGTTCATGGGCGTGCCTTACGTGCCCTTCTTTATCGGCGCCGGTTCGTGCCTGTTGTTGGCGATGTACACCAATCTCATTTTCCTCGTTCTCATCCCGTTCGTCATCTTCGCGATGCGGCAAATGGCCAAGCGCGATGAAATGATCTTCCGCCTGCTCAGCCTTCACTTGCTACTCCGCACACGCGTGCGCAATCTCAAGGAGCACGACGGCATGTGGGTGTTCACCCCTAACAGCTACCGCGGCCGACCCGGGCAGCACAAGTAATCGGTCCCGCTCCAGCATGAACAGCTGGAGCGGACGCGCCTACAGACTTTTTGAGTCCACGTCGCTAGGTTTAACTCTCACAACGGCATGAAGCCATGTTGATTCCCGACGCCCCCATCAGCGAATGCATCCCCCTCTCCACGCATGTATCGCCCACCGTGGTCAAGACGACCGGCGGCGACTTCCTGCTCGTGTGGCGGCTGGACGGCTTGCCCTTCGTCGGCAAGGAGGCGGGGGACATCGAGTATCGTCATAACAGCTTCAACCGCATGCTGCAGACCTTGCGCGCACCGGATTTCGCCAATGTCGCGTTCTGGGTGCACGACGTGCGCCGGCGCCGCCGGCTGAAGGACAAGAGCCGCTTCGGCCAAGCCTTCAACCAAAGCCTGTCCGACGCCTACTTCAGCGCGCTCTCCGAGCAGAAGCTGATGCAGAACGAGCTGTACCTCACATTGATCTATCGTCCTGTCGTCAGCGGCAAGCGCTTTGCCGAAAAAGTCCGCGACATCAGCCAGCTCGAAGCCGAACAGGCGCACGCCATCAGCACCATCCAGGAATTGGGCGGCAATGTAGAAGCCGTGCTTGCGGATTACGCCCCTACTCGTCTGGGGATGTACGAATCCGGCAACGGCGTAGTGTTTTCCGAAACGCTGGAACTGTTCGGCTATTTGCTCAACCGCATTGATGAACCCGTGCCGGTACTACCCGCACCGGTCTACCAGTACCTGCCCGTAAGCAAGCAACGCTTCTCCAGCAAGACCGGCGATTTCGTGGTCTCCACACCCAATGGCGAGAATCACTTCGGCGCGATTCTAAACGTCAAGGAATACACCGAAAGCACCTATCCCGGCATTCTCAATGGCCTGAAGTACCTGGATTTCGAATACGTCATCACGCATTCTTTCAGCCCGATGGGTCGCCATGCCGCACTCAAGGCATTGGAACGCACCAAAGGGATGATGATCTCTTCCGGCGACAAGGCCGTCAGCCAGATCATCGAGCTGGACCAGGCGATGGACCAGCTCGCCTCCGGCAACTTCGTGCTGGGTGAATATCACTTCACCATGGCCGTATATGCCGCGAGCCAGGACGCACTTTCCCAGCAAATCGCCGCCACGCGCGCGGAACTTTCCAATGCCGGTTTCGTGTCGGTGAAAGAAGACCTGGCCGTTACCGCTTCGTTCTATTCGCAATTCCCCGGCAATTGGAAATACCGCACGCGTCCGGCCAACGTCAGCTCACTCAACTTCCTGGGGCTCTCGCCCCTGCACAACTTTGCCATTGGCAAGAAAGCGCACAACCCGTGGGGCGATTGCATCACCACCCTGCAAACCAACAACGGCCAGCCGTATTACTTCAACTTCCACGCCACCCATCCCAACGAGAAATCGGAGGGCGAAAAAGCCGTGGCCAACACGCTGGTCATCGGCAAATCCGGTACTGGCAAAACCGCGCTGATCAACTTCCTGCTCAGCCAGGCGCAGAAGCTCTCGCCCACACCCACCATTTTCTTTTTCGACAAGGATCATGGCGCCGAGATTTTCGTGCGCGCCTGCGGCGGCAATTATCTGGCGCTAAAAAACGGCAAGCCCACCGGCTTCAACCCCTTCCAGTGCGAGCGCAACGAAGCCAACGTGCAGTTTCTGGCCGAACTGATCAAGATGCTGGCTGGCAAGAGCCTCTACAGCTCCCGCGAAGAGGAAGACATTTACCGCGCCGTCGACAGCATGCTCGACACGCCCCTGCACCTGCGCAGCATGACCAACTTCCAGAAGAGCCTGCCCAACATGGGCGACGACGGCCTGTTCGTACGCATGCGCAAATGGACGGCGGCCCATTCGCTTGGCTGGGTGTTCGACAATCCAAAGGACACCGTCGACCTCACCCGGGCCAACATCATCGGCTTCGACTACACCGACATCATCGACAACCCGCAAGTGCGCGCACCGGTCATCCATTACCTGCTGCACCGCCTGGAAGCGCTGATCGACGGCCGCCCGCTGATTTACGTCATGGACGAATTCTGGAAGATCCTCGACGGCCAGGGCGGCCTGAAGGAATTCGCCAAGAACAAGCAAAAAACCATCCGTAAACAAAACGGCCTGGGCATTTTCGCCACGCAGAGCCCTGAGGATGCCCTCGCCAGCGACATCGCCGCGGCCCTGATCGAACAGACCGCCACAATGATCCTGCTGCCCAACCCAAACGCCAGCCGCGAGGATTACATCAACGGCCTGAAACTCACCGAGGCAGAATACCAGGTCGTTGTAAGTCTGGATGAGCGCTCGCGCAGCTTCCTGGTCAAGCAAGGCCATGGCTCGGCAGTGTGCCAACTGAACCTGCGCGGCTTCGACGATGCACTGGCCGTGATCTCCGCGTCTACCGACAACATCGACGTCATGCACGCCGTGATCAACGAGTGTGCCGAAGCCAAAAGCGTGCCAGTGGATGAACTGAGGCCCGAGCAGTGGTTGCAGATGTTTTACGAACGACGCAAAGGCAGCGGTAAATCCAAATCCTCGCCAACATCACCGACCACAACTGCGTCCATCACCCAACAGGCCCGTTCCTGAGCGCATTCATCTCACACAGGTTTCTTTAATGAAAGCTCCAGACTATCTCCGCACTGGCCTCAGAAAAAAGCTTACCGTTGCTGTTGTGATATTGGCCGGCAGCCTCACCACCGTTACCAACATGGCCCAGGGTGTACAAATCGTCAACGACCCCATGAGCTTGGCCAGGGCCATCGAGGAATATGCGCAACAAGAATCTCGCTGGATCCAAACGGCACAACACTATATGGATCAGATTCAGCATTACAAAGACGTCATGCAGCATTACGCCGATCAAGCGGCGTTCTGGCAGCAACAACTGGTCAAGCTCCAGGGTCTTAACTTCCAGCTTTTCACCCTGCAGAACCAGTTCACGCACATCCCTGATGACTACGGCGTTAGCGATGCCTGCCCCGGCATTACGACATCATTAGCCGGCGATATTACCAGTGCACTGCAATCGTTCATTCCGCAGATGGGCGGCGACGTGGTGAAGCAGCAGCGCCAATTGTGCGGACTGATCGTTATGACCAAGAACAAGAAATACAACGACACTGTCGACTACCTGCAAGCAGTCGCCAGGGCCAGCTCCGATTTGACACAGATCCAAGAAGAGCGCTTCACGAAAGTAGACAACTCATCCGGCAACCTGGATGCCAATACCAACGATATCGGTCGTTATCAAGGCAATCTGACCCAGGCTCGCGAACAATGGCAAAGCAACATGCAGCAAAACGATGCCCAAGTTCAGATGTTGCAGCAGATTCAGTCCAACCTTTCGCGCCGCGCTATGCAAGGCAGCCCCAGCGTGCTTGGCACTATCATCAACTCGACTGCCCTCAAGGCCGCCCTCAGTAACTAGGTGTCCGGCGACATAGGCCACGGAGCAAGTACATGCCCAACATAGGCGATTACATTTATTTCTCGCTGGTCTATGAGTACCTGAATCAGCAGATCAATCAGTTCGGGCTGAACTTGATGACCCGCGCAATGACCTGGGCCAGCGCCATCGCACTGACCCTCGTCACGTTGTGGATCATCGTTCAGGGCTACCGACTTCTCACTGGCCAATCCCGCGAACCACTGATGCACATGGTCCTCAACATGGCCCGCATCGCCGTTATCGTCTCCGCTGCCACCACCATGTCCGTGGTGGGCACCAACCTGCATGACTGGCTGACCATCGGCCTGGACAAAGAGGTCCACGGTTTGTTCACCGGCAATGGCGATGAGAGCACCGCGCAGGACGTCGACAAGAACCTCGCCTACACGCAAGTGGCCTTGGGCACCATCGATGCTGTGCAGATCGTGCCTGGTGACCAGGAGATGCAGGATGCGAAGAACCGCTCCTTGCTCATCGCCACTTTCGGTACCGCTTCCCCGCCCATGGCGGCAGGTGCGATGCTGTTGCTCTACCAATTCGCGATAGCTCTGTTCATTGGCTTAGGCCCCTTGTTCATTCTCTGCCTGCTTTTTGAACAGACCAAAGAGCTGTTTCGCCGTTGGCTGCTCTACGGCCTGGGCACAGTATTCTCCATGGCCTTGCTCAGCGCAGTTTGCGCGATGGTGCTGGGCCTCACGCTAAAAATAAGTGAGGCATTGTGGGCATCCAAGGTGATCAATTCGATTCTTGGCAATAATACCGAAGGTTTGACCAGTCAGGCGATGCAGCAGGGCGGCATTGGACTGTTGCTTACGGTATTGATTATTTCGGTGCCGCCGATGGCAGCGGTGTTTTTCAATGGGACGATGGGGAGTTTTATGCACTTCTCGGTGTTTAGTGGCGGGATGTTGAGCCGGCCAGGGCCGCAGGGGCAGCCGGTGGGGTCGTATGGGGGTGGGTATATGCCGCTGACATATGCGCCAAATCAATCCACCGGAAGAGCCCAGAACGAAGGCATCAGTGCGTTCGACACCCATACAGCGCCCCCGCAACGCACCCTTGCTCAAACATCCAACACTGCGAACCAAGATGCAGTGAAACACAAACCTCGTGATGGAGAGTAGACGTGAAACTGTTTGTCTTGATGCCCCTTCTACTTTGCTTATTGATGTTTCACTCCTTTGCACATGCCGAGGGCGGCTGCCCACCGGGCATGATTCCGTATAGCGGCACGGATATTAGTTCGTGCGGCCCCTTACCATCAGGCTATTACCAACAACCATCACAAGCACCATCCCCACGATGGGAGTCGCGCTGGGGCGCCATTGCGATTGGGTCTGTTGGTCGCATCGGAGTGGCTACCAATGAGCCGAGCAAACGACAAGCCGAGCAGTCGGCCATTGCCGACTGCCAAGCAAAAGAAGGCAAAAATTGCAAGATTGAAACTTTATACGCCAATGGCTGCGCAGTTGTAGTTGCGGGTAAAAAAATCCATGTCTCTCACAGTGGAGCAACCCTGACGGAGGCTACTGAGCAAGCCATGAAGATTTGTGTCGCAAGCGACACTGACTGCCGCACCATCTTTACAAGTTGTAGCCTCCCCGCCCAAATCGGGTAATCAGGCGTCAATGAAATACCCTTTCACTTTTTTGTTCTTAGTGCCATTGGCCCTGATTACTAATGCGTGCGGCTCCTCCATGAACACACCCGACATCAAACACAACCCGCACCCCAAGATGCGCTACGAGATCACCTTGACGATCAAGGATGCGCCGGGACCGTTCGATTCGGCTGAAGGCTATGTGTCCTACGAGGTCGCCAATGAGCAATGTGCGCCATTTGAGAGATTCGCAGGTATCTATCGCACGCCACCTTCTCAGCACCTGGCATTTTCGCTCTCTCGTTTCAGCAACAATGAATACAAGGGGATTGTCTATCTCGATCTTTTACAAGACGAGGATTATTACGGTTTTGGCATGTGCCATTGGAGCGTCAATTCGGTCAGCGCAGCCTTGTCATACAAACAAGTCACCTTCACAACATCCATCACGCTGAGCGAATTGTTGATGCAAGAGCCATCCACGGAATACCTCTGGAAGGAAGCCTACTTCCACCCAGTAGCGGGCAGCCATGAAATAGGGTTGCTACCCACTGATGAATTCAAGCACAAATATCCCGAGCGCTATTTCACTGCCACACTCGCAGTCAAGGAACGTTTTGAATGAGTATTGGAAGCTCTGAATATGCTCTGCTCGCCCAGGATTCCTATATTGATCGACCACATGACAAGGATAAAACCGTCGTCATTGGCGGCGTCGATTACAAAATCCTCGACACCAAGACCAACTCCATCACCGGCTACCAAGGCACGGTCTACCGTCGCATAGACACCGGCGAAGTGATCATTGCCCATCGCGGCACAGAGTTCGGCCGCGAGCCGATCAAGGATGGCGTTATTGTCGATGGCGGCATGGTGTCCAGCGGCCTTAACGTGCAAGCTCCGGAGGCCGAAGCGTTTACCCAACACGCCATCGAACTTGCCAAACAGGCTGGTGCGCGCGATGGTAAACCGCTCCACATCACCATCACTGGCCACTCCCTCGGCGGCACGCTGGCCGAACTTACGGCCTACAAATTTCACCTCCAAGGCGAAACCTTCAACGCCTACGGCGCCGCTGGTCTGTTGCACGGTGTACCTGAAGGCGGCAATCAGGTGATCAACCATGTTCGCGCTACCGATGTGGTCAGCGCCGCCAGTAAACATTTTGGCGAAGTGCGTATCTATGCCACATCGCAAGACATCGACCGCCTTTCTCACGCGCACTACCGCGATGACGGCGCAGGGTTACGCAACGTGATTGGCGCGATCGACCCGAGTGCCCACGGTATTGCCAACTTCATACCAGATGCCCAAGGCCATTCGGCGTTCGATCCGGAAAACACCGCCCGTTATCGCGCCCATCACGCGACGGTCGATCGCTTTCGCCACGACGTGCTGACCACGCGCACTATCGTCTCCGCACGATGGGAAGTGCAAAAGGAAGTCCAACAATTTGCTTATGAGGCCGGCGAGATGATGGCCATGGAATCAGCGGCGCGCTTGCTTCAGACGTACGATGCCGCACGCGATGCGGCCCTGAACGCCGGCCACTTTGTCGGCAAGACGTACGACCAGGCGCACGATGCCATAGCGCGCAGCACGCAAGCGATGAACGAAAGCGTTGACCATTTGGTGCAGTCGTTCAGCGCGCTTAGCGAACGGCATGATTCCAAACTATCTGCAGCCAAGGCATCTATTGCACCCGTTCTGCTGGACGATCCTAGCCACCCTGGCCACACGCTGTTCCAACAGGGCATGGCTGCCGTGCAGCAACTCAACGCCAAACAGGACGTCAACCCTTCTTACGAGCGCGACGCCTGTCTTGCCGGTGCCCTCGCCGCCGCTGCCGTCCAAGCAGGAGTTGTGCACATCGATCGTGTCTCCCTCAGCAAAGATGCTGCCACCGCCTATGCGCTGGATGACCGGGCCATGCACGACTTATGGGGCCATACACCCTGGTCCGCTCAGGTGGACGTGGCGACAGCTTTGAATACTCCGCTGACGCAGAGCAGCGAGTCGCTCGCACAGGCAACACAGCACCGACTGGCCGAAGAGCGGCAGCGAGAACAGCAACAGCTGCAACCATTGCAGTCCACACCGCTCCGTTCTGCTCCGGCAATGTAAACCACCATGTGGATATGTATCGCCACGGATAAGGCTCTGGGCTCGCCTCGTCCCAATGCAGGCAGCTACCGTCTCGTCACCGGCCAATCCCCGCGAACCAGCTATGGTGTTTGTCACCAACCTCGGCTTGATCGGCTTGATCGTCATGCTTACCAGCACGGTCCGCTGGTCAATGGCGATATGCGCGACCTCATCACCACGGATATGAGCAATACCATTAACCTCCTAGTCAAAGGCTCGGACGCCTCGATGGTCAGCAACATCGACGAGAACCTCGCCTACTCAGCAATCGATTCAGGGCAGCTGGCCCTCAATGATCCGACCACAGTCAAAGAAGGGCGTCGTCAAGGGCATCAAAGGAGGCCGACGTGAAATGCATATGGATATTCGTAGCGGCCCTGCTTTTTACCACCACTGTACCCACGCAGGACATTAGCTTCCGCGCCGGTGATCCCTTCGTTTTCTGCACGCAGGGCCAAGCCGTTCCTGATCCATGCTGGAAACCATTACCCCCTTACACAGGTGGTGCCGCCTGGACATATACCGGTGCGTGCGATCCACCGAATAAATACGGCCGCTCATGGACGACAAACGATTCTCTCGCTTTGAGCCAGTACCAAACGATCTGTGCCATGGCAATCAGTAGCGGCCTATGGACTGGCGAGGTTCTACCTGACATGGTGCCGCTCAAGCACTGATTCGTATGCCTATCGCGAACGATACATCCTGCAATAGCTCGCTGAATTCCACAGCATCAACCGAAGGCATCACCAGTCAAAAGATGCAACAAAGTGGTATTGGGCTATTGCTGACGGTGTTGGTTATTTGGGTGCCGCCACTCGGCGGCGGCGAATCGTTTTTGCAAGCCATGCAGAAACACCAAGCCGAAGCATTGCAGCGAGAACAGCAACGGCAACAACCACGCCAGCAAGAGCTGACGCAGCCTGCACAGTATCGTTCACGTCTAGCCAAATAAGCAGGAACATCTATGCACGCGGCCATGGCTAAGGCGTTTCTTTGGTAATTACCTAGCGCAAGCGCCCGCTTATCACCAGCAAAACCCCTGATAACGCGCTCGTACGGTAAATAGCGAACACTCTCCACCAAAGTAGCCGCTTGTTCCCGTGGCGCGGGCAAATAGCCCCCCAAAGCGCAACGCGGCCAAACGCCGAAATTAGCCATAACCGGTCAGGTGATGCAAACGACTATCACCCCGGCTATTAAAGACTTTCACTACACATTTATCGGCATACACCACCTGTATCCGAATCGCATCAGATTGGATAGTTAAGCCAGGGGCCGATTTCGAGCGATGCACGATACAAGAAGAACCGTGCGAGCGCTCTTTTGCCAAGCAAAACAATGGAGCTGTCATGCAAAGCTATCAATTAAAGGGCGGTGTTAAAACGCTTGCCATTTTCGGCACAGCGCTATTGGCGGGGTGCGCTCAAATGCAAGTAGGGGGAGGCAAGGATCCCGTTGGCGGTTCGGCAGCGGGGTCTGCCAGCACTGGGTCGGCGAGCACGCTGGAACACTGCCCGCGTCCGCTCGGCACGCTGGCCGTGGAAGAAAACGTCAACGATCCCTGGTATGCGGTACTTACCCAGCAATACAAATTGCCATCTACGATTCCACTGATTCGCTTGATGGTGCAACAGAGCAACTGCTTCGTCGTTGTCGACCGGGGCCGAGCGATGGATTCGATGATGGGCGAACGCGGCCTGGCTGCGTCAGGCGAGTTGCGCGGTTCAAGCACTATGGGACGTGGCCAGATAGTCGCGGCGGATTATATCGTTACGCCTTCCATCCAATTTTCGGAGCATACCGGTGGCGCACAGGGCGCTCTCTCCGCTATTGGCGGCAGCTATGGCGCGATCCTTGGTGCTGTCGCGGGCTCGATGAAGAACAGTGAGGCATCCACCACCATGATGCTGACGGATACGCGCTCAGGTGTGCAGGTTGCGGCAGCGCAGGGCAGCGCCAAGAACATCGACTTCGCCGGAAGTGCCTTGCTAAGTCAGTTTGGAACAGGCGGCGCAAACATGGGGGCTTATAGCCAGACGCCTGAAGGCAAAGTAATCGCAGCAGCTTTTCTGAATGCCTACAACCAGATGGTGCAATCAGTCCGCAACTATGCACCGCAGCGTGTTGCCGGAGGCTTGGGCACGGGTGGAGTATTGGCGGTCGATGGCGCAAACAGAGCCGGGGCCAATGGCAGCTATTCGCTTGCCGATGCACAGCGCAAGCTGGCGGAGCTGGGGCTATACAACAGTAAAGTTGACGGGCTGCCCGGCCCGGGAACCAGCCACGCGATCAGCACGTTCCAGCATGCCAACGGCCTGCCGGTCACCGGCCAGCTAGACGCTGCAACGGTCAGTGCATTGCAAGCGCGCTAAGCTTCCCAGATATAACGCCTGGCATAGCAAGTTGCCAGGCGTTATATCTGATCTGTGTTGTTGCAAAAGATGCGCGATGCGTCCAAATCGGCATTTACATCTGCACGCTGAAAGTTCCAGATATACCCATCCTTGTGTTATGCCGCCTCATGACACACCGCCTCAACATTGTGCCCATCAGGATCCAGCACAAACGCCGCGTAATAATGCTCGTGATAGTGCGGACGAAGTCCAGGTGCACCGTTATCGCGGCCGCCCGCTGCCATGGCTGCCTTGTAGAACGCATCAACCGTAGCGCGCTCGCTGACGCGAAACGCCACATGGATCGCCGGCTGATTGGGCACGCCTTTGCTGATCCAGAAATCCGGGCGTGACGGCTCACCGAAGCCTGCGACGTCGGTGTAGCCCGTTACCGAAGCGGGAAATTCCTTCAATAACACGTAGCCAATCGCGGAGAGCGCGCTGATGTAGAACGCTTTGCTTTTTTCGTAATCGCGTACGGAAACACCAGTGTGGTCGATCATGCTTTGATCCTTGGATAAGTAGGCTGGGATGCCAATCCCAGCTTCTTTGCTGATGATGGTGCTGGGATTGTCATCCCAGCCTACGCAACTAATGTGGCAAGTTGAGTTGCCACGATACGCCGTAACGGTCGTTGACCCAGCCGAATTTCCTGCTGAAGCCGTAATCATCGAGCGGCATGAGTACTTTGCCGCCGTCCACGAGTTGGGAGAAAGCTCGATCCAGGTTTGTCTCACTATCCAGGTCGACGAATAGCGAGAGCGACGGGGTGAACGTGAAGGCATGCTCAATGGGGCTGTCGGAGCAATAGAACGATCGGCCGCACAACGTGAATTGCGCCTTTTTTATCTTTCCTTCGGCGCCGACATCATGCGCACCCCAGCGTTCCACCGAAACCACGCCGGAATCATCGAACAAGGACACGTAGAACTGCATCGCTTCCTCTGCCGTTCCTTCGAACATCAAAAAGGGAGTAATGACGGGTGCCATCAGTCGAGCTCCTGGTATTGCGGCAACGCATCGGTAATCGTGTACCACGGTGCTTTCGAGCCGACATAGATATGCGCGGTTGGCCGTATGGATGGCTCATCGAGCAGCGTACCGAGGGTGACATGCACGTATTGCCCGTCGCGAACAACGGAATACAACAGCGAGCCGCATCGCCTGCAGTGCGCATCATGTCCATGCTCGTCGCCAAATAGCGAGAGAGCATCCTCGCCCTTGATGACGCTGAATTTGCTCCGTTCGATACCGCCAAACGGCTTGAAGGCGGAGCCGGTCGCCTTTCGGCATTGCGAACAGTGGCAGTTGAGCGCGTAGAGGAAGCGATCCTCGACGCGATAGTGCACATCACCGCATAGACATTCCCCGGAAAGTGCTCGATCAGGACTTGCTTCAGGAACAATCGTGCTCATGCTGCCTTCCTCTGATCATCAGCTGGAACGCTCGGGCAAAAGAATTTCAGTGTGACGGCTGACCTGTTTCGCGCAGGAATGCCCGCAGAAAAGGTACGGTAACCCGCCGCTGGGCCGCCAATGAGGCCTGATCCAGCCGATCAAGCAGATCCAGCAGCGCGCCCAGATCGCGCGCGTAACGTGCAAACAACCAATCGAGCACGGCGTCGTCCAGTTCAATGCCGCGCAGCGCTGCCTGCTGCTTCAGCACATCGCGACGCTCCTCATCGTCCAGCGGCTTCAAGGCGAACTGAGTGCAGGCGCCGAGGCGTGAGCGCAAATCGGGCAGGATAAGCGGAAGTTGGGCAGGCGTAGCTTGCGCCGTGAAGATCAGCGCTGTGCCTTCAGCGCGTGCGCGGTTGTAGAGATCGAACAACGCGTGTTCGGCTTCACGTTCGCCCGCCAACGCATCCAGATCGTCAAGGGCAATGAACTGGCTGCCAGCGATGCCGCGAATCGCCATGAAATGTTCGCGAAAATTCTTCAACGGAAGGTATTGCACGGTGCGTCCGACTTCATGAGCGGCCTGGCAGGCAGCCATAAGCAGATGACTCTTGCCGCTGCCTGTTGTACCGCTTAGATACACCCATGGCGCGCCCGTCTGCGTAGCAAGCATTTGTACGGCTGCCAACGCGGCAGCATTGGCTCCCGCGTGGAAATGCTCGAAGCGCTGGCGGCGAGGCCAGCGCAATCCCAGTGGCAGTTGCGCAGTCATGGCTTGTCGCTATGTCCGGCGACAGTTACCGGTGCACTGCCTTCTTCGTGAACCGTCACATCCACTTCGGCAATCACGCTATCAGGTGCACCTTTCTCGGTATAGAGATCACTGAGCCGATAGCGTTGCGCGAGATAGCGCAACAACACCAGGATGACCGATGCCGCCGGCAAGGCGAGCAACACGCCGAGGAAGCCGAACAGATAACCACCCGCCAGCACGGCAAAGATCACGGCAACCGGATGCAGGCCAATCTTCTCGCCCACCAGTCGCGGCACCAACACGTAACCTTCCAGCAATTGGCCGATGACGAACACACCCACCACCATCAGCAAGTGCGTCCAATCACCATGCTGTACCAGCGAGGCGATGATCGCCGCGGCAAAACCGGTAATAAAGCCGAGATACGGCACGAAACTGAGCAAGCCGGCAACCATGCCGATCAGCGGACCGACCGAAATCCCCACCAACGTTAGGGCCACGCCGTAATAGATGGCCAGCGCCAACATCACCAGCAATTGCCCGCGCACGAACGCGCCGAGCACAGAATCGGACTCGCGCGCCAGATGCTCGACCGTCGGTTGCACCGAGCGCGGCAGCATGCGATCGACCCACGCCACCAGACGATCCCAATCACGCAGCAGATAGAACCACACCACCGGAATCAACACCAGGTTGGTAAGCCATGCGACCACGCTCACACTGGAGCGCGAGATGGTGCCCAGCACAGTACCGATGGAACCGAGGTGTTCCTTGATCTGGTCGACCAGCCGGTCGGTGTCGAACGCCTTGGGATCCAGATGCAACTTCGCCTGCAGCCACGGCAAGGCGGTGTCTCTGCCCCACTCCAGGTAACGAGGAAAGTTCAGCACCAGGTTTTCGATCTGCCGTGCGATCAACGGCACCAGCAGAAGCAGCGCTGCGGCGATCGCCAGGATCAGCACCACGAACACGATGCTTACCGCCAGGGTGCGCCCCAAGCCGAGCCGTTCCAGCCGATCGGCGAGCGGATCGCTGAGATACGCCAACATGGCGGCGACCGCGAAAGGCATCAGCACCGGCGCGAGCAGCCATACCAGCAGCCCGATGGTGATGATGATCGCCAGCATCTGCCAGCGGCGGGAGGTCTCTTGGCTTATAGACACGAAAAGCTCGTCAGGATGATGCGGCCGGAAACAAGTGTGGCTGATGTGAGTGACTGTTCAAAGCCCGCTCTAATCTAACAACGGCTCTCCGCGTTCGCCTCCTCTCCCCTCTGGGGAGAGGATTGAGGTGAGGGGCAACTCTCGCGAAGTACCCCATCGAAGCAAAGCCTCTTGAGAAATCAGCTTTCGCGCAGCGCCCGCCACGCACGCCACGACCAATACGACACGTAATGCAGCCCACTCGCCACACACAGCGCCGCCACCAGCCAGGCCAGCGCCGTTGAGCGCAACGCCGGCCAATGCGCCAGCGCCAGCAATACCGCGAGCAAATAGATGATCTGCGCCAGCGTGCAAGCCTTCGACAACAGGCTGGGCCGTGGCTCGATCGGGCCGATCATCACACGCCAGCCCAGCGCCCCCAGCGCGATCACCAGATCGCGGCCGCACACGATCAGCGCCAGCCAGACGGGCGCTTGTTGGCGCCATGCCAGGATGACAATGCACGCGATCAGCAACAGCTTGTCGGCCACCGCATCAAGAATGCCGCCGAGGCGGCTTTGCCAGCCGTAGTGACGCGCCAGAAAACCATCCAGCCCATCCGACACGCCGGCCACCGCGACCAGCAGCAAGGCAAACGACCAACGCTGCTGCCAAAGCAGCCAGCAGATTGGCACCACGAGCAGCACCCGCACCATCGAGATGGCGTTGGGCAGATGACGCCAGGGCGATGGCGACGCTAGCGGCATCGCAGCGCACATGACTCAATGAAGCCAGCGCAGCGTGGCATCCGCGCCGTCATGCGCCTGACCTTCCATCACGCGTCCGCCGGCCGCGAGATTGGCGACGAGATTGTCCAGCGGCATGCCCGCCTTGACCGACAGCATCACGCCATCGTCCTGGGCACCGGTGGTGGCGACGCTGCGCACGGACGGATCGGCACGCAGGGTGGCGAGCAGGTTGGCGTAGTCCATGGCCGAATGCAGGCCCGCTACCCACACGTTGCCCGTCACGTCGCCCGTGGCGATCACGTTGAGCGCCTGGCCCAGGCGGCTGGTGGCGCTTTGGCCGGCATCGGCGAACAAGGCGTTCGGGTCGTTGCCCTGCGCCTTCCAGTGCTGCGATTGGCCGCCGCTGATCAGCGTCCAATCAGCGCTATTGCCGTGCAGGTTGCCGATCAGCACCAGGCCGGTGTGATAAAGCCGGCTGATCGCGGACAAAGCGGCAGGATCGGCATCGGCCAGCTTGTCCAGATCGGGCAGTTGCGACGGATCGGCATAGCTCGCCTGATAGCCGCCCTTGTTCACCGCGCCGGTCAGCCCGCCGAGCTCTTCCTGCTTGAGCACATGGCCATCGCTCGCCTTCACCACCAGCAACAGCGGCGGCTTGACCCCGGCTGCCGTGGCGCCCAGCTGGGTGACCAGGCGTTGCACGGCGCCCTGATCGAAACTCACCGTCAGCGTGAACGTGGGCGGGTTGCCGCCATCGGCCTGGTAGCGAAACTGTTTGACGATGCCGGCCGCGTTTTGCACGGCCTCGGGATAACCGGGCTTGCTGCTCAGATCCTGGCCGCCGGACACACGCACCAGCACCTGCCCGAGCGCGGATTGGAATGCCTGGCTGCGCTGCGCGGCACTGGTGTCAGTGACCGGCACTACCACGGTATAGGGAGAATTGGTGGTCTGCCCGTGCGCCATCGGGGCAAGCCCCAGGACGAGGCCAAACAACAGGAGGGCGATCGGCAAACGGGGCAGACGCATGGATAGGGGCCATATAGGGGTCGGGAAACCGGCAAAAGTCTGCCCAATCCAGCCCTTAACGTCTATCATTGGACGTTTCTCCAAGCTCAGGTTGGCCATGTCCGACGCCCTTACCTACCGCGCCGCAGGCGTGGATATCGATGCCGGCAACGCCGTGGTCGAACGTATCAAGCCGCTTGTGAAGCGCACCTTTCGTCCGGAGGTGATGGGCGGCCTGGGTGGCTTCGGCGGCCTGTTCAACCTGGGTACGCGCTACAAGGAGCCGGTGCTGGTCTCGGGCACCGATGGCGTGGGCACCAAGCTCAAGCTGGCGCAGCAATTGAACCGTCACGACACCATCGGCATCGACCTGGTGGGCATGTGCGTGAACGACGTGCTGGTGCAAGGCGCCGAGCCCTTGTTCTTCCTCGATTACTTCGCCACCGGCAAGCTGGACGTGGAGACCACCGTGGCCGTGGTCGGCGGCATCGCCAAAGGCTGCGAATTGGCTGGCTGCGCATTGATCGGCGGCGAAACGGCCGAGATGCCGGATATGTATCCCCCGGGCGAATACGACCTGGCCGGTTTCACCGTCGGCGCGGTGGAAAAAGAAGCGTTGCTCAGTGGCGACAGCGTGGCAGCCGGTGACGTGATCCTGGCCGTCGCTTCGTCCGGCCCTCATTCCAACGGTTATTCGCTGATCCGCAAGATCGTCGAGCGTGCGGGCAATCCGCTGGATCTGGATCTTGGCGGCGTGAAGCTGGCCGATGCGTTGATGGCACCGACCACGATCTACGTGAAGCCGATGCTGGAGCTGCTGAAGTCTGCGCCCGTGCACGGCATGGCGCACATCACCGGCGGCGGTTTGAAGGAAAACATCATTCGTGTCGTGCCGGATGGCCTTGGCTTGCATCTCGACGCTTCCGCCATCGTGCTGCCGCCGGTGTTCGACTGGCTGATGCGCGAAGGCAACGTGGCGCGCGAAGAAATGTGGCGCACCTTCAATTGCGGCGTGGGCTTTACCGTGCTGCTGCCGCGCGATGCGGTGAGTGCGGCATCGGCGTTGCTCGCCAAGCATGATTTGAAGAGCTGGGTAATTGGCGAAGTGGTGCAGGCGCAAGGCGACGAGCGCGTGCATATCGCTTAAGAGATTCAAACCCGCCATAAGTTTTGTGGCCGTCATTCCCGCGCAAGCGGGAATCCATTTGCTCTTATGCAAAAGGCGAAGATGGATTCCCGCTTGCGCGGGAATGACGATCGATAAATACATCGAAGCCGTCCATACATGTCCGCACCTCTCCGCATCGCAGTCCTCGCCTCCGGCCGCGGCAGCAATTTCGCTGCGCTGCTCGCTGCACGCGAACGCGGTGAACTGTCGGTGGAATTCGTATTGGTTGCGAGCGACAAGGCCGACGCACCGGTGCTCCAACTCGCGCAAAGCGCAGGCATTCCCACCACCGTGTTGAACCCGCGCGAATACACCGACCGCCGCGCTTACGATTTCGCGCTCTTCGACCGTATCGGCGCCAGCAAGCCCGACCTGCTCGTGCTGGCCGGTTTCATGCGCATCATCGACGGCGAGGCATTGAAACCGTGGGCGGGACGGATGATCAACATCCACCCTTCCCTGTTGCCCAAGTATCGTGGCCTGCACACGCACCGCCGTGCGCTGAAGGCTGGCGATCTCGAGCATGGCGCAAGCGTGCATTACGTAACGGCCGAACTCGACGGCGGCCCGGTGATTGCACAAGCCGCGTTGACGATCGAAGCCGGCGACGACGAAAACACCCTCGCCACACGCTTGTTGCCGTTGGAGCATCAGTTGTTGCCGGCAGTGGTTGCATTGATTGCCACTGGCCGCTTGGCGCTCGATGACGAAGGCATCCAGCTGGACAATGAGCCGCTTCGCAAACCTTTGCGGTGGCAGAAAGGCATACTCGCGCCCTGATTGCCATCAGGCGTTCAGCATCTGCGCGTACACTGCCGACCCATGCGCACACACAACCTCACCCGCTCTCTCCTCGCCGGTCTCGCACTGGCTGTTTCCACCGCTGCATTTGCGGCACAGCCGACGCCGTTCACGGCGACCTATGCCGTAACAAGCCAGGGCCAACCGATGGGCGAAGCAACCATCACCCTGAAATCGCTGGGCAACGGCCAATACGAATACAGCAATCAGATGCAGGGCACGTCTGGCCTGGCAGCCGCGTTGGGCGCCAATTCCAGCGATGTCACTCGCTTCCGCTGGAACGGCAATGCGCCGGAGACCGAAAGCTATATGTCCAAGGTTGTTGCGTTCAAAACCAAGCAGCGCAGCATGCAGGTCAACTGGTCTACCAAGCAGGTGAGCGTGGACGAAGGCAAGGGCGTTACGAACTATGCCGCTGTGCCGGGCATGGTCGATCGCAACACCATCTCGTACGCACTAGGCATGGCGTTGCGTAACGGCGGTCAGAACGTGAACTTGCCGGTGGGCGTGAAGCAGCATGTCGAGCAGCAGCAATTCAAAGTGCAAGGCAGCGAGAGCGTGAAAGTGCCTGCTGGAAGTTTCCAGGCCGAGCGTGTGGCGCGCACCGATTCGGACAAGCACTTCGAGGCGTGGTATGTGCCGGCGAAATATCCGCTGCCGGTGAAGCTGGCGCAGAGCGATGGCGGGGATTTGACGTTGGAGCTGGTGCGCTACAGCTCGCCGTGAACTCCTTCCTCGTCATTCCGGCGAAAGCCCATTGCTGTCCGGGGAAATTCGCTGCGCTCTAGACAAGCACATCTGCAACTCAACCGAAGCCCTTTTTTTCCAGCAAATTCAAAGCTAGCGATTCGTCGCCCCGGCGAACGCCGGGGCCCAGTGTCTTTGACGACCTGTA
>NZ_DATEJY010000152.1:0-12678 GCF_035277725.1 Dyella sp. | reverse complement strand
CACCCTGAATACTCATGTCGCCGCCTCCTGCGCTGGCGGTACGTTAGAAGCTCCTTCAGCTCAACGTCGTTCGCGACAGGAGGCAGCTATGTCACTTTACGCAGCTATCGATCTGCATTCCACCAACAGCGTATTAGGCGTTCTGGATCAGGCCGGTGAGCCGGTGTTCCAGCGCCGCTATCGCAACGAGCTTGCACCCTTGTTGGCCGCTTTGGCTCCCTATCACAGCGAGCTCAGCGGCGTGGTGGTTGAGTCGACCTACAACTGGTACTGGTTAGTCGATGGATTGATGGACCATGGCTATCGCGTGCATCTGGCCAACACCGCCGCGATTCCGCAGTACGCCGGGCTCAAGCACGGTGATGACGTCACCGACGCCCTTCACTTGGCCGAACTCCTACGGCTAGGCCTGCTGCCCGAAGGGTTCATCTTCCCGCGTGCGCTACGTGCGGTACGCGATCTGATGCGTCGACGCATGCTGCTGGTTCATCAAGCCGTGCAACTGATGTTGTCGATTCAATCCACCTACTCGCGCCTTACTGGCCAGCGTTGGTCGGCCGATGCCATACGCCACCTGCAGGCGGCGTCATTGCAACAGGCGTTTCCTGACCCCTACACGCGTTACGGCGTGTTGCTGCAGTACAAGCATTGGCGTGCCCTGCAGGAGGACATCCAACACATCGAACATGGGGCGCAGCAGGCGCTGATCGATCCGGCTTTGCGCCAGCGCTTGTGCAGCGTGCCTGGCATTGGGCCGATCCTGAGTCTGACCATTCAACTGGAAA
The DNA here is from genome assembly GCF_035277725.1 of Dyella sp. Lineage (GTDB taxonomy): Bacteria > Pseudomonadota > Gammaproteobacteria > Xanthomonadales > Rhodanobacteraceae > Dyella_B. Next base: position 11,893 of record NZ_DATEJY010000152.1, on the reverse strand, counting down.
CCGGTCCCATCGAGCGCTTCGCATCGGTGGGCGACTACGCCTCGTATTGCCGCATGGTGGAGAGCAAACGCCTCTCCAATGGCAAGCGCAAAGGACAAGGCAATCGCAAATGTGGTAACCGTTATTTGTGCTGGGCCTACATGGAGGCAGCTCACCACGCCAAGCGCCATTGCGAGTCGATCCGGCGTTGGCATCAGCGCAAACACGCACGCAAGCATCCGGTGGTGGCGATCAAAGCGGTGGCACACAAGTTGTCGCGCGCGTGCTATCACATCATGCAGGAGGGGACGACCTTCGACGTCACACGTGCCTTTCACTAATCGATTTGCCGGCCACTGCCAGCCAGACGTAGGTTTGGGCGTAAAGCCTCTACCCTGAATGGAGACGATGGCCGGCGCCCGCATGGTGTCAGGATCGCCCGCGAACCGAGCCAAGCAAGGTTGGGCCAAGGAAGAGCCCGCATCCCTGTGCTGCTATGTCTGCACGTGGACGGATGTCGCGGTGACCGATAGGTGTTTGGTGGCGGAGTGCCGAGGGTCCTGGTGACCTCAACCAGAAGGGTGACTGGCGCGAGACTGATCCGATGCCGGTCCGAAACGCCCTGGGAGTCGATACCTCCATGCATGCGGTGCGGGATGGTCAACCTTTTTGACGGGCCGCGATGGGTATGCGGGTCAGCAGAGGTCCAAGCCCGACTGTCGTCGCGCTTGGACCTCTGCGCTCAGTTTTTCTCATCACGGGCCGTCAAGGGTTCGCTCCGCTGCGCTTCGCCGGCGTAGCCGCCCTTGACGGCTTCCGCTATACGCCATCCCTGCTCCAGCACACTCTGTGAGAACCAGAGCCGGGACTCGCGTGCCTATTGACCTCAACGGCGAAATGGCAACCTACGTGCAACACGCACCGCGAAATAAGAACAGCCTTAATGCGCGGTGCACACCCGTCTCGCTAAGCTGACACTTGCGATGCTGAATCCAGGATGGAACCCTACTGCATGCGTCAGATTCGCCGCTATCTGAGCCTGCTCCCGCTATTGCTTGTCCCCGCGCTCGGCCACGCGGGCGTGCAGCTTGTGGTGGATGGCGTGGACGATCCGCTCAAGGCCGCCGTTGTCGCCGGCGTCAGCCTCTCTCAATATGCCGCGCGCGACGTCAGCGAGGCGCAAGCACATCGCCTTTACGATCGCGCCGATGCCGAAGCAGGCAACGCGCTGCGGCCGTACGGTTATTACGATGCGCATGTCACCGGCAAGATCGAACCGGCCGGCAAGGACTGGCGCATTACCTTGCACGTCGCGCCCGGCGAGCCGGTGAAAGTCACGTCAACCGATGTCCAGCTTGATGCTTCCGCCGCGGCGCTGCGCCCGATCCGCGCGGCGCGCCGCGGCATCGAGAAACTCAAAGGCCAGCGCCTGGACGACGACGCCTACGATGCCGCGCGCGATGCCCTGAACAACGCACTGACGGCCAACGGCTATCTCGACGCCAAGCTCACCGTGCATCGCGTGGAAGTGAACCGCGGCGAGCACAGCGCCGCCATTCACCTGGCCTGGAATGTCGGACGCCGCTACCGCTACGGGCAAGTGGAATTCGAAGGCTCGCAGTTCCAGCCGGATTTCCTGCAACGCTACGTGCCGTTCAAATCCGGCGACTACTTCGACCAGAACCAATTGCTCACGTTGCAGCAGGCGTTGAACAGTGCGGACTATTTCTCGGTCGTCAACGTGATTCCCGAAACCGACACGGCGAAGGACGGCGTCGTCGACATCAAGGTGCAGCTGGCCCCCGCCAAACGCCGCATCTACACCAGCGGCCTGTTTGTCGGCACGGATACCGGCGTCGGCGTGCGGGGCGGCATCGAATACCGTTGGGTCAATCGCCATGGCCACAAGTGGAAAAACGACATTGTGCTGGCGCAGCGGCTAAAAACACTGTCCAGCCAGTACACCATTCCGCTGCCGGGCGACAATCAACGCAGCCTCAACTTTGGCGCGACGTATCGGGATGCCAATACCATCACTTCGCAATCACGCACGCTCGAGCTGGTCGCCAACGAAAGCGAAATCTGGCACGACTGGATCCGCACGGTTGGCGTGCATGCGCTGACCGGTTCGTTCGACGTCGGCAAAACCCCGAACGAGCCGGAAAGCACGCCCGGCGTGGAACACGGCAGCAGCACGCTGGTTTACGCCGAGGGCTCGCTGAGTCGCAAGATGGCCGACAATTTCGACTTCGTGCGTCGCGGCTGGTCGCTGAATTTTGACGCCCGCAGCACGGTCGACAGTTTGCTTTCCACCGCGCGCTTCAGCGAAATCACCGCCAGCGGCAAATGGATTCATTCGTTCTGGCGCACCAATCGTCTGATTCTGCGCGGCGACCTTGGCCACGTATGGACCAATAATTTCGATGCGCTGCCGCCACAGCTGCGCTTCTTCGCCGGCGGCGATCAATCGATTCGCGGCTACCCCTTCCAGGGCATCGGCCCGGAAAACAGCTACAACCGCGTGATCGGCGGCAGCAGTCTGGTGATCGCCAGTGCCACCGTCGAACATTACTTCACGCCGCGCTGGGGCATCGCCACCTTTGTCGACGCCGGCAATGCGTTCAACGGCGTGAATGTGCATCCGAAAATCGGCACGGGTATCGGCGTACGCTGGCGTTCGCCGGTCGGCATGATTCGTGTGGATCTCGGCACGCCCATCAACGATGCACAACGTCACGGCGTGGAATTGCACCTCGTGATCGGGCCGGACTTGTAAGGGTTGCAGCGATGAATACGACACAACCCGCACCCCGTCCTCGCCGCCGCTGGCTACGGCTGATCGGCATCGTTCTGCTTACCTTCGTGGTGCTGGTGGCGAGCGGCCTCGGCTGGTTGCTATGCACCGGCTCCGGCTTGCGTTTCGCGGTGAGCCAAGCACAGGGTTTCATGCACGGCGCCTTGCAGGTGCAACAAGTGGAAGGGCGCCTGATCGGCCCGATCGATATCGGCTCGCTGCGTTATGACGACGGCAAAGGTACCGATGTCGTCATCACGCAGACGCACCTGGATTGGAACATCGCCGCCCTGCTCTACAAGCGCCTGCACGTAGTCGACTTGCGCGTCAGCCGAGTGGACGTGGCACTACCCGCCACGCAGGAAAACACATCCTCCAGCGGCTTCTCGCTGAAACCGCCGATCACACTGGTGCTGGATCGCGTGCACGTCGGCCCGGTCACGGTCAAGGAAGACGGCAAACTGCTGTTCGCCAGCGATCAACTGGATCTCGCCGGCAGCTGGACCCATAGCGGCATGACGGTGAACAAGCTGGCCTTGCGTGCACCGGATGGTCATGTCGATCTCGACGGTCAGCTGAGTATCGGCCGCCGCTATCGCGGCAAGGGCCATGCCGAGGCGGCGTGGAAGGTCGGCGATACCGACTATGCCGGGACACTCGACGCGCAAGGCAACGGCCGCAACGCGCAACTGCAGTTGTCCCTGACGCAACCGATGACCGCGCAATTGCAGATCGATCTGGACCAGCGCAAAAACAATGCATGGACCGCCAAGCTCGATACGCCATCGTTCGATCCCAAGCCACTGCTCGGCAACAGCTCGATCACGCGCATGGCCGCCCAGCTGCAAGGCAACGGCAACCAGCAAGGCGGCACCCTCACCGGCCAGCTCGATCTCAACCAATACCGCATCGTGCTGCAGCCGTTGCAGGCGAGCTTCGACGAGGATTTCAAGCAGCTGACCTTGCAGCAGCTGCAAATCGCCTCGCCACAAATCAAGGGCACATTGCACGCCGCAGGCACAGTCCAGCTCGATGCGCATCCGCTGAACGCCGATCTCGTCGTGGACTGGAAAGACGTCGAGTTGCCGGCCGATCTTGCCGGGCAAGTACTCGACAGCCAGGGGCGTCTTGCAGCCAAAGGCAGCGCGGAGGCGTATCACGCGGAAGGCGCTGTCACGATCGGACCGCCGGGCAAGCTGGCAAAGCTTGCGCTCAATCTGGATGGCACCTCGCAGCAGATTCAGTTGCACACGTTGAGCGTGCTGCAACCGCAAGGCAACCTCACTGCGCAGGGCACGCTTGCCTTGCATCCGGATCTTGCCTGGCAATTGCAGGCCAAGGCCGACAGATTCGATCCGGGCCAGTTGCTGGCCGATTGGCCAGGTTCGCTCAATACCGATCTCGCCACACAAGGCAAGCTCGCCGCCAACGGTCCGGACGTCACGCTCGAACTGCGCAAGCTCGACGGACAACTGCGCCAACGCCAACTGCGCGGAAGCGGGCATTTGCATCTGTCACCGAATCACGTGCTGGATGGCACGCTCGATCTTGCCTCCGGCAGCAGCACGATAAAACTGCAGGCACGTCCCGGCGACAGCAACGACACCGACGTCACGTTGGCCATCGCCTCATTGAACGATTGGCTGCCGCAAGCCGCGGGAGCACTCAACGGACAATTCCACATTCGCGGCAAATATCCCAAGCTTGCCGTCAACGGCAATCTGCAAGGCCAGTCGTTGGCCGTCGACAACCAGCGCGCGCAACAACTGCAATTGCAGGCAGACATACCCGACATCAGCAGCATCGGCGGCAAGCTGCAACTGCATGCGGCCGGAGCCGAACTCGGCGGACTGGCGTTCAAACAGATACAGGTAAATGGCCAGGGCACATCGGCTCAACACGAGCTGACGCTGGAGGCGCAAGGCGCGCCGCTGTCCGCCTCGCTCGCGCTGCGCGGTGCATTGAAAGGCAGCAACTGGAACGGCACGCTCTCCTCGCTCGTCCTGGACGTGCAAGGGCTGCCTCGCTGGCACCTTCAACAAGCCACGCCAATAGGATGGAACAACAGCAGCGCGAACTTGGGCGAGCTGTGTCTTACCGCCGGCGAGCCACTGCTTTGCGTCAACGGCAACCTGGATAAAGGCGGCAATCTCGACGCCGGCTATCGCCTGCATGCCGTGCCGCTGGCTTTGATCGCCAGCGCTGCCGGTAGCACCGACATGCCGATCAGCGCCGACGGCACGCTGGAAGGCAGCGGCAAACTTCGACGCACGGCGGCAGGTGTATTGACCGGCAATGCGTCGATCACGTCGTCGCAAGGTCGCATTACCTATAACGAGCATCCCGACCAGCCGTTGCTGTCGTACAAGGATCTCGCGCTGAATGCCACGCTCGCGCCGGACAATCAACAAGCCATCCTGCATGCATCCGTCAATGGCAACGGGCGTTTGGATGGCCAAATCGCCGTCACCGGCAAGCAGCAAACGCTGAGCGGCCAGGTCGGCTTGCATCTGGAAGACATCGCCTTCATCAGCCTGTTTACCGACACGCTCGCCAATGTCAAAGGACGCGTGGATGGCGACTTCAGGCTCGGCGGCACGCTATCCACGCCAGACATCACCGGCCAGGCGGCCGTCAACGGTTTTGCCGCCGAAGTACCCGATGCCGGCCTGAAGCTTACCGATGGCAAGCTCGTGGCAAGTACCCGCGATGCGCGCGTATTGAACATCGACGGCAGCGTGCAATCCGGCAAGGGCACGCTCGCCATCCATGGCACCGCAGGCCTGGATGCGCAGACATCCACGGCGATCACCTTGAAGGGCGACAACGTCACCGTGATCGACATCCCTGCCGCCAAAGTCGCGCTCACGCCAGACTTGCTCGTGCGCCATGATGCACAAGGCCTCCAGGCCACTGGCTCGGTGCGGCTGGATAACGCGGATGTAAACCTCGACAAATTGCCGGGCAGCGGCGCCAACAAGGCGTCTTCCGACATCGTGGTCGTCGATGAGCCGCAGCCTGCTGCCGGTAGCAGCTCGACGCCGATCCATGCGTCGGTCAAGGTCGATCTTGGCCAGCGTGCGCATCTTGTCGGCATGGGGCTGGATGGGCGTCTCACTGGCGTCATTACCGTTGACGAACGCCCGGACCGCGCTACCACGGGGCAAGGCCAAGTCAACGTCAGCGGCACATACAAAGCCTACGGGCAAAACCTGAATATCCAGCAGGGGCAGCTCCTGTTCGCAAGCACGCCGATCGACAACCCCGGCCTCAACATCAAGGCCATCCGCAGCTTGCAGCCTAACGCCACCATCAACGAAGGCCAGCAGGTAGGCCTGCAGATCACCGGCACCGCCAAGCGCCCAGTGCTTACCGTGTTCTCGAACCCGGTGATGGATCAATCCGATGCGCTTTCTTATCTGATTACCGGCAAACCCATCTCGCAAGTGAGCAGCGGTGGCGAAAGCAATATGGTGAATGCCGCGGCGCAGGCGCTGGGTTCGGCCACCGGCAATCTTCTGGCGAAGAGTATCGGCAGCAAGCTTGGCATCGAGGATATCGGCGTCAGCAGCAGCGAAGCCTTGAATGGCAGCTCTGCGTTCACCGTAGGCAAATATTTGTCGCCGCGGCTTTATCTCAGTTACGGCATCGGACTGTTCGAGCCGGGGCAGGTCATTACGCTGCGTTATCGCTTGAGCCGGCGTTGGAATTTTGAAGCGCAGAATGCGACTGACTTCAATCGCGCAAGCTTGAATTACCGCATCGAAAAGTAGGATCCGCAAACGAGAAACGCCCGCCGCCATGCCCGATCCATGGCGACGCTGGGATTTCATCCCAGCCTACGGGCCTTAAGGTTTTTGCTGTCACCGTAGAACCCCAACCCGTCATTCCAGCGAAAGCTGGAATCCAGCGACTTTAAGGTTGAAAAGGCACTGGATTCCAGCTTTCGCTGGAATGACGAGCAAAAGTGTCCGGCTAGTAAAAACCTTAAGTTCGGAGCATTGGGCATAGCCGGGGGACGCACCTCAATACTGAGTTAGTGCCACTGTCCTTAAGCCAACTCGCAACACTGAATTACAGCTCGTGACGCTGCTCCAGTTCAAAACGATTTTCCACCGGCGAGGCGATCACGTTCTGCTGCACGCAACCCGGAAAGATGTTGGTGCTTTCGCCGGCATGGTTATCCGCGTTGTACAGATAAGGCGTATGCGACCAGCAACGGTAACCCAGCTCCTTGATCGCATGCACTTCCGCTTCCACGTGTTCAATATCGGAAAGACGGTAGTAGATGACCGGCCGGTGTTTGCGAATAGTTTCAGCTGCGCCCTGCAGCAGATCGATCATGCTGCCCGGCACGTTGATCTTGAGCAGGTGCAGGTTTTCGAGCTCCAGGCCGTCGACGGTGGTGGTAACGACGGTTTCGTCCTGCTCGCCGTTGTGCAGCTTGCCGCCCGGCAACGTGGAAAACGGCAGTTGTGCATCGGAGCGGCCTAGCCAGCGCGAATGCGTATACACGTTGGTGAGCTGATTGATCGCCACGTTTGCGCACAACTGCTGGAACGGCAGACGGCGCGGCTCGGCCACGTGCACGGCACCTTCCTCACCAACGGCCTGCGCAAACCACAAGGTGTGCGCGCCGTATTCGCCGCCGAACTCGAGCACGCTTTGTCCGTCCTCGATCAAACCGCTCAACAAATTGAGTTCCTGCTCGGCCCACTCGCCGTAGCGTTGCAGCGAGCGGCTCACTGGTCCATTCGGAGCGATGGCAGCCATCATGCCGTAGCGCGTTGTCCACAGCCGCGAATCAGAAGGTTTCTTGTGAGTGTTCATGGTGAAGTCTCTCGATAAAGGGGATAACTAAGGGGAATCGACTAGCGCATGGCGCTTGCAATGCTGAGTTGCCGCATCGTTTGCTGCCGGGCAACGCGTTGCTCCGGCTGGGGAGAAACCTGGGCCCATTGCCTGCATGCTTCCTGCCACGTGGAAAGCAGCGCCGGCGTGGCGTGACCGCGGCGCCACGCGTGTTCGCACAACTGGCAGGCGCGTGCGAAATCCGCACTGCGCAAATAGGTCTTCGCCATGCGATCCAAGGTGTCCGGGTCTTTCACGCGCAAGGCTTCCAGGCGTTCGGCCAGCTTGAGGGCAACATCACTCCGGACATCCATGCCCGGCAGGTTTTCATACGCCCATTGCACCGCCAGGCGGCATTGCAGCGCTTGTTCACGCCAACGCGGATCGCTTTCGGCCACGAACGCATGCATCAAAGCATGTGAATAAGCCTCCTGCGCTTGCGCGGGTGGCAGCACGTTGCCGCGAGCCAACGCGATCTCCGCAACCGCCAACGCATGGTCTGCACGTGGGATGTTCTCGTAGCGCGCGTCGGCTAGCGCTTGCGCCGTATCCAAGCTATGCATGCGTGCGCCGCCCTGCTCGACCGTCGCGCGCTGGCGCAGCACTTCAGCACGCCGTTGCTGCGCGGCGTCAGCACAGGCAGGCAACTCACCGAGACGCAGGCAGACGGCCTCAGCTTCGGTGTAACGCGACAGCGCGGCATCACCCAACTGACATTGGGCCCAGAACATCAACACATCGATCCAGGCCAGCAGCACCGGCGGCTCGCCTTGTGCAAGCTGCGGTGCATACTGCGCCTGCATGGCACGCAACCAGAGCAGGCGTGCCGCACCTTTCTTTCGCTCGGCACGACGTAGATCGACATTCAGCCGCCGCGCTTCCCATGCAGCGCGGCGCTCGTAATCCGAGGCCATGCTCAAATCGATCCACTCTTCCGCTTCCGTATACAGCGCTTCGGCATCATGAAGATTGGCATCATCGGCACGCAGCAGCAGCGTACTGACCAGCAGCGACGGCAAGGTCAGCGAATGCGCATGGGTGAGGGCTTGGCGCAGCGTGCTTTCCCAGGTTTGCAACACTTGCGGCGGCAGGGCTTCAGTGGTCGTGCGCAGGATCTGCGGCAGATCGCTGTCGCGCTCGATCAGCAAGGCGGGAACATCGCAGGATTCGCGCAACGCGCAGTGCTCCAGCCGGTCGAACAGCTCGGCTAGCGGCTCGCTTTCGCTGACGGATTCCAGTATCGATTCAACGACACTTTGCGCGATGGGCGGTTCTTCTTCTGCATGCTCGGTGGCATTGGCGGGTTGAACGGATTCCAAAGTCTCTGCGGATTTCATGTATTCGCCAGATTCATCAGACGACACCTCAACCTTCCGCAATATCTGCTCAAGCCGCGATACAGGGAGAAAGTCGATCGGCGAGTCCACGGCCCACTGCTCGGGCGCATCGAATTTCCCCGGCGAATAGCACCAATCCAACCGCGAAAACGGCATGCGCCCGAGATCGCGATGCGCAGACTCGGGCAACGCGCCAGCCTCAGTCACGAGGGTAACTATCGGTTCGGGCCTCATCGGTGATGCATCGTCTGTTACGGGTGAAATTGGGGTTTCAACACCTTTCTTCGCTGGCGCAGAGGCAACGCCGCCTCCGAGCAGCTCATCCATCTCGGTGGCGGGTGCGTGGCGCATAGCCATCCGAAGTCGACGATGACGGCGGCTGTCAAACATCAAGGCCAAAGCCAAACCGGCGATGACCAGCAATGCAACGCTTCCCAGAAAAAAACCCCAATGAAATCTGGACACCAGACTTTCATCGGAGGGCGTGGCCTGCGGAGGCATCGGGGCAGGCATCATGTCCTGATTCGTTGCTGCGCGATGGGTATCAGCAGGTGGTAAAAACCCAAGCGAAAACGAAGCTTCGCCAATGACTCCTTCGAAACCTGGTGCAAGACGCGTAGAAGCGCCACCGGCGGATACTGCGTGCACGGCCCGCGCGCCCGATACAACGTGATCTTTCAGCGTCGCCGCCAATGGCGTGCTGATGGCTTGCCCTGCATTCCGCGTTTCGCTTGCTGCACCGTATGGACTTCCGTCCGCACGCAGGTCAGAAACCTTCGTTGTTTCCGGCAATGCCGACTTGTCCAACGCGCGATGACCGCATGCGATCACACTCACGCCCATCAGCATCAGCGCAGCAACGCCACGCACACGCAGATAGATCGTCGACCCGCGCCGCATCCGGCACGACACGGTCGCGAGCTTTGCCAGCATGTCTTTGGCGTTGCGTTCCGAGGTCATCTTCGCCGTCCTGGGGAACCCCTGATGGGCACGAATCATCGCATGGCGCGCAACAACGATCTGCGCGCCTATGCCGTTATGAACGTGAGGATACGCATGCAAAGACAGCAGCAAGATAGGATTGGTACGAAAGCGTCCTCTTTCTGGCGCTTTCGTATTCCGTGCGGAGCGAATCCCTGAACAACGAACACGTTGCTTCTGCGTAACAACAGCAACACATGCTTAATGCATGGCAGCAGCCTGCTCACTTCCCACCGCCGATGCCGTACGCAAAAACACCGCCCCCGCCAACGCGCCCAGCACAGCGAAACAAGCGCCCACCAAAAAGGCCAATTGATAACCGGATGTTAGCGCCAGCATGTTCGTGCCATCCGCTGCTTCCACGGCTTGCGTGCGTGCCGCCGCCAGGCTCGCCAGCACCGCCAACCCCAGCGAGCCGCCCATCATGAAAGCGGTATTCACCACGCCCGATGCCAATCCGGATTCCGACGGCCCCACATCGTTCATCGCCGCCAACAACACCGGATTGAAAGCTACCCCTGCCCCAACACCGAGCAACACCATGCCGGGCAAGATGTCAGTGAGGAAATGACCATGCTCCGAAGCACGCGAAAAGAGCAGCAGGCCGCATGCGGCTAATGCAAGGCCAGCCACCAGCGGTCGGCGAATGCCGAAGCGCATGACCAATTTGGCCGAAAGCCCCAGCGAAAAAACCGCCATGATCAAATTGGCAGGCAGAAAGGCAAGGCCCACCTCCATCGGTCCATAGCCCAATACCAACTGCATATACAGCGCAGACAGGAAGAACCAGGCGAACATCGCCGCCGCCCATAGCACGCCGACGATATTGGCGATCGTCAAATTGCGCAGACGGAACAAGCGCAGCGGCATCAATGGCGTATGCACGCGCGCCTCCAGCCACAAGAAAAGCACCAGCAACACCGAAGCCAGCACCAACTGCCCCACCGTGCGCGCCGAAAGCCAGCCGACCTGATTGCCGTTGACGATGGCATACACGGCCAGCATCAGCGCCGCTGTCACTGTGACAGCGCCCCACACATCCAGATGCCTTGAAACGGCCGTTCCGCCAGCCGCCGGCAACAGCCGCAGCGAAGCCACCATCACGCCGATGCCGATCGGCAGATTCACCAGGAACACCCAGTGCCAACTCAGGCTGCTGGTAAGCACCCCACCCAGCATTGCGCCAAGACTGCCTCCGCCCGCGCACACGAAACCGTAAACACCCATGGCCTTGGCGCGATCCTGTGGATCGGTAAACAGATCCATGATCAAGGACAGCGCCACTGCGGTAACTACAGCACCCCCAAGCCCCTGCACCGCGCGCGCACTCACCAGTGCGATCTGCGTGGTGGAGAGTCCGCAAGCGAGTGAAGCCAAGGTGAAGGCCGCGATGCCGATCAGGAACAAGCGGCGATGTCCATACAGATCACCCAGGCGGCCACCCAGCAAAAGAAAGCCGCCATAGGTCAACAGATAAGCATTCACCACCCAGGCCAGCTCGGTATCGCCGAATTTCAGATCCACTTTGATGGAGGGCAAGGCGACGTTAACGATCGTGGTATCCAGCACGATCATCAGCACACCCAGGCACAACACGATAAGGGCAAGCCAGCGGCGATCAGGATGCATGGCGGTGTGAGGAGAATGTCCGGCGTGACTCATCAGGATGTCCTTGCGATACAGGCGTAAGAGTTTGCTCTTCTACTCGTCGAATGAGGAAGGGTGGAATCGACATCGCGCCCAGCACCACGGCCGGGCCTTGCAGGCTGGGATGAAATCCCAGCTTCTTGGGCCACGGATGCTGGGATTGCATCCCAGCCTTGTATTGTTCTCTTACCCGAGTCAACCACGGTCACAGCAACCGGATGCCGCTCCCAGCCTTGGTCCAAATCCGTGGCGTAGATTCAACACCGGTTGCTGTTCTTTTTCTTGCTTTCGTTCGGACAGTATC
>NZ_DATEJY010000151.1:0-2552 GCF_035277725.1 Dyella sp. | reverse complement strand
GCAGGACAAGATCGACGGCTACACCCAGGACCAGCGCTTCTTCCTGAGCTGGGCACGCGTGTGGCGCAACAACACGCGCGAGAAGCAGGCCGAGCTGTACCTCAACATCGACCCGCATGCCCCCGCTTCGCTGCGCGCCATTGGTGCGCCGTCGAACATGGCGGCGTTCTCCGAAGCGTTCCAGTGCAAGACCGGCGACGCGATGGTTCGCGACGGCGACAAGCAAGTGAAGATCTGGTAAGTCGCGCGATCTACGGATCGGAAAGCAAAGCCCCGCATGCGAATGCGGGGCTTTTTTCTTGGTCGGGAATTGTCTCGCCGATGAGGCTGGCGTGATCTGCTCCTCCCCTGCGAGGCAGGGGAGGGCTGAGGTGGGGTTGCATGTCCTTTAGCGTGCGGCCCCTCGCCTACCCACAGCCACGTAGGCTGGGATGCAATCCCAGCAGCGCCATTACCTAACCTATACATGCTGGGATTGCATCCCAGCCTACGAGCGCCAACGAGCCAGCAACCCGCTTCACATCCATCTAACTGCATGCAAGAATAGTAACGATTCGCATTTACAAAACGCCAGCCGTGGCAGCAAGCGGGATTGAGACGCGTAACCGTACCGCGCTCAAGCAGCCAGCCAAGCCCGTTCTGTTTCTACCCTCTTGCCGACATCGTTGCCCATGCCCGCTAACCTCCGCACGTCACCCCTGCAAACCGCCCTGCTGCTTGCCTTGGCCCTGCCCGCTGCCGCCACCGCGCAAACCACCACCCTTTCCAGCGACGCCACCGACGCACCACCTCAAAAAACCATGAGCACGGTACACGTCACCGGCAGCGTGGTCGGCAACGACTACACCACCGATACCTCCAGCGTGGGCGCCAAGGTGCCTACGTCACTGCGCGATATCCCGCAGACCGTGGTGGTGGTGAATCGCGACCTGCTCGACGCGCAAGGCGCCACCTCGCTGCAGGATGCACTGCGCAACGTGCCCGGCATCACCATTGGCGCGGCGGAAGGTGGACAGATCGGCAACAACATCAACCTGCGCGGGTTTACCGCACGCACGGATATCTATCTGGACGGCTTCCGCGACCCTGGCCAGTACTACCGCGACGTATTCGATCTCGATGCGGTCGAAGTGTTGAAAGGCCCCTCCTCCATGCTGTTCGGCCGCGGCTCCACCGGCGGCGTGATCAACCAGGTGACCAAGGAGCCTGAGCTGAAAGCCTTCGGCGAGATCAGCGCCACCGTCGGCAGCAGCGACCGCTATCGCCTGACTGGCGACATCAATCAGCCGCTTTCCGATACCGCCGCCGCGCGCTTGAACATCTACGGCCAGGACATGCACGCCACGCGTAACGTGCTCAACAATCGCGATGGCGGCATTGCGCCGTCGTTGCGCTTCGGCATCGGCACGCCCACGCAGATCACGCTATCGGCCTTGATTCAGCGCAACCACGACATGCCCGACTACGGCCTGCCGCCGATCAACGGCCGCCCCGCGCATGTGAATCCCAAGAACTGGTACGGGCTTACCGACGACCGCACCATTCAGAGCGTCAACGCCTTCAACGCGCGACTCGAACATGCGTTCTCCGACAGCGTGAACCTGCGCACGCAGCTGCAATACAGCGATTACCGCACCGATGCGCGCGAAACGGCTGCCAACAGCATCGTCACCGCCGGCGGCGTCACGCTCAACCGGACACTCGGCAACCCCACCAACTTGCCGCTGCCACAGTTATATGCACAGCTTGCCAGCCACGATCGCGTCATCCACGACAAGCTGCTGGACAGCCAGACTGACCTGACGACCAAGTTCGCCACCGGCAGCTGGGAACATACCCTCATCACCGGCGTGGAACTGGCGCGCGAAACCTACAACAACCAGGCATACACGCGGAACGGCCTGCCGCTGCTTTCCCTGCTTGATCCCGTGCAGGAAGCAACACCTTCCAATGTGACCACCACCGTCGGCAACTACGCGCAATCCGTCGGCAAGACGGCCGCCGTGTATGCGAACGACACCATCAAGTTCAACGACCATTGGATGCTCGTCGCCGGCGTGCGTCGTGATCGCTTCGACGCACACATCAGCAACACGATTTCCGCACCCGCTTACGCGCAGCAGATCGCGTATTTCACCAGCGTGCGCGGCGGTGTGATCTATCAGCCGAGCGAAAAACAGTCCTACTACGCGTCATACGGCACCTCATTCAATCCGGTGCTCGAACAACTCACGCTCACCAGCGGCACGCAGAACCTTGCGCCCACCAAAAACCGTTCCTACGAAATCGGCGGCAAGTGGAACCTGCTGGACGACATGCTCGGCCTCAACGCCGCGCTCTACAAACTGGAACAAACCAACGCACGCACGCAAACCGCATCCGGCGAATACACACTGGACGGCAACATCCGGGTGCGTGGCGCGGAATTGAGCGCCGTCGGACACATCACCGACCATTGGCAGCTCTTCTCCGGCTACAGCTATATGGACGGCCGAATCGTCAAGGCACTCGACGGCACGCAAGGCAATGTACCCGCCAACACACCGCGCCAT
>NZ_DATEJY010000150.1:0-3659 GCF_035277725.1 Dyella sp. | reverse complement strand
ACGGGTGTTCAACGCCGCGGTGAAACTCGGCGTGCCGGTACGCGAGATCACGCGGCACTTCGATAGTGTTTCAATCTGCCTGTCAAAAGGGCTCGGTTGTCCGGTGGGCACGGCGTTAGTGGGCAAACGTGAGCTGATCCGCAAGGCGCACCGGGCGCGCAAGATGCTCGGCGGCGGCATGCGTCAGGCGGGCATACTCGCTGCCGCCGGTTTATATGCGCTGGAACATCATGTGCAGCGGCTCGCCGAAGACCATGCCAATGCCAAAAAACTGGCGGAAGGGCTGGCACGGATAAAGCAGATCAAAATTAATCCGACGGCTGCGCAGACCAATATGGTATTTGCAAGCATTGCGACCGAGCACGTCAAACCGCTGGCCGAGCATCTCAAGAGCGCCGGCATCCTCATCCTGCCGAACGCCAACCTGCGGCTGGTGACGCACCTGGATGTGAGTGCCGCGGATGTGGGGCGTGTGATTGCCGCATTCCGTGGATATTTTGCCGGCGCCGAACCCCGCGCACTTTGATTTCTAAGATTGTTCTTTTCTGGAAGATACTTAGCGCCTGAATTTAGCGGCGCGATACAGCGTAGCAGATGAACGGCCGCTGGATTGAGATGTTAGATGGCGCCACCATTAGTGAACCGCCGTGCCGGCGCTTGGCTCGGAGGTGGCCGGTGTGCTGGGCGCAGAACTGGTCGATTGGTGCGCCGGCCTCGAACTAGGCTGACTACCTGTTTCACTTGGCTTCCCCGGTGTTGCCATGTCCCTTATCGCTTGCTGGAGATATTTAAGCGTAATCGAATTTTCCTGAAAAATTCCCATATTATCCAAATAGTTCATTAGGAGGTCTCTGTTGGTGACTACACCTTTGCGGGCCAGCGGCTTCCATGGCTTGGGTGCCTGCATTAGCGGAGACGACAGCAAATTCTGTGGAATTGGAGACAAAATAACAAATTTACCCTGGAGAAAACTATTGCGAACTGCGGGCGTGAATGGGATTGGAGAGTTCTGCTCGAGAATTTGTATTGCCCACACCCGCAGAGCTTTATTTTCTTTGTTATCTGGTGCTGCAAGTATTGTTATAGCCATACTGACGTAGTCTTTTTTCAACGAGTTGCTAGACAGGCGTGACTTAATCTGCCAACCAAAAAAAGCAATAACGAGTGGGACAACCACGGCCGCACATATGGTTGACCATGCCTGCAGGCGCGACAACGCTCGATCACTCAATGACATTTGTGGCTCCCACGAGAATTACAAAGCCGTCTAACTTAAATTCGACTGCCTAAATGCGGGCTGTAAACACCTTAATTTGGGCGGTAATAAAACCCAGTGTGAGCAAAAATCATGGCCTTGGTATGTTTTATCACATCAAGACCTGTGAAGGGGGTACACATGGAAAAGTTGCGTTTGCCCGGCCAGGCCTGCGCCCGCGCAAGGGCCGTCGCGCGGAACCACTTGTTTGAGCGCAATATCGCCACCGTCAGGCTTCAATCGAGATGACGTGCGCCTGGATCTTGCCATCTACGGGACCTGGTCCAAATCGTCGCGCGATCGCCCGGGCCGCAACCTCTGTCGCTTCGCCAAGCCGCGACGCATTGCGTGCTTCGATCTCGTTGCGTAGCGGAGTGCCTTGGCAATACGCCACTGCAGGCACTTGGGGGGATTGCGCGCGGCTGCGCGCCGCAACCGTATCTATCTTTGCGGGTTTCCGGAAACCGCTGCTGACGAGATTGCGGACGATGGTCGGGAGGTCATGATAGCCGTGTGGCGTGCGGGCCAGGAAGCGCGGCGGGTCTTCGGGAAAGAGGGACTCAAGCGCTGTCGTGACCGTATCGGCAAATTCGTTTTCGGTGATTCGATCCCACACATTGAAAATGAAAAGTCCCCCTGGCTTGAGGATGCGGCGTGCTTCGGAAAAGGCCTTGGACTTGTCGGGGAAAAACATCGCCCCGAACTGACACACAACGGCGTCAAAGGCGCCACTCCCGAAGGGCAAGGCGAGCGCATCTGCTTGCCGCCACTCGACGGGCCGCACTGTTCCCGTTGCCGCTGCCTGGTCGAGCATGGCTTGATTCAAATCCGTGGCGACGATGGAAACACTTTCGGGTAGCGCTGCTGCCAGAGCGCGAGTCACTACGCCGGTGCCGGCAGCGATTTCCAGGATGCGAGACAGATTCCTCGAATGCAGTCGTGCCGCCAGGTCGATTGCGTAAGGCTCAAAGATGAGCGGCACAAGATGCGTCTCGTAGAGCTTCGGTATGGAGCCTGTAAAGACCTTGTCCGTGTCGGACATGGCGGGCATCTCCTACACGATTTGTTGCGCGCTAACGCCTGAGCTCAGCCGACGGCCGCCCGCTGGAATAACCGCTAGCCCTCACGGCCAAGTTCACTGCTGATATCTGTCGTATCGAGTTCGAATACGTGGTTATCGTAGTCAAAGAAATACAGTGAGCTGTCCGACCTGGCAAGTATGTACTCCAGGTTCATCGTTTTGAGTTTCTCTACAGTCGCCAGGAGATCCGCTTTTGTCACATGGAAGGCGATGTGGTCGCCGGTGCGTTGCCGCTCAACCGTGGCTTTGGCGAGGAGGAACCAGGTATTGCCAAGGTTGATGAAAGTCTCGTCGTGTCCATCCGCGTCGACGCGACGCACACTCTGAGTTGCGAACAAATCCTTGAATAGAAGGGCAGTACGCGCGGGGTCGGCAACGACCAGGGCTATATGACTGATGGAGTTGAGCACGGATAACTCCTCATGGGGCTAACGCCCGAGTTAAGCGGCGCGCGGATAGCGCGTCCGCTGGAATGATTTGTTGGGCGGCACAATCACCATGAAAGGCTCGGTTTTGCGACCATGAGGTAAACAATGATGAGTATGATGAGCCCCGACGCACCGCCAAAGAAACGCCCAAGCAACGAAACGCGTTTGTACGACGTTGAAGTAGGTCCACTTGCCTCGAACAGCTCTATTTGCTTGTTTAGAAGCACGAGCGAACCCGCGAAAGCGACCGCACCAAGAACCCACAGAACCAGTGCAGTTTGGATCCATCTGAAGGTAAACGACCAAGCGTCATGTGTGAGCCACAGGCCAGTTACAACCATGAGCAAATATCCTGGAATCACCACGAAAGCCACGAGGCGTTTTACGGCGCGGAGTACGAAGAGCCCATGAACGGGATGGTCTCCATAGAATTCCATGACAATGCCCAGCCCCGCGCTTGTCCCTAGCGCGATGATGGCAATCAGGATATGAAAAAACTTCAGCCACACGTATTCATTCATGCTCGTGTCGCCTAACGCTTGAGTTAACCGGCGCGAACTCGCGCAACGGGCAAGCGTCCGGTTGAGCGAGTAGTTAGGTTGCACACGCAGTGAACTACATGGCAATAGCTGGTTGATCGATAACCCAACGCCACGAACCATTGCTTTGCCTACGCGCGATCTCAGCCGTGATTGTGCCATTAGGCAACTGCGTGGAGGTAAGAGCAAGCTCTCCGCTGAATACAGCTGGCCGTTGATCCCCGACGTTGAATTTAACACCGGTTGCCAAAAAGCTGGCATAGAACGCGCGAATTTGTGCAGCGCCTTTCGCAACACTTGTATTGCCGGTAACCAACACCGCATCGGGCTCATACAATGCGACCATGCCGCCAACA
>NZ_DATEJY010000149.1:0-2423 GCF_035277725.1 Dyella sp. | reverse complement strand
TAGTACTACTGTGTCACATAACTACACGCTCGATTGCCGTTCCAGGAAGCGAGCCATCGTTGCATGAGCCTTTGTCCAAGCAGGATGCGCAACGTAGTAATCGAATCAGGAACGTGGCGTTGGGCGCGCTGGACTGCCACGGGGGATGTAATCCGAGGGAAGGGCAGGCAGCGCGCGTTCAAGGAAGTTTTTTTTACCACGTTCATCTGATTGCATTCTGAGTCGCTGAGCCATCAGAAACCCATACGCAGCGATACTCAGTGTGGCGTGATGGTGAAAGCCACGCCAGCCTCGCCCTTCATAATGACCGAGGCCGAACTCCTGCTTCAGGTCCTGATAGTCGCGCTCGATGCGCCAGCGCATTTTGGTCACGAAGACAAGCTGCTCCAGGGTCGCCTCTTCGGGGGCGGTAGTGAAAAAATATTTGAGCGGCTCCGTATCGCCATCAGGCCATTCAATTAGCAGCCATTCTTCGTCGCGAACGGTACTTCGCCAATTGTCGCGATGTGCGGGACGAACCCGTACGGCGGCAAAGCGTGAGGAAAGTGCTGCGTTGCTACCTTCCCGCCAGGTTACGGTCTGCCAGGCGTTTGCGGGTAATTGCATGGCCAGTTCCTTCACTGCGAGCGGTTCATGGCCGGGCGCGCGGCGTAGCAATGTCGGGGGTTTGCAGTGCCCGCTCCAGGGCTTGGGCGGAAGCGGCGCCGTACCGGGTGCCCACACAGAGGTGGCCGGCCGGATCCCTACCGCATACAACAAACCCAGTTCAGTTACGCTTTCCCGGAAAGCGGTTTCGTCGCCGTACCCGGCATCGGCGAGCACAATGCCCGGCGCAATGCCGGATGCTACAGCCTCTCGGAGTTGGGCCAGCGCAATCTGTGGCTTGGTCTCGAAGGCGAGATCGTCGGGAATGCCCGCACGGCGCGCTCGTTCACGGTCGTCAATCCATTCCTTGGGGACATACAGCTGCCACGCAATTGGCAGGCTGCCGCGTTGCGTCGCGATCGACAGGCTCACGGCGATTTGGCAGTTATCCTGTTTGCCCAATTGCCCACAGTATTGCCGCGCTACGCCGACCGAATGCTTGCCTTTCTTCGGGAAGCCCGTGTCGTCAATAATCCAGTAATAGCCAGCCTCTTCGGCAGCGTGCAGGCCCAACGCCGGCATCACCCATTCGCGTACCCGCTGCAGGACCGCCCGGTCAGACCATTCCGCCTTGGCCACAAAATGATGGAGTGACTGGTGTTTCGCGCTCGCGTGAAGTGGGTCAATATGCGCGGCCATCGGCTCGACGCTCTTGCGTGACAACGGCATTACCAAGCCCGAACAGTAACCCTTGAGGCCGGCATGGCGATCGGCGTGCCCTAACGCCTGCGCCAGATGGTTCAGATACGCGTCAAATTCATCGACATCTTCTCTCATCGCGATCGCCCGAAGTCTGTATTATTCAATACTACCAGGTATCGCTTCGCTGCAAATGGATTTTATGACACAGTAAGACTAGCAGGTTGCGGAAATACACCCCCGACGGAAGCGGCCGTCCTCGATTTACGCTCCCGCCGTCGCTAAATCTTTCGCATTGTGCAATTTCAATGCGAATCTGCCTTTTTTAAAGCGGTGTGAGGCCGACCTCTGGCCTCATTGCCGCCTTTTCCCGCCACTACGGGCGGATTAGTGCCAGGGATCGCATGCGCACCAGGTTGTACGCCGCCATGTTCAACACGAACATCTGATCCACCTTCTTCAAGCCGCGCACCATCACCTGCCGCATGCGCCCCACGGTCTTGGCCCAGCCGAAACCTTGTTCGATCAACTTGCGCTTTTGCTGCGAAATGACGTAGCCCACGCTCGAGGCAATCGTATCGGGCACTGCCGAACGCCGCCCCGAGGTGTTTTGCGCAACGTGCGGCGTGACCTTCATCTGCTGGCACGCCTCGATGAATTCCTGCGCATCGTAACCCTTGTCTGCACCCAACGTAATTTCTACGTTCGGATTCTCTGCCGCTTGCCGTGCGTCGTGGATCATGATCTTGGCCGCTTCACGCTCGGCATGTCCGTCGGCGCGTGTCACGCGTGCATTGACCACCAGGCCGTGCCGGTTATCGGTCAGCGTATGACCCATGTACCGCAATTCGCTGGCCGTTTTGCCTTTGCGATAGAGCTGCGCATCGGGGTCGGTCCTCGACTGATGTGTCTCGTTGCTGCGTTTCTCGCCCTTGAAGCCGCCCGCGCCGCCGCCGTCGTTGTCCTGATCGTCACCGTTCTTGCGTACAAAGCTCTTGTGTCCGGCCCACGCCTGGATCAGCGTGCCGTCCACGCTGAAATGCTCACCCGAGAGCAGGCACTTCTTCTCGGCAATGGCCACCACTTCGTTGAAGAATTCGATGACCGCATCGTGCTTGATCAATCGCTCGCGGTTCTTC
>NZ_DATEJY010000148.1:0-6640 GCF_035277725.1 Dyella sp. | reverse complement strand
TTTGCGACTGCTGCTGATGAAATGATCCTGATTTGGCCGTGCACTGCCCATTGCAGAAAGTGACAAAGTTGCTGTCAGTTGAGGACAGTGTGTGAGCGGCGCGATGCGTGGCACATGTCTGCATCGAACACGTGCATGTTGTTGGTGATAGCTGCGTCACGCTTGCCGTTGCGGTTGCGTAGGCAGGGATGAAATCCCAGCATCCTGATGTATGCCGGAACATGCTGCTGGGATTTCATCCCAGTCTACTTACAAGGCGGCCTTCTCGGGGCCGTCCCGTGCCTTGTCACAAACGCAACGGGAATAAATCGGCGAGGACTGCGGTTATCTCCCTCATATGGAGCATCCAACCGTTTCGATCATCCTGCCGACGTACAACCGGCTGGCTTACTTGCGCGAGGCTGTCGCGTCGGTCTTCGTGCAGACGTACGACGATTGGGAAATGATCATTGCCGACGACGGCTCCTCGGAGGAGACGTGCGCCTATTTGCGTGGGATCGCCGATCCGCGCGTAACGGTTCTATGGCTATCGCATACCGGCATTCCGTCGATCGCCCGCAACCAGGCTATCCGGCGTGCTCGTGGATACTATCTGGCGTTTCTGGATTCGGACGATCAATGGCGGCCGGCCAAGCTTGCGGTACAGCTGGATGCCTTGCGTGCATCGCCGGATTGCCGCTGGAGCTATACGGCGGTGGACCTGATCGATGCGGATGGATACCCGGTCGCCCGCGATGGACTTGCTCCCTGGGTTCCGTATGCGGGCGACATCACCGAACGCATTCTGTGGATCCAAGCGCATATCGCCATCGATGCGGTGATCGCCGAACGAAGCATGGTGCTTGAAACCGGCGGTTTCGACGAACACCAGCGCTTTGCCGAGGATTACGACCTCTACATCCGCCTGGCGATGCGAAGCCCGGCGAACGTCGTCAACACTCCGTTGGCCGTTGTTCGTGCCGGTAATGGCGAGAACTACAGCGCCAATCGCATCGAGGCATACGCAGGATGGGTCCAGCTGTACGAAAAGTATGCGGCAACACTCCCTAGCAAACGACTCCGCGCGATTGCACGCCGCCGCCGGGCCGAAAACCTGTTGATATTGGCGCGGCTCCATATCAAGGCAGGCCAGCCGGGAGCGGCTTGGCGCACGCTGCTGCATGGCACACCGGGCGCCTTGCTCGCCTATCCGCCGTGGGCATGGCGTGCTGCTAAAGAGCTTGCTCGCGCCTGCTTCCAAGCGACGCGGCGACGTGCATAACCGACGCAGCACGATACGCCCATCAAGTTCTCCCCGTCGTTGCCGATAGCGCCTTCTCGCCATCTTCACAACCGCTCATCCGATGGCCACGGGGTTTGCATGTGCTGAGAGAGTGGCTTAACTTGTTCGCCCAGTAGCTTGTGCGACAGAGCGAATAATCGGCGCATGATCAGGGGTGGCATAAGTTAGATGGTGCATATGGAAGCTCGCTGGACATCGATGCGCGCGTGGATGCCGGTGGCGGCCTTGCTGCTGGCCATGCTGGTGGGTGGCTGCGCGAAGATCCTCAAGCCGAAGGCGGTGATCACGCCGCATGCGCAGCCGGCTGCAGCCGCTCCCGTGGCAAGCACGCCCAGCGAAGATGAGGCCTCGCCCAGGCTTTCTCTGTCGGCCATCGTCAATCGTGATCTGCAGAACGGCCACTACGCGGAAGGCGAGAAGGCGTTGCGGCGCTATCTGCAGGATCATCCTGGCGATCGCGCCGCCCAGTCCTACCTGCGGCAGTTGACCGACGACCCAAAGAAGCTGCTGGGCGGCTCATCCACGCCGCACATCGTGCAACCCGGCGAGTCGTACAGCACGCTGGCGGCCAAATACCTGGGCGATGCCAATCTGTTCGTGGCGTTGGCACGCTACAACGGCTCGACCAATCCGGCCTTGATCCTGGTGGGTTCCACCTTGAAGTTGCCGATGAATGGTTCGGCTGCTGCTGTCGCGACTCCTGTGCAACCCGAGCCCACTTCTGCGCCCGTGGCTACGCCCACGATCGTCGCCACGCCGCCGCCGTCTTCGGCACCTCCTGCGCAAAGTGCGCAGCAACTGGAAAGCCAGAGTCTCGCCTTGTATCGGCAAGGCCATAAGGATCAGGCCGTCGCCACGTTCGACAAGGCGCTGGCGCTCAATCCGCAACTGAAATCTTCCGATCCCAATTTCGCGGCGTTGAGCAGGATCTGGGTGGCGAACACGCATCAGCAGGCGATGGTGTTGTATCTGGACCAGCATCTGGATCAGGCGATCGCCTTGTGGAACCGCATTCTGGTGGTTGATCCGGGCTATGAGCCGGCGGTGGTTTATCGCACGCGTGCGATGGAACTCAAGCAACGCCTGCAGCAGTATTAGCTTCGTAGGCTGGGATGAAATCCCAGCCTAGAAAGGCGCCACGAAGCTGGGATTTCGTCCCAGCCTACGAAAGCTGCTTTCCGGTGACGGGAAGAATCTGTGTCGGCTGCAACGCCAAGTCTGGCTTGGGCACATCGGAGACCACGGCGACTTTTTCCGGCGGTGTGCCCAAGGTTTCGCCCATCAGATTGAACGCGGCGAACAAGCGGCCCAATTCATCGCGGCGAACGATGCGGATGCGATGCTGGTAATCCCCGCGCGCCACGCGCAACAACGATGCGACCATCAGATCGAGCGCGCCGCGCAAACGGCGGAATAGCCAATAAGCCGTAAGCAACACGGCCGCCAAGGTCGTCAGCAACACCAGGCCGATCACGCCCAGCGCGGTGTTTTGCGCGGTGTGCAACGGCGCCTGGCTGACGCCAAGCCGCAAGCGCCCTACGGTCTTGGTCTGGTAGTGGATCGGCACGTCGAACACGAGTGCATTCTGCAAACCATGCGTGCCAACCAGACGGGCGTGATAGCTCTGCGTGCCGTTGGACCATTGCCGTGTAGCGACGGTTACGGGCGGCAAGGGTTGATCGTTTTCACCGGGTTGCGTGCTGGCCAGGATCGTGCCGTCGCGATCGGCAATCGCCAGGTAATCGAGTTGCTCGTTGCGCGCCATGTCCTGCACCAGCGCGCGCGTGGCGGCGTGATCGTCCATCACGATATCTTCGGCGGCGCTGCGGGCGATCATCTGGCCCAGCGAGCCGCCGAAATCTTCCGCCAAGCCGGTGACGGCCACATGCTGCACCCCATAGATGGCCAGCATGCCGAGCAACAGTACCGCCACCACCGTGGCGCCCAGCGCAACAGCCCATTGCAGGCCCAACGATTGCAGGCGAGGGTGGGGCAGTTCCTCGCGCGATCGTTCGTAACTGCGGCGCGCCAGCCGCAGATCGTCCACCACTTCCGCGCCGGATTGATAACGCGCTTCCGGCGCAGGCGCCATCAGTGTGCGGATGATGTCGATCAAAATCGGCGGAATGGCCGGATCGTGCGGCTTGATCGGCGGCTCGGGCAAGCGTTGCCGTTGACGTACATAGCGTTGCACGTCACCGCCATACGTCCACGGCAACCGGCCGGTAGCCAGCCAGAACAGCACCACGCCGAGGGAAAACAGATCGCTGCGCGCATCCGCGCGTTCACCGCGCAAGCGTTCCGGCGACATATAAGCCGGCGTGCCGCCGATCTTGCCCAGCGCGGCGGCGGAAGGCCTGCGCGTGGCGCGGCGCTCGGCAATGCCGAAATCGGCGATCTTCGCGTGCCAGCCATCCAGCAACATGATGTTGTCGGGCTTGATGTCGTGATGGATCACGCCTTGTGCGTGCGCGTAGTGCAGGGCGTTCGCCAATTGCGTGGCCAGTTCCAGCAGTGCCGAGGCGGATGGCATGCCGTGCTTGGCGACATAGGAATTAAGCGTTTCGCCCGACAGGCGCTCCATCGCGATGTACGGACGACCGTCTTCCGTTTCGCCGGTGTCGAAAATGGTGACGATATGCGGATGGGTAAGACGGCCGGCCGCACGTGCTTCCACCTGAAAGCGCCGGCGGTAATCCGGATCTTCGGCGACGTTGCCATGCAGGCATTTGATCGCTACCTGGCGCTGGATTTCCGGATCGAAGCCGGCGTAAACCACCGCCATCGCCCCTTCGCCGAGAATGCCCTCGATGCGATAGCGCCCAATCGTGGCGGAAATGGCCTGGCTCATGCTGGCTGGGCTAAAACTAAAACACCCACCACGCCACACCGGCCAGCACCAGCAATCCCAGCACCGCTGCGGCGGCGTAGCCGATCACGCGTCGCTTGGGCGCGCTTTGCTCGTGCGTCAAAAAGCTGAATTCGGCGTGGCCGAAGCGTAGCCGGTCCCCGTGCACCAGCACGCTTTCGTGGATGCGCTTGTCGTTGACGAACGTGCCATTGGTGGAAAGCGTGTTCATCAGCGTGTAATGGCCGTGCTGATTGACGATCCATGCGTGCGTGGCGGACACACTGGGATCGTTGATCACGATGTCGTTGTCGACGCGGCGGCCGATGGTCTGGCGACCCTGGCGCAAGGTGAATCGCTGCCCCTTGAGCGGGCCCTGCGTACCCTCCAGCACCGGCTCGCGCGAGGTAGCGCGGCCATCTGACGCGGGCGCATCTTCCAGCGCCAGCCGTTGCATTTCAGCGGCGGACAGCAACTGCGTGCCCTGCGGACCCGCGCGAAGCTTGCCGGCCTCGGTAGGCTGCGGCTGGCCAGTGTTCATAGACATTCAAGATCCCCTGTTGCAGGAGAAACTATAGCGAAATCGCCAAGGATTGGGACACTCGGCAAGCCTGCATCCGTGCCGGTGAAGGATGTGTTGCGACTTTGCCGCGGTACTTGAGGGGGAACCGCGGCTTGAATTGGAAATCATCGGATGCCGCGCCTTGCTGGTTCCTAGGCAGCCCGATGCGGTATCCGATGACGGGCGAGAAAATACCCGAATGCGAGCCTCGCGCTTAAGAGCTGCAAGGGCCCAATGACTGTCGCTTTGGGCCATGCCGTTGAAACGGAAAATGTGCATGGGTGCACAATTTGGGAAGCAGGGCTTGCGCGTGGCTGATGAAATCTTGCGGGGCTGCGTGCTCTTCCGCGTGTGCAGGGGCAATGCTCCGAACTCAAGGGTTTTCAACCGCTGGAAACTCTGCTCGTCATTCCAGCGACTTTGGGCTGAAAGGCACTGGATGATTCGCTTCGCTCACCCCTTCGGGGTCGTCCATTCGGACGTTCTCCGCGCTTCGCGCTACGTCCAGCTTTCACTGGAATGACGGGTTTGGTTCTGTGGCGACTGGGAGACCTTAAGTTCGGAGCATTGTGTGCAGGGGAGGGTTGGGATGCGGGTAGCCTCACGTCTTTTGGCGGATACCGCCGAAAACCAAAGCCCACATCGACGTGCTTCGATATGAGATCGACGTGGCTTCTGGATTGCTCGGGACTAGCGGGCCAACTACCCTCTGCCGCCACAGAGGCGGGCGACAACAACTGCAGGCGAGTTCACTAAAAATAAACCTGCGAAAGCCTGGTAAATAAACGATGAAACGCGGTAAGTTTCCCTTCCTCCCCAGTATCAACTGTGGAGTTTCATCTGGTAATGGGAAACGCGTATGCCGAATCGCATCAAGCCCACCATGACCGTCTATCCATGCCGCTTCCGTTCGCAGGCCGCGCCTTCCGCGGAGCCGCAGGTGTGGGTTACCTGGGAAGCCATCGAGCGTGAGCATTTCAATCCGAATGGCTCGCTCGTTGCCGATTTCTCTCATCCGATCGAGGTCGATCCAGCCTTGGTGAAAAATCATCGCTACATGCCGGAACTGGATTTGGTGACCTGACTGGTGCGCTGCCGTGGGCGATCTTGCGCGCCCGTGATTCGCACTAAACGTAGGTTGGCGTGAGGCGAAGCCGAACTCCAGCATGGCCTGCAAGCACGCGAGTTGTTGGGGGTTCGCGTTCCGCTCACCCCAACCTAAGCCGCTTAAGACAGGTGACCGCGCGTCGCGTTTTTAGCGGTGATATTCGTTTCGCTGCAAAACGCGAAAGCCGAACCATCCCCAGTAAACGCAATGCCGCTCGATCAGCCCTTCGTCGTTGATGTCCATCACCTCGGTGAAGTCCATCTGTTCGCCGTTGCCGGCATCGCGCGGGTATTCCCAGATCAGACGCTTGCCGTCGGTGAGATAAGGCGTGCGGTAATACTGCCGCACGGGCGGTTTGCGTTCGGCGAGTTGGGCAAATAATGGGCGAAGTTCTTCATGCCCGTGCAGTACGCCGTTATCCGTGCCGAGCAGATGCGGAACGAGCGGACTCTCCAAATGCGTGTCGCGTGCATAAAGCGCCAGCAACGCTTCGGCATCGTTGCGTGACAGCGCATCGTTCCAGTTGAAATACATGCGTTCGATGGGAGTGGATCCGCTAGCCATGAGTGCGACTTCCGGTTCGGCTGGAGGTGTGCCGCAAGTTAGCGGGCGCGCCGTTTCGACAGGGTGATCGTCAAGTGTGGGTGGCGGCAAAGTAGGTTGGGGTGAGCCCAAGCGAACCCCAACGTTTTCCGATACGGCGTGCGCATGTCGGGGTTCGGCGTTGCCTCACCCAACCTGCATGCAGGCAACATGGCTGAAGTCATTCATGGCTTCGCTTGATGAATTGCAAATCCGCCTCGGCCGCTACGTGGGGGAATAAGAACGTAACGCCTTGAA
>NZ_DATEJY010000147.1:0-14685 GCF_035277725.1 Dyella sp. | reverse complement strand
CCTGAGCACCCAGGGTGCCGAGAAGGGCGCAACGCTTTACCTTACGGTGTATGGTCCGCGCGGAAAGCTGGATTTCATCAGCACGGGTCGACTCCCTGTTCGCGACAATCAGCAGCAGGTGCACCGTGCAATTGAACTGGCTGTGCCCAGCATCGCCACCCGCCTGTTATATGGCCTCGCCATTTCTGGCCAGGGTACGGCCAGCGCGGAGCACCTGCGGTTGTTGCCGGGCGATACGGTCAAGGAAGTGCCGCGCCGGCGAAAGCAGGGGCCCAGTGTCTTGGGCGAAATGCAAGTCGCTGGGTCCCGGCTTCGCCGGGACGACGATCCATCAAGCGTAACGGCGAATGGAACGATTTTTCCCCGGACAGCAGTGCGCTTTCGCGGGAATGACGGCCTTGTGTAGGCGGGGATGAAAATCCCAGCATCGGAGGTCCACGCAAGCTGGGATTTCATCCCAGCCTACTTGGCATCCTCACTCACTCCGCCTCATGCCGAATGCCCGTCATGCTCGACAACACCCCATCCCTGCGAATCAAGCCGTGATACAACGCCGCACCGAGATGCGCGAGAAAGGTCAAAAACAACAACGCTGCCAGCCACGCATGCGCATATCTCAACACCGCAAACGCCGCGGCATTGGCCGGAAAAATCGGCGGCAAGCGCAATGAAGGGCTGAGCATCACCGGGTAACCGCCTGCCGAAAGCATGGCCCAGCCCACCAAGGGCATCGCGATCATCAACGCGTACAACAGATAATGCGAGGCATACGCGGCCAACTTCTGCACGGCTGGCAGATCGGCAGGCAAGGGCGGTGGCGGATTGCGCAGCCGTACGATCAGTCGAATGACCGCAAGCACCAGGATCGCGATGCCGAGCGGTTTGTGGATCGCCAACAACCATGCGTGCCGTTCGGATACCGAAGCCACTAGGCCAACGCCGATAAACAACATCGACACGATCATGATCGCCATCAGCCAATGCAGCACGCGGGCGGCAAATACGAACTGAGAAGGTGAGCGCGTCATTACTTGGCCTCCGGCTTGGTGGTGGCTGCGGCGGTGCCGGGTAGATGCGCTTCCTCGCTGGTGCGGCGCAGATACGACGTGGCGTAGGCAGCCGATCGCGCTGGCAGCAGCGGGTCGTCGGAAATCTCGATGCCGTGCGGCAATACGGTGGGGTCGTAGTTGATGTCACGACATTCACCGCTTTCCTGCGGTGTAGTGCTGGTAAGCACCAGCGTGCCAGCATCCACGTCGCGCCGGTCGGATGGCCACTCCTTGCTTGCATCGTTGGTGGGATCGCCGGGATTGGCGAGCGTCACCATCAGATGCCAGCGTTGTGGCCCTTGCGCCAGCCGCTGTGCGAGGTCGGCATCCAGATAATTTGCATCAGCGCCGCCGGTTGTAGCGTCGTGTGCTTCCGGCACCACGCGCCAGCGCACGGCGTGCTTTTCGCCTTTCGCATCGACGAACTCAAAAGCATTCAAGCTCCAATAGGTATTGGTTGCATAGCTGGCGGAAGGTGCGGCCGTTTTCACCCATGCGCCAAACGCAGCGGTTTCCGGATGCGCCGCAAAGAAGGCCCCGAGCTTTGCAGGGCTGGGCTTGCCGGTGGAGGGATCAGGCTGCTGTGCTTGCAACAGCTGGTAAAACGCCTGCGGTGTGGCGACCGGGAACACCGGCATGCTGTTCATGCCCGTGCGCCATTGCTGGCCGTTCGCCTGCGTAAAGCGCAAGGCCAAACTGCGGATGGGTATCGCGCTGTCCGGTGCATAAGGGTTGCCGACCGGAACCGCGAAACGCCCGATCACTGGCGTTCGACCCAGCCCGAACACCTGCGCCACCGAATACGTTTTCGCCTGGCCGTTGCTGTCGAAATAGCCGGCCACGCATACGCCCTTGGCGTGGTTGCGACGATAGCCAGGAAAAACCCCGGCATTGGCCTGCAGCTGATTCACCAGCCGCTGTGCCGTCAGTCGTTGCGGCGTAAACCAGCCGCCGACATAGCCGAAAGCCACCACAATGATGAGCAGCACGAGAGCGATAAGCCCGAAGCGTAAAACAACACCGCGACTGGAAAGAGGAGGTGGCGCATGCATGGAATCGTGTCCTGGCTGATAAGAGATCGTGGATAACGGAAGGGTGTGATCGATCCTTCCACTCGCGTCGGGTACCTTCGCCGATGAAATGCCATGGGTTACATGTTTTTTGGTATGCGCGCTCTCCCCACAGGCAGCTAGTGCTTGTTTGCAGGTACGCGACACATGCGTCGCGTACATCACTATCGAACTGCCGGGCCAACAGTTTTCAGAATACCGGTTATTTCACCGGGGCCATCAAATGCTGATAGGGCGTACCTGCCCACATGACGTAGGGCGCGGATGTATCGGGATCGGCGTTCTTCGGATACCCGTCGTAAAAACTGGCATCGGCGCCCACGATCATGAAATGCGGACCGGTCTTGATCCAATGATTGGTCGGCAACGGTTTCTGCGCGTAAGGATCGGTGTTGCTGGCATCCGTACCGCCTTCGAGCATGTACATCACGCCGATCTTGCCGGCCGGGGGCGGCTTGTGCGCCATCCAGGCTTGCGCCCACTCCAGCGCGTTCTTGTCCATGCACATCGGATCGGGTCCGGGCGTGGCCGGATTGTCCGGCATGCAGGTGTAGCCGTTGGTACCTTGGCGCAGTGTGCGCATCGTGCCGTCGGCATTCATGGCAACGATGGTGGCACCCTTGGCAACGCCCGGTGGCGCTGCACGCATCGCACTGGCGATCAGTTGGGCATCAGACGGGGTATGCGTGTCGGCAGCCCATCCCGCGCTCATGGCCATGAGCAGGGCAGCGGCGACAGGGGCGGACCGGTACAGCGAGCGTGTTGCACTCATAAGGCCTCCCGCTTCGGTTGAACAGGCCATCCGGATTCCGCTGGCGAGTCTGGGCGCCTGTGAAAAGCCTGTCAATTGGCGTTGCGGCTGAGTGCGCGCCGCCAGAGTTTTTTGCCGCAGCGCAGTTGGCGCCCTCCAAACACGGCGCCCATAATGGCGGCTTTCCCTAGGCAGTCGCAGGACATTTCCCGATGAACGCCCCCACCCGTATCGATACCACCCGCACCATTCGCGCTCCGCACGGCACCGCGCTCACCTGCAAGAGCTGGCTCACCGAAGCCCCGTACCGCATGATCCAGAACAACCTGGACCCGGCCGTGGCCGAAAACCCCGCGGAACTGGTGGTCTACGGCGGCATCGGGCGCGCCGCGCGCAACTGGGAATGCTTCGACGCCATCCTGCGCGCGCTGCGCGACCTCAACGACAACGAAACCCTGCTGGTGCAATCCGGCAAGCCGGTCGGCGTGTTTCCCACCCATCCCGATGCGCCGCGCGTGCTGATCGCCAATTCCAATCTGGTGCCGGCTTGGTCGAACTGGGAGCACTTCAACGAATTGGATAAGAAGGGCCTGATGATGTACGGCCAGATGACGGCCGGCTCGTGGATCTACATCGGTTCGCAAGGCATCGTGCAAGGCACCTACGAAACCTTCGTGGAAATGGGTCGCCAGCATTACAACGGCAGCCTCAAGGGCAAGTGGATTCTCACTGCGGGCCTTGGCGGCATGGGCGGCGCGCAACCGTTGGCGGCATCGCTGGCCGGCGCGTGCAGCTTGAATATCGAATGCCAGCAAAGCCGCATCGATTTCCGCCTGAAGACGCGTTACGTCGACGAGCAAGCCACCGATCTGGACGACGCACTCGCCCGCATCGAGACATACACCAAGGCCGGTGAAGCCAAATCCATCGCTTTGCTCGGCAACGCCGCCGATGTACTGCCCGAACTCGTACGCCGCGGGGCCAAACCAGATGCCGTCACCGACCAGACCAGCGCGCACGATCCCATCAACGGCTACCTGCCGCAGGGCTGGACGGTGGAACAGTGGTTCGAACGCCGCAAGAGCGATCCGAACGGCACGCGCGATGCCGCCAAGAAATCCATGAAGAATCACGTGGAAGCCATGCTGGCGTTCCATGCGCAAGGCATTCCGACTTTCGACTATGGCAACAACATCCGCCAGATGGCGAAAGACGAAGGCTGCACCAACGCCTTCGATTTCCCCGGCTTCGTGCCGGCCTTCGTGCGTCCGCTGTTCTGTCGCGGCGTGGGGCCGTTCCGCTGGGTCGCATTGTCCGGCGATCCGGAAGACATCATGAAAACCGATGCCAAGGTGAAGGAGTTGATTCCCGATGATCCGCACCTGCACAACTGGCTGGACATGGC
Organism: Dyella sp.; assembly: GCF_035277725.1. GTDB lineage: Bacteria > Pseudomonadota > Gammaproteobacteria > Xanthomonadales > Rhodanobacteraceae > Dyella_B. The sequence goes on along the minus strand of NZ_DATEJY010000147.1, from coordinate 10,410 downwards.
GGAGCAGCGCATCAGCTTCCAGGGCTTGCCTGCGCGCATCTGCTGGGTAGGGTTAGGGCAACGTCACAAGCTCGGCTTGGCGTTCAACGAAATGGTGCGCAAGGGTGAGCTGAAAGCGCCCATCGTGATCGGCCGCGATCACCTCGATTCGGGCTCCGTCGCCAGCCCCAACCGCGAAACCGAAGCGATGAAAGATGGCAGCGATGCCGTGTCCGACTGGCCGCTGTTGAATGCGTTGCTCAACACCGCGGGTGGCGCAACGTGGGTGAGCTTCCATCATGGCGGCGGCGTGGGCATGGGCTACAGCCAGCACAGCGGCGTGGTGATCGTGTGCGATGGCACCGAAGCGGCCGACAAGCGCATTGCGCGCGTGCTGTGGAACGATCCGGGTACCGGGGTGATGCGGCATGCGGATGCGGGTTATGACATTGCCATTCAGTGTGCGAAGGAGCAGGGTCTGAAGTTGCCGATGGTGTAGTTTTTGTACGGCATTGCCGTATAAACGGCAATGCCGTAGAGTAGTGTATGGAAGGGAGTCCACTGTGTTCGAATTTATCGAATCGCCGCTCTTTGAGCGGTGGGTATATGAGTATCTGGATGACGAAAGCTACAGCGCGTTGCAGGCGGCGTTATCACGTTGGCCGGAAGCGGGTGATCTCATTCCGGGTTCGGGAGGCTGCCGCAAGCTGCGGTGGCATACACCAGGCAAATGTAAGCGTGGTGGCATTCGAGTCATCTATTACTTGAAGTTACGTGATGGATGCATTTGGTTGTTGACGATATATGGAAAGAACATGCAGGAAAATATTCCAGGACATGTCCTCAAGGCATTGAAGGAGACTATCGTCCATGACTAAAAAAGGCGAAGCGAAGTTGGCAGCACGAGAGCGCCAGCGTGATCTTGGTAGCGAGCTGCTGCAGGCTGTGCGCGATATTAAAGCCGGTAGAACCGGGCGCATCATACGTGTTGAGGTAAGCCAGGCTACTGAGGCCCGGCTCAAGCTGGGACTTTCCCAGGCCGATTTTGCGGAGATGCTTGGCGTATCAGTGCGCACCTTGCAAGATTGGGAGCAGGGCAGGCGAGAGCCGAGTGGCGCAGCTAAGGCTCTGTTGAAAGTTACTGTTGCCGCTCCGAGAACAGTTCGCAAAGTACTTGCTGCAGCTTAGTGTGCGTTGCCCTGGTTTCAGCCAGGGCAACAAGCAAGGTCATCAGGAGGCGTTAGCTGCCTCCGCTGCTGCCTTCGTCAATGCCGCCAGCGTCGCACTGTGCACACTTTGTGCGAAATGCCCAGCTATTGAGCGTATCCAGGGCAGCATCCGCAGCTTCGGCTTGCGCTGCGCTGCACTGCACTTGGCGGAATGCGTTTCCGCTGCGGCATTTCCAGTGGCAAGTAGAGATGTCGCAATAAAAGCAAGATTACGGATGAGTATGGGTTTTGTGTCCGTGCAAGTGATGGCCGTAGTGGACTTTTGACTGACTGTTGCCTGCTACTTCACTTCCTTCCTAAGCCCAATCAATCGGAGAAAGCTTTCGTTGCAAGTGCGACATCACCACTCGCAACAAAACACCTTGCATGCTACATAAATGGACCAACTTGTCAGCCCAAGAAGCTGGAAGCGCATGCAACGATGCTATGACCCAACCTGTCCGGAGTGCCGCCCGAGCAGCGCTTCCGGAATCTCTTCCGACACCTCCCTGCGGCGTTGCGATGCACAGTTGCAACTTATCGGTCCTAATCGTGAGCCTGGCGCACATCTGGAATATATCGTGACGCTGGATGGCGGCCTTCGACATGCCGGAAGCACCGACGATCGGGGACGCACGCGGCGAATTGAGACCAGCCTCCCCGTGGCATTTCGATCTATTGCATTAGCGCCATCGCTGCGCCGCACACAGCAAGAATGTTGCGGATGGGATATCGTCCACGAGCGTGTGGATATTCCGCTACAAGCTGACAAGCTTTCCACTCGTCGCTGCGGCGCCGGTACCTCGGTGGATACCGTGAAACTACCCGCCCCGAGCAAGCGGGGACTGGCTAGTGGTGAATTAGCCATGGCCCGGACAGTGTTTGGTGATGGGCTCAATTACAAAACTATCCTTATCCACAGCCATGGATGGTGGTTGTTCATGGGCATGCAGGATAGGAATACGGCCGTGACTCCGAATGGGCAAATGTATTTTCCGAAAGACATCTATAAGCCCGATTTTTCCGAATCGGATACCTCGCGGGCGCTCTTCATGCATGAAATGACGCATGTTTGGCAGCATCAGATGGGCTATGGAGTAAAGACGCACGGGTTGACCGTGACAAGTCGTGGGCGCTCTGCTTACATGTATCAACTTACATCAGATAGCCACCTCAGCGACTTCAATATGGAGCAGCAAGGCAATATTATTTCTGATTACTACATGATTTGCGTGTATAAACATCCCTTTGCGGCTTACAACCAAAGCATGTCCTCAGATCTTTTGCAGCGTGTCATGGCACCGCTTCTCGCAAATCCCCGGGACAAGACCCTTTTGCCGCGATAGGAAGTCATCGGTACTCATGAAAATTCATGCTTTTTTGGTTGCGGCAACCGTGATCCTTTGTGCTGGCCGGGCGCACGGCATGTCTACCGCTCCTCTTCCCCTCATTATTCGGCAAATCGACCATCTCCCCGCAGCCTGCATCCCCGTAAGTGACGCCAAAAGCATGGCCTTGAAATTTACTGGCGTATGGGAAGACTCCCACGGGCAGAGTGAATTTTCTTCCCAATGGGGCATAGAGTGGGTGCCGGGTGTTAAACCGCTGGTACTTCGGCCCGGACAGTGCGTCGTCTTTGGTCAAGCAATCGATGGCTACCGGCCAGTTGGCGATATGCATCCGCTGAAAGCAGGAAGGACTTATAACTTCTCGCTAAGAGAACTGAATAAAGCCAACGATTGGTCGGGAATACGGTATTCCGGCATGTTCTGCGTACAGAAAAATACGGACGAAACGCTTTCGTACCTTCCATATGTAAGGCATGAGGATGGCACAGTGACGTATCCGGCGTGCGGAAGATATATCGGCAGTCCTCCGGCCGCTGATGGAATTGTTCCACCAGGGATGCCATAAACGCAGTCAGCTATACCGTGCAAGGAGGCATGTTGAGGTTCGCACCCCAACCTACGCAGCTTCATGGCGGGGCAAATTGTTTGTAGATCACACCGCCCTTCATCACGAACGGCACATGCTCGATCGCACTGATGTCAGCCGTCGGGTCGCCTTGCACAGCGATAATGTCGGCATCCAGCCCCGCCTTGAGCTGCCCGAACTGATCCTGCTGCCGCAGAATCTTCGCATCCACCGCCGTCGCTGCGAGCAATGCGCGTGCCGGTGACATGCCATCGCGCACCATCCATTCCAGTTCCTTGTAATTGGTGCCGTGGGTGAATACACCCACGTCGCTGCCGCAGCCGATCATGACGCCGGCCTGCATGGCGTTTTTGAAGGCGTTGGCGGCTTCTTGCATGCCAGCGTCGGGTGGCTGGCCGGGTTTCCAGTTGCGGAAGTATTCGGCGTAGGCCGCTTCGGCTTCCAGGGTGGGCAGATAGGCGACGTTGTGCTGTTTCATCAGCGCGAACACTGCCGGGGTGCCGCCGTAGCCGTGTTCGATGGTGTCGACGCCGGCGAGTACGGCGCGGCGCATGCCTTCGGCGGTGGTCGAATGCATGGAGACGGGCAGGCCCAGTGAGTGGGCGGTGTCGACGCCGGCTTTCAGTTCTTCCTCGCTGAAGGTGGGCACGGCGCCTTTGCTCTTGCCGCAGTGGTAGTCGGCGTAGATCTTGATCCAGTCGGCGCCGTGGCCGGCCTGGTCGCGCACGGCGTCGATCATGGCCGGTACGCCGGCAACCGGAATGCCGCCTTGCGGAAGATCGAGGTCGGTGCGGAAGCCTTCGGGGCCAGGACCATAGCAGTGCGCGGCGATGGTGGCGCGCGTGGCAACGAACATATGCGGCCCGGGAATCAATCCGTCATGGATGGCGCGTTGCACATCGACATCGGCATAGCCCGCACCTTCCGTACCCAGATCGCGCAAGGCGGTGAAGCCGGCCATCAAGGTGTCGTGCACGTGCTTTACCGCTTCGATGGTGCGATACGACTGCGTTTCCTTCAGCACCTGATCGTTCCACAAGGTTTCGTTGTAGGGATGCAGGAAGATGTGTGAGTGTGCGTCGATCAGGCCGGGCAGCAGGGTAGTGCCGGGTAGATCGAGGGTTTGCGTGCCGGGTGGGGTGTGCACGTCTGATATAGGTCCTACGGCGATGATCTTGTCGCCTTGCACCAGTACCACCCAGCCCGCATGGGCTTGTTCGCTGCGGGCATCGAAGACGCGGTCGGCCTTGAGCAGCCAGGCGTGATCAGCGGGTTTCGGCGGCGAAATGGTATCGGCGGATGCGCCCATGGTGCAGGCGATGAGCATGCCGCCGAGCAACGCGGCAAGGCGATGGAACCGATGCTTCGACATGGTGGCTCCCCAAGGGGTCTTATCGGTCGGATCGCGCCTTTATAGCAAGAACGCCCCGAAGGCGATAAGCAGGGCTTTTTGCACATGCGGCGCTATTTGGTAGCTGATGCCCCAAAAATAAATAGTTGATTACAAAGTGGTATTTGTATCGAACTGACCAAAGGGCTGCCTATTTAGGCAGCCCTTTGGTTTTCCTCAGCCGAATACCTTATGACTCCGATGTTGACGCCAGCGACCTCCGCAGCGCCCCACCTAAACGATAAGGTGGTGCTAGCATTTGCCGCTTGGCAGGCCAGAGGAAGGGGCTATGAGCAAAGCCGTTGAGGAAAACTATCCTGCAATTGACAGTTGGCGATGCGATACCTGTGGAAAACAGGTTTCCGTTCAAGAGGGATATGTCATTTGGAACAGCAATGGGCCTGACAGAGACTTTCGGATCATTCATAAATCGCGGTGCGATGATAAGGATCTGAGCTCATCGATGGCTTTGAGCGATCTAGTCGGAGCTGATGGAATAGCCACCCTACTAAGTTTCCTTACAGTCGGGTCATTGGCGTACGTGCCTGATGGCCTTTCCGGGGACAAGGAAATCAATTTGACTGATTTCGCTGACTTGTTCCGCCGGTTGCATGTGCCCAACTATGAAAGGGCTCGGCGTCATTTTGGTGATCCGCGTATACGCGACTTCGTCGGCGGATGGAACGAGCGCGCAATGTATATGCCCGAAGAGCTCGCCGATATTGCAGCAGTTGGTGAGGCTAAACGAGACGATTGAGTCGCATGCCAGGATCGCCTGTGCCGCGTCCCTGTTACGCCGGTGGGTGGGGTTCCACGACTGTGACATGCAGCGTACCGTCCTCGCCAAAGGCCTCTGCCAGTTTGCCCTGGAGTTTGATCTGAGCGTCGGTGGCGTCCTTACTAAACGGAAAGTCAGTCACCTGCATTTTGATTGGGCGAGCACCTGACAAAATTTCGCTAAGCAAGCGTCGCATGTTTTGAATCTGAGTCTCTTGCTCGCCGTGAGCGATCGGGGAATAGGCACCCTTTTTGAGCTGGACGCGATCAAACGAATAACCCACGTCGTTGGCCATGGCGCCAAGAATGTTCGTGAACAGCTCATCGCCGCGCGGAATCCACGTAGCGTCATCTGCCTTGGTGCTCAGGTGATCTAGATATTCGTGCCATGCATCGGTCACAGCGATTTCGGTTTTTGTTGCACGGTGCTTTCCAAAGTCACGTCGGCCATAGAACGCGAGGTCGATCATGTTCAACGCCTGCACATGATCGGGTGACAGCCTGGCGCGGCGCGTGGCCATGAGTTGCTGGAACACCCATAACTTGCGGCGGTTGCGTTCTTGGGAGCGCTCGATCGCCTTTTGCGCCTGCACGGCGAAGATTGGGCCAAATAACGTCGCCACCACTGTGGCGGTTGGCCAGAGCCAGTCACTCATAGTTTCCCCCTGAGCTCCTTGTATGGGTACCCCACTATACGCGCGGCGCTTGGCTGACAAGAATTGCCAGTGACCCCCGGGCGCTCTGCAAATGGCGGTTGGACTGGCGGAATGGTTCAACAATACGGGCGTCTTGGCCAAGCATTTTTCTACGAGCCTCACATTGAGATTGTTTTGGGTTAAATGAGCCCGACCCGTATACCGGACGAAGCAGAGCGAAGTTGACGGAGCTAAAGAATCTAAGAAAAATTCCTAAACATGATGTTATTGAATCGTCAACAGCCACCCTCACATCTCGCTGAGACGGATATCACGTTTTAGCGAACCGGCGGACCCGCCGCCGACATTCGCGTTGTCGAGTTGCTGTGCCAGACCTTCACCCTCCGGGGCGCAGGCGGTGCCATCCCTCGCGTGGTTTCCCTCCCGGCATGGATGCCCATCACACCATGGATTACTAGGCCGGCGTGCCAATTTGGGTTAACTCACACAATAGGGTATTCACGTGACAGCAAAAATCGAATTCTTTCCCGTGGGCAAAGGTGACATGACGTTGATGACGCTTGAGAGCGGCAGGAAAATCCTGATTGATGTCAACATCCGCACGGCGGCAGACGACGAGAACGACGACGAAACGATCGATGTGGCGGCACTCCTTCGCGAGCGCTTGGATCGAGATGCGGATGGGCGTCTTTACGTGGATGCCTTCCTGCTTTCTCACCCGGATGAAGACCATTGTCGCGGACTCACCACGCATTTCCACTTGGGGGCGCCGGGAAATTGGTCCAAGAAGGACGACAAAATTCTGATTCGCGAGATGTGGTCGTCGCCGATCATCTTTCGTCGCAAAAAGGACGTGGATGGAAAGGTGTGTGCCGATGCGCAAGCGTGGTGGGACGAAGCACGGCGCCGCGTGAATCTTTATAAGAGCACTGCCTCCAAGGCATCTATTAAAGATGGCGATCACATTCAAGTGCTCGGTGAGGACAAGAACGGCAAGAGCGATGGGATCGACGATATCCTGGTGAAGACTGGCACCGAAATCACCAAAATCGGCGGCAAACTCGATGATGGCTTCAAGGGATTGCTGCTGGGACCGCGGCTTGTTAGCAAAGAAGAGGCCGAAACGCTCACTGGTAAAAATCACTCCAGCACGATCATCCGCTTTACTCTGAAGGGCGGGACAGTGATGGACGCCTGCCGTTTCTTGACCTGCGGAGATGCCGAGGTCGAAAACTGGGAGCGCGTATGGGCGCGCAATAAGAGCACGCCGGAAAACCTATCGTATGACGTGCTGCTCGTGCCCCATCATTGTTCTTGGCATGCGCTGTCATACGACAGTTGGTCAGACCTTCGCGAGAAGGCGGAGGTGTCGAAGGATGCTCGCCAGGCGCTGAGCCAGGCACGCGATGGGGCATCCTTGATTGCCAGCTGCAATGAAATCAAAGACGACAAGAACGACCCGCCTTGTATTGGCGCGAAACGCGAATATGAAGCCATTGCGGCTTCGGTAAAGGGCACGTTTCTGTGCACGGATGAGGAATGCGATGACGAGGTCCTGCTCATCAGCATCGATGGTAAAGGACCGCGTCGTGGCGATCGTGGAGGGATTGAAAAAGCCACCTTCGGTGGTGGCTCTTCGGGCACACGCATGACCGACAAACAGGGCGGTGGTCGGTATGCCTAAGTCGCTTCTCGATTCGGGAAGCGAGTTTGATGTATGTAGAGCGCGATTGGGGCAGTGGCTTCGAGGCGTGACCGCGAAGCCACGCACTCTGTTGAGTCCTGAGCTTGGTGCGTATACCAAGCATGTATTCAAGGCAGGATGGGCCATCTCGCTTGTGCATGATGGAGAAACGTATCGATTTGATGTCCTTGTGGACGGCCGGTTCCCGTATTCGGCGATTCGTGTCGCACTGACATCCAAGGATATGTTTCTCAAATGGCCACATGTTGAGCCACGCGGACTGCTTTGCCTGCCTCTTGCATCTTCACCCATAGTCGATGTGTCGGAGGCGGCAGACGCAGCGCTCGCCTCGGCGCTTCAGCTCATTGATCAATGTCGGCAGGCCAACTTCGTCCAAAGCGAACTACGTCGAGAGTTTTTGTCCTATTGGGACCACGCCACTCATGACAACGAAAAGCCTGTCTATTCCTTGCTAAATCCTTCGAATCATTCTGCTCGATCGATCGCTGTTTGGTTTGGGCAGCAGTTTGCGTTAGTGGGCGAAGATGCCGTCCAGGTACGGACGTGGCTTTCCCATCGTGGTCGCACGGAACCTTCGACGATTGTGGCAGGCGTCTTTGGGCACCTCGGCGAGGCGCCTGTTCCACCTTTTCCGGATCGTCCGACCGAACTGTTCGAGCTCTTAGCGGACCAATCGCCGGAGACGCTTCGGGTCCTCGATAAGTGTCCATGCAAGCGCGACGTCATTGTCGTACTCGGCGCCACATCGCCGAGCGGTGATGGACTCATGGCTGTACGGATAACGTCTCCCAACACGCATGGCTTTCGGAAGTCGCAGTGCAACCGACCGTCCATCAAGATGACGCTGTGGCGAACCCGAAGTGAAGTGAGACGCGCCGAAATTGCTCGCTTTGACGCGGCTTGGGTGCATGGACGAGGTTTAAATCAAGCGCTGCCGAAGCTGCAAGCGGCGAAGGTGCTGCTTCTCGGTTGCGGGTCGTTAGGTTCGCAGGTAGCAGTTCGGCTGGCACAGTCAGGCGTGGGACATTTGACTCTCGTTGATCCCGATAAGCTGTCCCCTGCCAACGTCGGGCGGCACGCACTGGGCGTCGCGGAAACTGGCCAGAATAAAGCCGTCGCACTCGCGACAGAACTTCGTCATCGTTTTTCCCACATGCATGCGGTGGAAGGACACGGCGTGCCGTGGCAACAGTTCTATCACAAGCATCCCGATCTATTTGAAGCTTTCGATCTGATTGTTGCGTGCATTGGCGAATGGTCAGCTGAGGGGCCGCTCGCTGAATGGCAACGTCGTGAAGGTGGAGAGCGACCTGTGGTCTACGGTTGGCTCGATGAACGCGGCACGGCGGCTCATGCGTTGGTGCTAACTGGAAACGTACCTGGACTGAGTTGCGTGCTAGGTTCGGATGGCAACCTTCGTGTGCCGGAAACGATCTGGCAGAACAGAGGAGCAATCCAGTCGGAACCGGCGTGTGGCACGTTGTTTCAGCCCTACGGACCTATTGACATGGCGCTAGCCGAGACACTGGTGTCTAAACTCTGTTTAGATGTGCTCATCGGGTCAGTCAGCGCACCAAGACACAGGATATATGCCACCTCGACAGAACAGCTAACTGCCGCTGGCGGCAAGTGGTCGGACGAACACCTCAAGCACCGTCCAGCTGGCTTCGAAGGAGCCTTTGAGTACGACCGCCCCATCGACGCATGCCAGCAATGCGACGCCTGCAAGGAAACGGCATGACAACCCCCGCGCTCCGCTTTCGTATCCCTGGTCATGACTTTGTTCTGGAATTGGCGCCACACGTGCTGGTGCATTTGGAAGCACACAAACAGCTCAAGTGGACCTCGCGGGAAGCGGGCGGACAGCTATTTGCGGACCTCAACGACCCTACTGTCATCCGGGTCATCGATGTCACAGGGCCACGGCCCACCGATCGTCGCTCGGTTTTTGGATACGAACCGGATCGGGACGCCGAGCGATTCGAAATCAGCGAGCGTTATGCACAGGATCTGCATTTCATTGGCGATTGGCATACCCATCGGCAACGTATCCCGATACCATCCCGCCGCGATGAGTGGAGTATGCGCGACATGGTACGTCAGAGCGCACATAGCCTCCTCGGCTTCTTCATGGTGATCGTGGGGCAAACCGATTTTCCGTGGGGGCTCCACGTCTCGCTGCATCGTAAGGATGGCGCAGATAGGCTGATCGCCATCCAACTCGACGAAAGCACTCAATCCTCGCGTGGACACTGATAACAGGTCTGCGACACTTGGAGTTCTGGATATGATGACCTTGATTATTGTTTACTTGCTAATCTGGATCATAGTAGCGACTGCAGAACTCGTCGCATCATTCCTTCACCTATTACCGGCTGCCATCGAGCCGATCCGCATTGCCGTGGGATGCTGCGCCGTCGCCGCAATTGGTGGAAGTCTTTACTGCATCCGCGCGGTCTACCTCAACAAGTGTGTGCATAAGCGCTGGGACGCCGAATGGCACGTTTGGTATTTCCTGCGCCCAATTGCGAGCTGCATATGTGGAGGCGCAAGCTTTTTATTCTTGAAGGCAGGGCTCCTAATTCTTGAGTCGAATACCCAGAGCAATGCTAGGGCGTGTTAACACTACCATCTGAGCCCATCGACGATGAGCGCAAAATGGATGAAGCCAAGAAACACGACATCCAGCTTGTCGAACCGGGAAAAGATGCGTCGAAAGCCTTTCAAGCGTCGGAACAATCGCTCCACCTCGTTACGACG
>NZ_DATEJY010000146.1:0-12502 GCF_035277725.1 Dyella sp. | reverse complement strand
AAAATGGAGCGGGTGAAGGGAATCGAACCCTCGTCAGTAGCTTGGGAAGCTACAGCTCTACCATTGAGCTACACCCGCAATGCCGGGCGATGGTAACCGGCGGATGCGGCTTTGGGAATCCTGGACTCGTCCCGCTTTTTTATACCCATGCAAAGTTGCGATCGACCGGCGATGAGGGAGCTTTCGTTAAACCGCCGGCAACGGCCATCGCTTTCCTAAGCCGCCGCTCATAATCCCTGCGCAAGATGATCTGCACATACAGGGATGGGTTGTCCGGGCGCGACCGTTTTCGCGTGCACCAACATGGAGTGATTTATGCGTGGGCTCAAAGGTGTTGTGGCACAGGCGCGCGGGCGGCGCGCTTTGCTGGCCATTTTGCTGCTGCTATGCACAGGCCTGGCCTTCGCCCAGACCGACGACGGCCAAGCCGACGCTACCGACCCGCCGGCACGTGCGGCCCGGCTTTCCTACGTTTCCGGCGACCTCGGCCTGATGCCCGCAGGCAGTACCGAATGGGCGGCTGCCGATGTGAACCGCCCGTTGACCAACGGCGACAAGCTATCCAGCGGCCCCGACGCACGTGCCGAATTAGAACTGGGTGGCGCGGCCTTGCGCATCAGCAATCAGACCGATCTGGGCGTGCTCAATCTCAACGATCAGATCGGCCAGTTCGAACTGACGCAGGGCACGCTCAGCATCACCGTGCGCAGCGTTGATCAAGGCGCCAGCTACGAAATCGATACGCCGACCATGGCCCTGGTGATCAACCAGCCCGGCACGTTCCGCGTCGACGTCGGCGCCAATGGCAACGGCAGCACGGTGACCGTGTTCGACGGCGGCGGCATCGTCTACGGCGAAAACAACGCGCAGCGCGAAGTGTTCAGTGGACGCAGCTACCAGTTCGGCGATTCCACGTTGAATGACATGACGGTCAGCGACATCCAGGGCCGCGATGAATTCGACGCCTGGAGCAATGACCGCGACGCGCAATACGCCAGCAGCAACAGCACGCAGTACGTGTCGCCCGACGTCGTCGGCTCGCAGGATCTGAACCAATACGGCGATTGGCAGCAGGACGAAGACTATGGCGCCGTGTGGTACCCCACCACCGTGCAAGCCGGCTGGGCGCCTTACAGCGCTGGCCATTGGGTATGGATCGGCCCGTGGGGCTGGACCTGGGTGGATGCCATGCCCTGGGGTTTCGCGCCTTACCACTACGGCCGCTGGGTCTATCTGCACCGCCGCTGGGGCTGGGTCCCGTGTCCGCCACGCGTGCGGCCGGTGTATGCGCCTGCATTGGTTGCCTTCGTCGGCATCGGCCGCGGCGGTCCGGTGGGCTGGTTCCCGCTCGGTCCGCACGAGGTATACAACCCGTGGTACCGCGCGTCGCGCAACTACTACACCAACGTCAACCTCACCAACATCCGGATCAGCCGCACCATCAACCGGGAAACGGTGATCAACAACATCCACAACCAATACGGCTTCTATCGCGAGGGCCGTCCGGTCACCGGCGTGAACTACGCCAACCGCGATGTACCGCACGCCTTTACGGCGGTCTCCGCCCAAGCGTTTGCCAGTGCGCGAAACGTGCGCGCCGATCAGGTGCGCATGGACCCGCAGCAGTTTGCGCACGCCCCGGTAATGTCAGCCGCGCCAGTGCAGCGCCCTTCGTCGGCCAGCTTCGGTCAGCCACGTGCTGCAAACCCGCGGCCTTTGCCGGCGGCAGGCTTCAATCGACCGGTAGTGGCGGTGCGTGCGCCCGCCGCGAACGTTGCGCCGGCAGGAGAAATCCACGCGTCACCACGCTCCAACGTGCGTGTCTTGAACGTGCAGCCGCAAAACGCACCTCGCGTCGTCTCGGGACAAACCTTCCCGCGCTACGGCGCACCGGCACAACCGCAAGCCGCACCGCGCCCATCCGAACCGGTGCAACCGCAAGCCGCGCCACGCCCGGCCGAACCGGCACTGCCGCAAGTTCCGCACTTCGCGCCGGCCCAGCAGGTTCAGCACGTGCCGCAAGCGCCGCGTTATGCGCCGGAGCAAACGCAGGAACGACCGGCACCGCGCTATGAACCGCAGCAACCCGTCGTGCAGCAAGCACCGCACTACGGGCCGCAGCGGCCGGAAGTACAACAGGCGCCGCGTTATGCACCGGAGCAACCGTCCATCCAGCAACAGCAAGAACGCCAGCGACAGATGGAGCAAGAGCGCTTCGATGCCGCGCAGCGTGCGCATCAATACGTGCCGCAGCAGCAGGCGCCGCGCGAAGTGCAGCCCAATCCTTCCTACGTGCCGCAGCAATATCGCTATCAGCCGCCGCCGCAATACGCGCGCCCGGAAATGGCACGGCCCGCTGAGCAGCCTCATCCGCAAAATGCGCCGCATCCTGCCCATGCGCCGCCACCAGGCCGAAACGACAACCAGCACTAGTCATTCAACGGGTACGCCGCGCAGTTTCGCGGCGTACTCGTCCGGCCCAACGGGATAACGCCCAGGTCCGGCGCTACAATGCCCGGATGCAGATCACCCTCAACGGCCACCCGCACAACTGCGGCGACAACCTCTCCGTCACCCAACTTCTACACGAGGCCGGTTATGTCGGCCGGCGCGTGGCCGTGGAGGTGAATCACGAGATCGTGCCGCGCAGCCAACATGACGCCTATGCCTTGCGCAACGGCGACAAGGTGGAAATCGTCCACGCCATCGGCGGCGGCTGAGTTCGCCCCCAGCGGTCCACGCATGAACATCAAGACTCACGACACCACTGACACCCTGGTCATCGCCGGCAAGACCTATCGCTCGCGCCTGCTCACCGGCACCGGCAAATACAAGGATCTGGACGAAACCCGCCGCGCCACCCAGGCCGCCGGTGCCGAGATCGTTACCGCCGCGATCCGCCGCGTGAACCTGGGCCAGGACCCCAACGCCCCGAACCTGCTCGACGCCCTGCCGCCCGGCGAATTCACCCTGCTGCCCAACACCGCCGGCTGCTACAACGCCGTGGATGCCGTGCGCACCTGCCGCCTGGCACGCGAGCTGCTGGATGGCCATAACCTGGTCAAGCTGGAAGTGCTGGGCGATGAGCGCACGCTGTTTCCCGACGTGGTGGAAACCCTCAAGGCCGCCGAGCAGCTGGTGGCCGATGGTTTCGACGTGATGGTCTACACCAGCGACGATCCGATCCTGGCCAAGAAACTGGAACAGATCGGCTGCGTCGCCGTGATGCCGCTGGCCGCGCCAATCGGCTCGGGCCTGGGCATCCAGAACAAGTACAACCTGCTGGAAATCATCGAGAACGCGAAGGTTCCGATCATCGTCGACGCCGGCGTGGGCACGGCCTCCGATGCGGCCATTGCGATGGAACTGGGTTGCGACGGGGTGCTAATGAACACTGCCATCGCCGGCGCGAAAGATCCGGTGCTGATGGCGCATGCGATGAAGCTGGCGATCGAGGCCGGGCGCGCGGCGTTCCGCGCAGGGCGCATTCCGCGCAAGCGGTTTGCATCGGCATCCAGCCCGATTGATGGAACGATTGGTTGAAGCGCTCCGCCTCACGCCAGATTTGCCGATGACCGATCAATCCGACCAAGAAACCGCCAGCCACCTGCGCCGCATCCGCAGCTTCGTCCTGCGCGAAGGCCGCATGACGCCCGCCCAGCAGCGCGCCTTCGAAACGCACTGGGCCCGCTTCGGCATCGACTACACCGGCACCGCGCAGGACTTCGATGCACGATTCGGCCGCCACGCCCCGCGTGTGCTGGAAATCGGCTTCGGCAATGGCGAAGCCCTGGCCTGGGCGAGCGAGCACGATCTGGCGCGTGACTACCTTGGCGTGGAAGTGCATGGGCCTGGCGTCGGCCGGCTGATGAATGCCCTCGCCGCACGCGATGCCAGCAATGTCCACCTCTACAAGCACGATGCGGTGGAAGTGCTGGAGCACGAGATCGCTCCCGGCACGCTGGCCGAAGTGCGGATCTGGTTTCCCGATCCCTGGCACAAGAAGCGCCACAACAAGCGGCGCATCGTACAGCCCGAATTCGTGGCCCTGCTTGCCACGCGCGTGGCGCCAGGCGGGCTGCTGCATCTGGCGACCGATTGGGAGCCTTATGCGCAGCACATGATGGAAGTGATGGAAGCCGCGCCGGATTGGCGCAACGACGCCGGGCCTGGCCAGTTTGCCGAGAAGCCCGCATGGCGCATCGAAACGCACTTCGAGCGGCGCGGCCTGAAGCTGGGACATGGCGTGTGGGATCTGCTCTACCGCCGACGCTGACGTGGGTTGGAGTGCGAACCCCAACACCCCTATGTATACGCATGGCGATGTTGGGGTTCGCACCCCAACCTACGTGCCCACAATGTGGCAACGATTCACCAGCAAACACATAAGCAGACTTATACTTCCGCGCTAAACAGGGACGAGTCATCGCGTGAAGCCACTGTTGCCCCATCGCATCCAAGCCTTCCAAGCGCCCGATAGGGACGTTCCACAGTGGCGCTGACCCTTACCCCCGAAATGATCCTGGTGCTGGGGCTGGTGTGCTTCACCATGCTGATGCTGGTGCTGGAATGGATCCGCGCCGACATGGTGGCGCTGCTGGTGGTAGTGGTGATCGGCCTCACCGGCCTTATTCCTTCCGATCGCGTCTTCAACGGCTTCGCCGGTAACGCTGTGATCGCCATCATCGCGATCATGATCATGGGCGCCGGACTCGACCGCGCCGGTGTGCTTGGCCTCACCGCGCAGTTTGTGATGCGCATGGCGCGTGGCAAGGAATCGCGGCTCGGCCTAGTCATCAACTCCGTGACCAGCCTGTTCAGTGCGGTGATTCCCAGCCAGGCGCTGGCCGCCTTGATGATTCCTGTCACCAGCCGCCTGTCCGCGCGCACCGGCGTGCCGATCTCGCGTCTGCTGCTGCCGATGGCGTTCTGCATTCTCACCGCCACCAACACCACGCTGATCGCGAACTCGCCGCTGATCGTGCTCAACGACCTGATCGCCAGCGCCAACGCCAACCTGCCGCCCGGCGCGCAGACGGTGCCGAAGTTCGGGCTTTTCAGCGTGACGCCGGTGGGCTTGGCGCTCGCTGTGGCGGGCGTCGTGTTCTTCTATCTCTACACCAACAAGCTGCTGCCGAATCGCGAAGACGAGCGGCAGAAAGTGACGCCCGGACGTACCGAAAGCTACTTTGCCGAAACCTATGGCATCGTCGGCGAGACCGCGGAGCTGACGGTCACGGCGGAAAGCCCGCTGGTCGGCATGAGCATCGGCGAGGTGGAACAACTGCATGGCGCGCCGCTGATCCTGGCGATCAAGAGCGGCAATGACGCACGCATGGCGCCCCCGGCCGACCAGGTGATCTGGGTCGGTTCCGTGTTGGGTGTGCTGGGGCCGCGCGATGAATTGAACCGCTTCGCCAATAACCAGCTATGCCGCGTGTCGCCGCGCATGCGCCAGTTGGGCGAACTGTTCAATCCTACCCGCGCCGGCATTTCCGAGGCGGTGATTCCGCCCAGCTCGCGCTTCCTCAAGCAATCGGTCGGCGAACTGCGCCTGCGCAAGCGTTACGGCATTTCCGTGTTGGCGGTCACGCGCGGCGATCAGGTCTACCGCGACGATCTGCGCGCGGTGAGCCTGCGCACCGGCGATACGCTGGTGCTGCATTCCAGCTGGAAAGCGCTGCAGGAGGTCTCCGAAGACAAGGACCTCGTCGTCGTCACCGACATCCCGCGCGAAGAACAGCGGCCCAACAAGATCTGGCAGGCCGTCGGTTTCTTTCTGCTGGCGAAGGGCCTGGCGCTGTTCACCAACCTCGACCTCTCCATCGCGATGATGACCGGCGCGATCGGCATGCTGCTCTCCGGCGTGTTGAACATGGACGAGGCCTACAAGGCGGTGAACTGGAAAACCATCTTTGTCACCGCCTGTCTGATTCCCCTGGGCTGGTCGATGGATTCCACCGGTACCGCCGCATGGGTGGCGCAGGAAGTGCTGCTGCATCTTGGCCATGCGTCGCCGTGGATTCTGCAGCTGTCCTTGGCGCTGCTCACCTTGTTGTTCTCGCAGGTGATGTCGAACGTGGGCGCCACGGTGATGATGGTGCCCGTGGCGATCAGCGTGGCGGTGGCGACGGGTGGCAATCCTTCGGCGTATGCATTGATTGTCGCGGTGTCCTCATCGAACACGTTCCTGCTCAGCTCCGGCCACCCTGCGTTGATGATGGTCACCGGCCCCGGTGACTACAGCGGCCGGGATTTCCTGCGCGCCGGCGTGCCGTTGACGTTTATCGTGCTGGTGATCACGCTGGTGGCAATCAATCTCATATATCGGTAGTACCGCCTTGCCGGTATTCTGGAAAATGTTTCCTGTGTGCGATGCACTTGCGCTTTCGCGGGCATGACGGCAACCGAACACGATCGTCAATCAACGTGCACACCGGCTGGACCTCCGTGACGACACACCCAAGCAACCCTCGACTTGCCGTGATTGGACTGGGCTATGTCGGCCTTCCGCTCGCGGTGGAATTTGGACGGCTATTCGACACGCTCGGTTACGACATCGACGCCGCGCGCGTGGATGCGTTGCGGCGAGGTTCGGATGGCAACCAAGAAACCTCGGCAGAGGAACTCGCCACCGCAACCAGGCTGCGCTTCAGCACGGACGTGGGTGCTTTGCGCGCTTGCAACGTATTCATCATCACCGTACCGACGCCGGTGGACGAACATAAGCGTCCCGACTTCACGCCACTGGTTCGCGCCAGCCAGATGATCGGCAGCGTGCTGAAGCCGGGCGACGTGGTGATCTACGAATCCACCGTTTACCCGGGTGCCACGGAAGAAATCTGCGTGCCTGAATTGGAGCGCGCTTCCGGACTGCGCTTCAACATCGATTTCACCGTGGGCTACAGTCCCGAGCGCATCAATCCCGGCGACAAGCTGCGCCGTCTCACCACGATTCCGAAGATCACCTCCGGCTCCACACCGGAAACGGCTGACTTCGTCGATGCGCTGTATGCACGCATCATCACCGCCGGCACGCACAAAGCGCCAAGCTTGAAAGTGGCGGAAGCGGCCAAGGTGATCGAGAACACGCAGCGCGACGCCAATATCGCGTTGATCAACGAATTCGCGCTGATTTTTCACCGTTTGGGGATCGACACCCAGGACGTGCTCGATGCCGCACGCACCAAATGGAATTTCCTGCCGTTTCAGCCGGGATTGGTCGGCGGTCACTGCATTGGTGTCGATCCGTATTACCTGATTCAAAAAGCCCAATCGACCGGCTACTACCCCGACATCCTGCTTGCCTGCCGCCGCATCAACGACGCCATGGGCCAGCACATAGCAGCGGAAGTGGTCAAACTGATGGTGGGCCAAGGTCACGCGATTCGCGGCAGCCGTGTGCTGGTGTTGGGCCTTACCTTCAAGGAAAACTGCCCGGACCTGCGCAACACGCGTGTGGTCGACCTGGTGCGCGAACTGGAAAGCTTCGGTGCCGCTGTCGACGTGCATGATCCATGGGCAGATGCGGAGGAAGCGCACAAACATTACGGCGTGCGCTTGCTGCCGGAAGTGGATGCGACAGGAACCTACGCCGCCGTGGTGCTGGCCGTGGCACACCAGCAATTCAAGGCAGGCGGTGCCTACGATGTGCGTGCGCTGACGATGCCCAATGGCGTGGTGTACGACATCAAAGGCGTGCTACCCAAAGCGCTGGTCGATGCACGCCTATAACGCCTTTGTAGGCTGGGATGAAATCCCAGCATGACCATGCATGGCGATGCTGGGATTTCATCCCAGCCTACGCGTCCAATAACACCTCGCCCTGCTCCACCCGCACGGCTATCGCCCGCAAGCTTTCTCCCTTGCACGGGCCACTTACGCATTCGCCGGTATCCACCCCAAAGCAGGCGCCGTGCGCCGCGCACACCAGCATGCCTTTCGACAGCAGAAACTTGCCTGGCGCCCAGTCCAGGCGGCGGCCGGCGTGGGGACAAATGTTCAACCACGCGCTTACGTGTTCGCCACGCCGCAACAGGATCACGCTTTCCTCGCCATCCGGCAGCGGCACGTCCAGCGCCACCGCCTCGCCGTCGGGCATATCGTGCAGCCGACCAAGGCGGCGAGCTGGGGTTGTCGTTTCCATCGGCACTTGCCTTATAGGCCCTATGGCCTCATCGTTACGCACGTAAGTCATTGATTTTACCACACGGATTTTTAACATGCGCGTCGTCTTTCCGCTCCTGAACCGTCGTCGTCACCCGCTCGCCCAGGCGCTGTCCGTGGTGCTCGGCTTGATTGTGGTCGGCGTGCTGATGGTGTTCGGCCTGGTCGTGGCCGGCGTGCTGACCGTGGGTGGCGCGCTGTGGCTGGTGTGGCGGCAGTGGAAGCGCAGCCGCGCCGCGATGCCTGGCGCCGGCCGGAAAGCCCGTCAGCCGGAAGTACTGGAAGGCGAGTATGTGGTCATTCACAGCTCGCGGCCGGTCACCCACCACTGAGCAAAATCCGGATAGCTGCCAGCGGGTAGCGCGCCTAAGCTGACGGCAACGTTCCTTTCTGGATACTGCCATGCGCAACTCCCTCGCCACCCTTGAAGCTCCGCTGGAACACGTCCGCGCGTTGATCGAGCGTGCGGCGGAAGCCCCTTCGCTCACCGCATTGGCGGATGCCGCCAAGCTCAGCCCCAGCCATTTGCAGCGGGCATTTCGCCGCCGCTATGGCATGAGCCCGGCCGAATATCACCGCGCCCGCCGCTTTGGCCAATTCAAGACGGCCTTGCGCAAGGGTGCTGCCGTGACCGATGCGGTCTACGACGCCGGCTTTGGTTCCGGCAGCCGCGTCTACGAACACACCAACCGCCTGCTCGGCATGACGCCGGCCAGTTATCGCGCGGGCGGCGCAGGCGCGAATATTCGCTACACGACTACCAGCACGCCGCTGGGGCAGTTGCTGGTCGCGACCACAGCCAAAGGCATTTGCTCGGTCACGCTGGGGGCCAGCGACCAAGAACTGGAGCAGCGGCTGGCGGATGAATTTCCCAAGGCCAGCCGCGAGCGTGTCGATAACGGCCGCGAGGAATGGCTGGACGCCGTGATCGCACGCATCGCCACGCAATTGGGCTGGAGCGATCGCGAAGCGCCCGACATGCCGCCGCTCGACGTCGCCGCCACCGCCTTCCAGTGGCGCGTATGGGAAGCGCTTACGCGCATTCCTGCCGGCGTCACCAAGAGTTATGGCGAACTGGCGGCGGAACTCGGCAAGCCCGGTGCGGCGCGCGCCATCGGGCAGGCATGCGGCAACAATCGGCTGGCGTTGATCGTGCCCTGCCACCGCATCGTGCGCGAGGATGGTTCGCTCGGCGGCTGGCGCTGGGGCGTGGAGCGCAAGCGCATGTTGCTGGAACAGGAAGCCGCACCTCAACACGCGTAGGTTGCGTAGGTTGGGGGGAGCAGAACGCGAACCCCAAACATCGTGATGCCCGCATGCATGGCCATGTTGGGGTTCGCACCCCAACCTACAGTTGAGGTGCGTGGCGAGCGAGCCGATGCACTCATCTTGATTCACCATCAAGACCGCCTTGCATGGCCATCGCTTCTGCAAAGCGTGCCGGGCAGGTATCGTTAGCTACGCCCTCTCCCACCGACACCCATGAACGATTCCGCTGACAACACGCTTGCTTTGGCAAGCGACCAGAGCCGTGCCGGCAAATGGGTACCGCTGGCGATGTTTGCGCTGTACATCGTCTGGGGTTCCACCTACCTCGGTATACGCATTGCGCTGGAAAGCTATCCACCTTTTCTGCTGGCTGGCTTGCGCTTTGCCATCGCAGGGTCGCTGCTGTTCGGCTATTTGCGCTTGCGAGGCGCGGCCCTGCCCAGCGCACGCCAATGGCGAAATGCAGCCATCACCGGTGTGCTGTTGCTGGGCTTCGGCAATGGCCTGGTGTGCTACGCCGAAGAGAGCGTGAGTTCGGGCATCTCAGCGGTGACGGTGGCGAGCATGCCGTTGTTCGCGGCGATCTTTGCCGGCTTGTACAAAGATTGGCCGACGCGCAATGAAACGATCGGGCTGCTCATTGGTTTTCTCGGCGTGATCGTGCTGAATCTGGGCAGTGCGTTGTCCGGCTCGCACATCGGCGCCGCGGCGCTGCTTGTGGCGTCCATCGCATGGGCATTTGGCTCGGTGTGGAGCAAGCATCAGGACATGCCGCAAGGGATGATGAACACCGCTGCGCAAATGCTGTGCGGAAGCGTGGCCTTGCTCGCGGTGGGATGTCTCACTGGGGAGAAGCTGCCGGCACACCCTGCGCCGCACGCCACGCTGGCGGCTGGTTATCTGGTGGTGTTCGGCTCGCTGGTGGCGTTCAGTGCCTACCTGTATGTGCTGAAACACGCACGCCCTGCTTTCGCGACCAGCTATGCCTACGTCAACCCGCCGGTAGCCGTGTTGTTTGGCGTGTTGCTGCTTGGCGAGAACGTCGGTCCTTACGACCTGGCCGGCATGGCGGTGATCCTGTTCGGCGTGGGCATCATCACGTTGGCGAAGCTGCGCCGCGCGCACTGATTGCCACGCGCCATCGTTGCCAACCTCTTGCCGCGATGCTCGCTACGCCATCACCATAGCCGCATCGCTGAAGGAGGCATGCGCGCATGGGCAACGCAACCGATGGCTGGATGGCACGCGCTGCCTTGCGCAGCGCGGCGTGGGCGGAACGCTGGTTTCCTGATGCGTGGGTGTTCGCGGCACTGGGCGTGATCGTCGTGGCCATTGCGGTGTTGGCGTTCGGTGCCACGCCGGCAATCACGGTCAATGCATTCGGCGATGGCTTCTGGAGCCTGATCCCGTTCACCATGCAAATGGCCTTTGTGGTGATCGGCGGTTACGTGGTGGCCAGTGCGCCGATCGTCGCGCGCTTTATCGATGTGTTGGCGCGCGTGCCTCGCACCGGGCGCAGCGCCATCTGCTTCGTCGGCTTGATCAGCATGCTCGCGTCGTTGCTGTCGTGGGGCTTTTCGCTGGTGTTCGGCGGTTTGCTGGTGCGCGCGTTGGCGCGGCGCGAAGCCTTGCGCATGGACTATCGCGCTGCCGGCGCGGCCGCCTATCTTGGGCTGGGCGCGGTGTGGGCGATGGGACTTTCTTCGTCGGCAGCGCAGTTGCAGGCCAATCCCAAGAGCATGCCGGCGGGGCTGCTCACCATTACGGGTGTATTGCCTTTCAGCCAGACGATTTTCTTGTGGCAGTCGGTCGTGCTTACGGCCATGTTGATCATCGTATCGCTGGCGATCTGCTGGCTGACCGCGCCCTCTGATTCGCAGGCGCGCACCGCGCAGGATTTCGGTGGGCTGGACACCGCCATACCCGAACTGCCGTCACGCAGTCGTCCCGGCGAATGGCTGGAATACAGCCCGCTGCTGTCGATCCTGATCGGCGTGCTCGGCCTGGGTTGGCTCGCTTATGAATTCACCAGCAAAGCGGTTGTCACCGCGATCGCCAATCTCAATACCTACAACTTCCTGTTCCTGACGATCGGCTTGTTGCTGCACTGGCGGCCACGCAGTTTTCTCAATGCAGTGACGCGTGCGGTGCCAAGCACGGCCGGCGTGCTGATCCAGTTTCCGCTCTACGGCGGCATTGCTGCACTGCTGACGCATGCCGCTGGCGCAGACGGCCAGACACTTGCGCATCGGCTATCGGGCTTGTTTGTGCACGTCGCTTCCACCGATACGTTTCCGCTGGTGATGGGCGCGTATTCGTCCGTGCTCGGTTTCTTCGTGCCATCCGGTGGCGGTAAATGGCTGATCGAAGCGCCCTACGTGATGCAGGCGGCGAACGATTTGCACGTTCACCTGGGTTGGGCTGTGCAGGTGTACAACGCCGCGGAAGCATTGCCGAACCTGATCAATCCGTTCTGGATGCTGCCGCTGCTTGGCGTGCTGGGATTGAAGGCGCGTGATGTGGTTGGCTTTACCTTCATGCAATTGCTGGTGCACGTACCGCTGGTGCTTGGTCTGCTCTGGTTGCTGGGGCTTACCTTGCCATACGTGCCGCCGGTAATGCCTTGAAAAAAGCACCGCGCAGGCTGGGATGGAATCCCAGCTTGATGGTCTTCGATGCTGGGATTTCATCCCAGCCTACGTATCGTGTTTAACCGGCGCTTGCTCGTAATGCCGCGGCGAGGATCCGCACAGCGCCGCGCATGCGTGGGTCGGTGACGCGGTGATGCAGCATCACTTCGGTCAACGGCAGGCGCGGCAAACCTAGACGCTCGCTCACGTCCACCAAGGTGGGCGCGCATACACGCTGCGGCAACGGCGCCACGGCGAGTCCGGCAGCTGCAGCGGCGACGACGGCCGGCAAGCCGCCGCCGACGAACACCTCGGTCCACGGCAGGCCGGCATCGTCCAAGGTTTTCAGTGCCCGCGCGCGAATCGTGCATGGCGCGGCCAGCGACGCAATGCGCAGCGGTTCTTCGCGCGGCCATTCGAAACCCGGCAGCGCATAC
>NZ_DATEJY010000145.1:0-14109 GCF_035277725.1 Dyella sp. | reverse complement strand
CCGCTGCGGCTCGCCGCCATGGAACTGCACGGCGCCATGACTGGTGACCAGCGCCGCGCCGCCGTGCGCGATATGCGCTTCCAGCAGTGCATCCACCAGTTCGATGCCAGTGCGGTCCAGATTGGCGTAGGGTTCGTCCAGCAGCCATAGCGCAGCAGGAATCAGCAGCAAGCGCGCCAGCGCCACGCGTTTCTTCTGGCCGGCGGAAAGTTTGCGTACGGGTTCATCCTCAAATCCGGTCAATCCAACCTGCGTGAGTGCGCCTTCAATGCCGCTCTGGTTGCGATGGCCGTGCAGGCCGATGGTGAACGCAAGGTTCTCGCGCGCACTCAGTTCCGCTTTCAGGCCGAGCTGATGGCCGAGGAATACCACTTCGCCGCTGCAGCGATCCCAGGTGAGCGGCTCGCCGCGCCATAGCAATTGGCCTTCCTCCGGGCGCAACAAGCCGGTAAGGATGCGCATCAAGGTGGTCTTGCCGCTGCCGTTGTCGCCTTCGATCAACATCAGCTCGCCGGCATGGAGATGGAAATCCAGCGGGCCGAATACGGGTTCGTCCTGGCGGTGGAAGGCGAGGGCGCGGGCTTCGAGTAGCGGAGAGTGGGAAGTCATCACCGGCATTGTGCGGATGGCTTATCCAGCTTGTCCACGCGGCGGCTCGCCGCTGGTCAGGCGCAGGCGCGCGTAGCCGTCAGCCAGGCCGTGGACATAGGCGTTCTGCTGGAATTGCTGCGCCAGGGCATCCGTCTGCGCCAGTTCCGGGCCCAGGACGAACAAGCTGGGTTCGCGCCAGTCCTGGCCCACGCCGATGGCGGGGTGGATGGCGACTGTGGAAGGTAGCTTTTGCAAAGCCGCGAGCAGGGTTTGTTGCGCAGCATGGTTCTGGCTGCGCGGCCGGCTTTGCGAAAAGGGATTCCATGCCGTGATGAAGGCCCAGCTGTGCGGACCGATCAGGCTGCGCAATGCAGCGGGCACGGGCGCATCCACGTGCAGGGATGCAAAACCGCCACGCGCCAGGCGCACGCGGTAGTCCGTGTTGCGGTAGGCCGCGATCAGCCCGCTATCCATGACGCAGCGGCGGCAACGGGGGCAAAGTGGCTCGTAGCGCGCTTACGGCGGCGTCCAGGTGGATGTTTTCAACATCGGTGGAGCCGCGCAGCAGTTGTTCCAGTAGCACGTCCTGCGCACGCCCGCGCTCGTACGCATACACGTAAGGCAGATGCGTAAAGGTGACCATGCGGTAGCGCGCCATGAAATAGTGCGGCGCACGTTCGGCCAGCCGCGCGCCGAGTTCGCGTTTGGCGAGATAGCGTGGGTCGGCGACCGAATCGCGCATCTCGATGTAATTCTCCAGTGCCATCGCTGCGATCGCATCGGCGTTCGGTTTGCGGATGCGCTGGAACTCGGCGAACGCGTCGGCGGTCTCGCGGCCTGCTTCCGCCAGCAGATTCGCCAGCACAACCGTATCTTCGAAACCGCAATTCATGCCCTGACCGTGAAACGGCACGATGGCATGCGCCGCATCGCCGATCAGCAAGGCGCGGCCGTCGATGTGCCAGCGGTCGAGATAGAGCGTGGACAAGCTGCCGACCGGATGCTCGTCGTAGTCTTCGGAAAAATTGGGAATCAGCGGCAGCAGGTCCGGGAAATCGTCGCGGAAGAAGGCGCTGGCTGCCGCGGCATCGGGCAGCGTATCGAAACTGGGATGCGGGCCATGCGCCGGCAGGAACAGCGTAACGGTGAAGCTGCCTTCGGTGTTGGGCAGCGCGATGCACATGTAGCCGCCGCGCGGCCAGATGTGCAGCGCATGCGGTTCGATCGCGAAACGGTTGGCACCGGTGGCGGGCGGAATCTCCAGTTCCTTGTACCCGTGGCCCAAGGGTTCGACGCGTTGGCCGAGTGGCAGGTAATCGTTCATGGCTGCGCGCAATGCAGAGCCAGCACCATCGGCGCCGACCAGCACGGCTGCATCGTGCTGGCGTTGCGTACCGGCTTCATCGACCAGGGTGATGCGGTGCACATCGAGATCGGCGGCGGCGAGACCTTGCCCGAAATGGAACGTTGCGCCCGCTGCTTCCGCGGCATCAAGCAGCAGCATGTTGAGCCCGCCGCGCGAGACCGACCAGATCACTTCGCTGTCGTCCACGCCGTAACGCTGCAGCCCAGATGTGCCTTGCAGCGGATGCACCATGCGTCCGCGCATCATCACCGCGCGCTGCAGCACGTCATCGGCAAGACCCGCAGTACGCAACGCCTGCAAGCCGCGTTCGGCGAGCGCGAGGTTGATCGAGCGTCCGCCAACGAAGCCAGCGCGGCGCGGATCAGGACGTTTTTCAAAGACCTCAACGGTAAACCCGCGCGTGGCCAGAAGCTTGGCCAGCAAGGCACCGACCAAGCCGCCGCCAATCAGGGTGATGGTTTGTTGCGTCATGCTGCGTGCCATCAGTGGGAGCACGACAATGTTCCGCAACTGGGCGTTGACTGCAAGGGTGAGGCTCGTAAGTTGGGGTGCCAACCCCAACATCGCCGCGTTGATCAGGAGAGCAATGTTGGGGTTCGCACCCCAACCTGCGATTCTAGAAACTCATGAAATAGCCGCCATTCACCGGCAGGTTGGCGCCGGTGATATAGCCGGCATCATCCGCCGTAAGGAACACGACCGCACGGGCGATATCGCCTGGTGTGCCGAGCCTGCCCACCGGAATGTCGGAGATAATTTGTTGCCGAATTTCCTGCGGCACTGCGGCCACCATCGGCGTATCGCAATAGCCCGGCGAAACCGTATTCACAGTAACGCCCTTGCGCGCCGTTTCCCGCGCCAGTGCCATGCTGAAACCGTGCACGCCGGCCTTGGCGGCAGAGTAATTGGTCTGCCCGAACTGGCCGGTCTGGCCATTTACCGAACTGAGGTTGACGATGCGGCCGAAACCGCGTGCCGTCATGCCCTCGACGACTTGGCGGCAGGTGTTGAATACGCCATCGAGGTTCACGCGCATCAGTTCATGCCATTGCTGCGGATCCATCTTGCGCAAGCTGGTATCGCGGGTGATGCCGGCGGCATTCACCAGGATATCGACGTGGCCGATATGGCGTTCGATATGCTCGACGAGCGAACCGCAGGCTTTGAAGTCGCTGACGTCGCAGGGTTCGAAACGGATGGCGCCATTCAAGGCGGAAGTGCGTTCGCGGAAGGTTTCGATGCGATCGCTGCGCGTAGCCAGATCGACGGCGATGACCGCGCGGCCGGCTTGGGCAAGCTGCAGGCAGATTTCAGTGCCGATACCGCCGATGCCCCCGGTGACCAGGGCGACACGCGATGCGGAGTGTGACGGGCTCATGACAGAGATCTCTTAACGCATGCCGCGCGGCAGCACGTGTTGTGCTGCAGCGGTGTGGCGTGCCCGAGCAACGCGATCAGGGTTTCTTGGTGGTGGTGCCGCGGCCGGCCTGACCCGGTGGGGTGGCGGCTTGCGAGGCGGCATCGAGGAAACCGCGCTGCATGTTCTTCCAGGCATCCAGGTTGCGTTCCGTCAGATCGTTGAGCAGCGACCAGGGGGTTTGCCCCATCAGGCTGTTGAGCTGGGTGCGGAACTGCTGTTGCTGGTCGAGGAACACCTGCAGGCTGCGCTCCAGGTACGGGCCCATGAATCCCTGCAGGGAATCGCCGTAGAAGCGGATGATCTGGCTCAGGAGCTGGGGCGACAGCATCGGCTGGCCCTTTTCTTCGTGCTCGGAAATGATCTGCAGCAGCACGGAGCGGGTCAGGTCCTCGCCGCTTTTGGCGTCACGGACTTCGAAGGTTTCACCATCCAGAACCAGCTGACGGACTTCTTCCAGCGTGATGTAGCTGGAGATCTCCGTATCGTAGAGCCGACGGTTCGGGTACTTCTTGATGATGCGGATAGTTTGTGCCATGCACACAAACTAGCAGAAGGTATTGCGTCGCACCAGTCAGGGTTCGCCTTTTTATGCTGCACGACCGGGTGCAGCAATCAGTGCCCCGCAGCGCCGCCACCCGCGCTGCCGAACGGCGGGCGAGCGAACCAGAGCACGGGCAGCAATACGATGAACAGAATGGCGCATCCGTAGAAAATGTCGTTAACAGCCAGCGTATAGCCTTCGCGATTGATGATTTGATCGATATAAGCGGCGCGTTGCGTGGCGCCGAATCCCATGTGCGAAAGCTGCTGCAGATAGTTCGCGGCACCCGGTTGAGCCGGATTAACGTACTCGGTAAGGCTGGCGTGATGGGAAATGGCGCGGTGCTGCCACAACGTCACCATGACTGCGGTCGAAACGCTCGAGCCCAGCGTGCGGAAGAAATTGGACAACCCGGAGGCGCTCGCGATCTCCGAAGCAGGCAGTCCGGAGAGGTATATCTGGTTGAGCGGAATGAAAAAGCAGGGAATGGCCAGCCCCATTACGAAGCGTGGTATCACCAGCGTAGCGAAGGAGGCCGCACTGTCGAACGTGGAAAACCAGTACGACGTAAACGCGAACACGATGAACGCGATGCTCACCAGTAAACGCAGGTCGACCTTGTCCATGTTGCGGCCAACGATCGGCGACAGCAGAAACGCCAATACGCCCACCGGCGCGGCGGCCAAACCTGCCCAGGTGGCGGTGTAGCCCAGTGTGGTTTGCAGCCACAGCGGAAACACCACGTTGATGCCGAAGAAGGCGAACATACCCAGCGACAGGCTGAGCACGCCCACGGTGAAGTTGCGCTCCTTGAACAGCGTGAGATCGATCACCGGATGCTTGGCGTGGATTTCCCATACCACCAGGAAGGTGAGGCAGACCAGTGCGATCAGTCCCAGCGTAAGAATCAGCGGCGAGGCGAACCAGTCGTGGTCGTTGCCGTTGTCCAGCATGAACTGCAGACAGCCCACGCCTGCCACCAGCAGCACCAGGCCCACCACATCAATCGGCGCCTTGGTGGTTTTGGTCTCGCGCTTGTGCAGCAGTGTCCAGGTGATGATCGCGGCCAGGATGCCCACCGGCAGGTTGATGTAGAAAATCCACGGCCAGGAGAAATTGTCGGTAATCCAGCCGCCGAGGATCGGGCCGAAGATCGGTGCCACCACTACGGTCATCGCCCACATCGCCAGCGCGACGCCCTGTTTTTCTTTCGGATAGCTCGACAGCAACAAGGTCAGCGAGAGCGCCACCATCGGGCCGGAACCGGCGCCTTGCATCAGGCGGCCGAACACCAGCATCGGCATGGTGGTGGACAGGCCGCAGAACATTGAAAACAGCACGAACAACATCACCGACGTGACGAAGGTGCGCACTTCGCCAAAGCGGCGCGCCACCCAGCCGGTGAGCGGCTGCATGATGGCGCTGGCCAGCGAATACGAGCTGATCGCCCAGGTGCCTTCGTTCGGGCTCACCGCCAGGCTGCCAGCGATGTGCGGCACGGAGACATTGACAATGGTCATGTCCAGCACCTCCATGAAGGTGCTGAACGCCACGGCGATGGTCAGCAGCACCAGCGGCGTGCCGTGCAGCGGTTTCAATGGTGCGGCGTTTTCGGGGGTGGCAGCCATGATGGATCCGCTAAATAAAAGAGTTAACTACATGGCGCGATGCTCGTAGGTTGGGGTGCGAACCCCAACATGACGCGCGAGCGAGCACGGCGACGTTGGGGTTCGCACCCCAACCTACGGGGCAAGTCTCCCCTGCAAGCAGGGGGAAGGGCGGAAAGTTCAGCGCTTGGACGCATCGTCGGACATGCCAAGGTTGGCGCGAATGATCTTTTCCGCCTCGGCATCGGCCTGTGCTGCTACCTGGTCATACACCGAGGTTTCCGCAGGCGGCTGCGCGGGTGACGATGACAGCTCAGGGCCTTGGTCATTGCTGATATCGACAGTCACATCGGTCGAAAGGCCAACGCGCAGCGGATGCTTGTCCAGCTCATCGTTGTTGAGCGCGATACGCACCGGCACGCGCTGCACCACCTTGATCCAGTTGCCGGTCGCGTTCTGCGCCGGCAACAGCGAGAACACACTGCCGGTGCCCGCACCCAGGCCGATCACCTTGCCGTGGTATTCGACGCCGCCGCCGTACAGGTCTGTCGTGACCTTGACCGGTTGGCCAATGCGGATATGGCGCAATTGGTTTTCTTTGAAGTTCGCATCGATCCACAGATCGTGCAGCGGCACGATAGTCATCAACTGCTGGCCGGGTGAAATGCTTGCGCCTAGCTGCACGCTGCGTTGTGCCACGTAACCGCTGACCGGCGCGACGATGGTGTTGCGTTGCGCGGCAATCCAGGCGGCGCGGAAGTTTGCACGCGCCTGCATCACAGCCGGATTGTTGGCGATGTCGGTGCCTTCCACCGCAGCGCGTGCCGATTGCGCCTGTGCCTTCGCGGCATTCAATGCAGCTTGCGCCTGCGCCACGCTGTCACGCATGTGCTGCACGATTTCCGGCGATTCGGCTTGGGCCGCGACCAATGGAAGATGGCGCTTCAGATCGGCTTCGGCCTTGCGCAGATCGACTTCACGCGCCGCCACCGTGGCGTCGGCACCGGTCACCGAATCGTTCTGCTGGCGAACCTGGCGTACCGCTTGTGCAAGCGCGCTGCTGTTCTGGCGCAGACGCACGTCGGCGTCGGTGGGATCCAGCTTCACCAGCACCTGTCCGGCCGTCACGTGCTGCGTGTCATCGGTGAGGATGGCGATCACGGTGCCAGGCACCTGCGACGAGAGTGCAACCTGGTTGCCGCCCACATACGCGTTATCGGTGCTCTCGCGCGTTGAAAACACAAAGAACCACAACAGGAGCCACGTCAATCCAGCAAGCACGAAAATCGCGCCCACGATCAACAATGCGCGGCTGCGCTTGGCGGGATTCTTGGCGGCCAGGCCGCTGTCATTGGCGTCCTTGGAGAGGGCGGACTCGGAGGCGCTCATGGTCAGGGGGCTCCTGCGGGATTTGAAGGGGGAGAGGGAGCAGCGGCGGATTGCGCTGTCTTGTTGCCGAGATCGGAACGATAGCCACCACCGAGCGCCTTGATCAGCGCCAGATCGGTACTTAGCGCCTGCGCTTGCAGGCTGATGGCCTGGTCGCGCTGCTGCAGCAACTGTGCTTCAGCGTCGAGGCTCTGGCGCGCATCCTGCGTGCCGTGCGCGGCGCGTGCCTGTGCGTTGGCGAGCAGCGCTGCATTGGCCTTGATCTGCGCATCCTGCTTTACGCGACGCGCGGCAATCTGTTGTGCGGTGACGGCTTGCGTGGCGACGTCGCGCGCGGCATCCGTCACTGCCACGTTGTAGTCCGCAATGGCGGCATCGAGCCCGGCGCGGCTGGCACCGTAATTCGCTTTCAGCCGGCCGCCTTCGAAGATCGGCAGATGTACCGCCGGCGTGATGCCGAACACGCGGCTGCCGGCCGTGAACAAATTACCCAGATCGCCCTTGCTGCCGGTGGTCAGGCCGCCGAAGCTCGGTGCGCCCTGATCCGTGCTGGAGAGACCCGCCATCGCCTTGATGCTGAAATCGGGGAAAAATTGCGCGCGCGCCACATCGATCTGTTTCAGTGTGGCTTCGACGCGCCAGCGGCTGGCGGCAATGTCGGGGCGGCGAGCGATCAAGTCCAGGTGTGCGTCATCGGGAATGGCACCTTCCAGTTCGGGCAATGCGCGTGGTTCGAGCGGCGGCAATTGCGCCGGCGATACGTTCACCAGTGCTGCGAGCACCACTTTGCGCAGTTGGATGGAACCTTCCAGCGTGGCCTGCATCTGCTGTGTACTGGCAAGTTGCGAGCGTGCTTGTTGCACGGTATCGGGCAGATCCACGCCTTGGCGTACGCGCAGTTCGGCGATGTGAAGCAAGCGCTGCTGCACACCAACGGCTTGCTGCGTGAGTGCGAGGCGGCTTTCATCGGCCAGCAGACCGAAGTACGCATCCGCCACCGCGTTCTGAATGGTGAGTATGGCCGCGCTGCGTTCCGCTTCGGCGGCATGCGCCTGATCGAGTGCGGATTCGATCGCGTTGCGCTTCTTGCCCCACCAATCGAAATCGTATTCGAGCTGCACGCTCAGGTCGGCCTGGTTGTACCAGTTGAAGCCGAGCAGAGAAGGAGGAATCAAGCCATGGTCGCTCATGCGCTGACGCGTGAGCTGGCCATTGGCGTCGACGGTAAGTCCGGCTTGGGCCGCGGCAACGCGTACCGATTGCTCGGCGGTTTTCACGCGCGTCCGCGCTTGTTCCAGATCGGGCGACTGCTTCATGACCAGCGCCATCACCTGGTCCAGTTGCGGGTCGTTGTACACGCGCCACCATTCGGTGGCAGGCCATTCGGCGCCCGCCTTGGTAGGCAGGCCTGCGAGCGGTACGTCGTCGCGCAGGGCAGGGTGTTGCACTTTGGCCGGGATATGGCAGCCGGCGAGCGCCAATGCGGCTATCAACACCAGGGGACGAAGCCGTGCGTACGGAAAGGATGAAGCGTTCATGGCGAATCACCCGCTGCGTGTTCGAGTTGGCTGAGGTTGTTTGCCAGCTTGCGCAGCAGGCGGTTCAAGGTGCTGCGCTCGTTATTGGTGAAGCCGTCAAAAAGCAGCTTCAGGCGCGGCAGCATGCTTGGCAGCATCTTCTGCACGAAGCGCTTGCCGGCCGGCGTGATTTTCATGACGACGCGGCGGCGATCTTCATCACTCGGGCCGCGCGTAATGAGTCCGCGCTTGACCAGTGCGTTGGCAATGCGCGTCATGTTGGTGACACCGAGCGAGGTGAACTGGCACACCTCGCCCGGCGTGGAGGCGCCGCCAGGATGGGCAAATATCGCGATAAGCGCGCGGAATTCGCTGTCGTTGAGCTTGTACGGGCGCAGCTTGTATTCGAGTTCCGCCTGCAGCCGTTCGGCGATGAGCAGCATGATCCGGCATAGCCCGACGTCTGCCGGTACTTCCGGAATGGCTCTGCGTACTCCCGCGATCCCCTCGTCCATGCACTTGATCTTGTCGCTCAGAAGCATTTCATCGGTGCATATTTCACTGGTGAAATAAAATCATGAGGCGTAAACCGGTGGCTTGGCAAGTGCCGGTAGACCGGTAGGTTGGGGTGAGGCGAAGCCGAACCCCAACACGAGATGCATGGATGGCGTGAATGTTGGGGAAAGCGTCAGGCGATGGCGAATAGGCGCTTTACGTTCGCGGTGGTGGCAGCGGCGACGGTTTCAGGCGCTTCGCCGCGCAAGGCGGCCACGCACTGCAGAACTTCCGCGACACGTGCCGGCTCGTTGCGCTGGCCACGGTGCGTCGATAACGGTTGATCCGGCGCGTCGCTTTCCAGCATCAAGTGCTCAATTGGCATATGGGCGACGATGCGTCGCAAGCGTTGCGCGCGTTCGTAGGTGACCGGGCCGCCAATGCCGATATGAAAACCGAGCTTCCACAGCTGCTCGGCCTGCTGCTGGCTGCCGGCAAAGCTGTGCACGACGCCACGCAAACCGCCGATGCGGCGCAGGGTGGCGGTTACTTCGTCCATCGCGGCGCGCGCATGCAGAATCACGGGCAGGTCAAATTCGCACGCAAGCTTCAGCTGTTGCAAAAAGTAATGGCGCTGGTCTTCGGCATCCAAACCTTCGACGTGGAAATCCAGGCCGATTTCCCCTACGGCAACAGGGCGCTGTGTCGCAAGCCAATGCGACAGCGCCGCGAGATGTTCCGGCCGATGCTGATCCATGAACATCGGGTGCATGCCATAGGCAGGAAAAAGCCCGCTGCCGGCACTGCATAGCGCCTGGATGCGCGGCCAACTGGCGGCATCGACGCCCGGGATGACTTGCAGTGTTACACCTGCCTGCCGGGCGCGCTCCAGGACGGCGTTGCGATCGCTATCGAACGAAACGTCATCCAGGTGTACGTGGCTGTCGGCAAGCGTAAGCATGGCTGTCATGATGCGTTATCTTGAGGCTGTTCTGATAGGTGCGAAGCGGTCTGCCGTCATTCAGCGTATGGGCGCTTCAATGCGCCACATCAAGTCTCGCCGGGCGGCGCGCTTGCGCACACCAACATACACAGGAGGTCGTTGTGAAAAGCAAATCGTTCAAATTCGGTGCGGTGGCCGCGGTGCTGATCGCCGTGGCGGCTTTGTCGGGCTGCCAGACGCAGCCAACCACATACCAGACGACCTACGGCTATCGCGGTTGCCAGAATTGCGGGGTGGTGCAGCAAGTACAGCAGATCTATATTCAGCAGCAAGGCAGCAATAACAGCGGCCTGGGCACGGTGATCGGTGCAGTGGCCGGCGGCTTGCTGGGCAGTACCATCGGTCATGGACGCGGCAATACGGCGGCTATCGTCGGCGGCGCGGTGGTCGGCGGCGTGGTGGGTAATAAGGTGGGGCAGGCGAACAGCCAGCCTGCAGGTACGACGCCGGCATGGCAGATCGTGGTGCGCATGGATAATGGACAGTACGCCACGGTCACGCAGGGTCCGAATCCTGGCGTGCGCCCTGGCGACTATGTTGTCATCAGCAACAACCAGGTTTATCCGCGCTGATTATTTCTTGAATGGACGTCTGGACGTCCAAAACAAAAAAGGCCCTCTTGCGAGGGCCTTTTTTATGGTTTTGCGCGTATCAGTTGATCGAGTAGAACTTGTGATCGCCGATCGTGATGGCGCGTTGATTGCGTGACCAGTTCGGTGCAACCGAGACGGTGGCGAAGTGGTCCGCGTGGGGAACGAATAGGTGACGCTCGTCGACGGGAAGCCCCCAGTTCTGGATCGACTTGCCGGCGATGTCCCAGGCTTTCTGGAATGCAACGACGTTGTCGATCTCTTGATTGGGCGACGTCGTCGATAGCGCGAATTGATGCGGCGCCTTGACGACGTCACACACCGTACCACCCCACTGGCCGCGTTCGCGCCGGCGCATGGCGACTTCCGCCACTGCCATTTGGCCGACCGTCGACTGGCTGCGTGCTTCCAGATAGACGGTGGTAGCCAGACAAGTCTGGTCTGCGAGCGGTTGGGGCAGTACGGACATCAGCCACAACAACATGGAAAGTTTCATATCTGCCTCCAGCTTGCAGTACGTACGGGCGCACATACGCGCCAGGACGCCGTTGCGGTGGACGGGCGGGCAGGCCGTTCCACCTGGATCTATCGCTTGCGCCGAAACTTAAGGCGCAAACGGGTGTTGACCGCTGTAACGCGGTGGAATCGATCGACATGTCCGATGTCGACCGGGAAAGCTTTCGGCTATTTACGCTGCGTGCATTGGGCACTTCAATGCAGCGTGTTCGCGCATACGGCGAGTTGTACTCCGGCGTCTTCTTGCCGGGTCGCGCCGATCCGGACCCCTCCGGTTCGTCGCGTATGTCGACACCCTGTGGGCTGGTGGGTGCCGGAAAAAGTTTGGCGGAATCTAGTGGGCCGCGCTCCTCTTTGCAAGTGCTGGCGCAGCGAGATTCACACTACGCTCACCATCTTGGCATAGCAAGCATGATGTAAACGTCAAGCCGGCCAACTAGTTAGCAATCGTATGTCAATGCCATCATCACTGAGCAAATGTTCATGCTGTTGTCCGAACTGCTCTGCTGCTTCATCAGTCATGACAGCCAACGCTTCAATATGTTCGTTGTCCACAATGAAGAGATTGAGCAAGCGCATGAACTCGCGATGATCGCGTTGAAGCAATGCACCTTCTTGTGCGTGTTTCGATAACGCAACATGATGCAAGTGACGTTTGTTGCCGCCGCGATAATGCAGGCGCGCAACGATTTCCTGGCCAGGATAACAACCTTTGTCGATAGCAACGGCACCAAGACGATGCAGCGATAAAGCAGGCGGAAGCAGTTCGTTCAATGTATTGCTTGGAAGCCACGCCCAACCTTCGCGCAATTGTTGTAGTTGCCATGCATCGTCGTTTTGCACGTTCTCGCCGAACAGCACGCTGTGCGTTCCGCATCCCAAACGAATGGCATCATCTTGCATGTCTACATCGTGCAGCGGCGTAGCAGAACTGTTTGCAAGCAATCCTTCTGCGTTGGAAAGTTTGACGCGCGAGCGAAAGACGAAGCGACGCAGGTTTTCAATAAAACTTGTCGCGTCACCGCCACGCAGAATGACCAGCAAACGTTCGTCGCTGATGCGTGCAAGATGAAACATGTTGCGCACGCGCCCTTGTGCGTCGAGCCAGCTGCTGAATTGCCAGCGCTGGTTGGCCAGTGCGGTGACCTGGCTGGTGAACTGGCTGTGCGCGAAGGCGATGGCGTCCGGGCCTTCGATGAAAATGGCGTGGGCGGTGTGAGATGTCGGCATGCGCGCTGGAGTGGGGGTGGCAAGGGTGTGATGCAAGAGCTGGCTGCGGCAGTGCCCATCTTGCCTGCTTGCATCGCCCGGCGTCTGGCGTCAACTGGTTGTGCCGCTATGCCGCAAGTATTACGCTTTTAGCGATACGAACATGCCCGACACGTCCTCCAAACCCGCCACGCCGAACGAACCCGCCAAGAAAGAGCGGGCAGCAACGCCCGTTTCGCCCGTGCCGGGCAAGGAACAAAACGAGCGGCCGGCGCCGGATCCCACGCGCTACGGCGATTGGGAAAAGAACGGGCGCTGCATCGACTTCTGATGCCGTTGCGCCGATCGCGCCACGACATTTGATGTCGGCGCGAAGCACAGGCAAGGGGAGCGGTAGTAGTGCACGGGCATTAGCGATTCCACCCCAGGATAGCCGCCATGGCAGAGACGCAACGACCGCTTTCACCGCATCTACAGATATATAAGTGGCAAGTGCAGATGGTGACCTCCATCCTGCATCGCGCCACCGGCATTGCCCTGTCCGTGGGCGCTTTGATCTTCGTGTGGTGGCTGGTCGCCCTGGCTGCCGGCGAAGACGCCTTCAACCAGTTCAAGGTCTGCATGGGCAGCCCCCTCGGCATCATCCTGCTGATCGGCTGGACCTGGTCCTTCTTCTATCACCTGTGCAATGGCATCCGTCACCTGGTGCAGGACGCGGGCGCGGGTTACGCCATCGTCCAGTTCGTGCGTTCCAGCTGGGCCTCGGTGATCGTCAGCTTGCTGCTTACGCTTATTGTTGTTGGCTACGCGCTGTCTGCCGGAGGTGCCGCATGAGTGCGAATGCGAAAGATCTGCGCCATCCGCTCAAGCGGGCACGCGGCCTGGGTTCGGCTCAGTTCGGCGTAAGCCACTGGTGGACCCAGCGCACCACCGCCACCGCGCTGGTGGTACTCGGGTTGTGGTTTGTCGTGCTGGTGCTGGGCCACCTGCACAGCGACTACGCCACGGTGCGCGCGATGGTGGCCAAGCCGTGGAACGCGGTGCTGCTGATCGCCTTCCTGGTCACCATGTTCTGGCACGCCGTGCTCGGTTTGCAGGTGGTCGTTGAGGACTACGTGCATACCCGCTGGAAGGAAATCTTCCTGCTGGTGGCTATCAAGTTTATTGCCGTGTTGAGCGTGCTGGCTGGCACGCTGGCCGTGCTGCGCATCGCACTGGGAGCCTGAGCTCGATGGAAGCCTACAAAATTCAGCAGCACAAATATGACGTGATCGTGGTGGGCGCCGGCGGCGCCGGCCTGCGCGCCACGTTCGGCCTGGCCGAAAAGGGCCTGAAGGCCGCATGCATCACCAAGGTGTTCCCGACCCGTTCGCACACGGTGGCAGCGCAGGGCGGCATTGCTGCCGCGCTCGGCAACATGGGCGAAGACGACTGGCGCTTCCACTTCTACGACACCATCAAAGGCTCGGATTGGCTGGGTGACCAGGACGCGATCGAATACATGTGCCGCGAGGCCATTCCTTCGATCCTGGAACTGGAACACTACGGCGTACCGTTCTCGCGCACTGACGATGGGCGCATTTACCAGCGTCCGTTCGGCGGCATGACCACGCATTACGGCAAGGGCACCGCGCAGCGCACCTGCGCCGCCGCCGACCGTACCGGCCACGCGATCCTGCACACGCTGTACCAGCAGGCGCTGGCGCACGATGCGGAATTCTTCGTCGAATACTTCGCGCTCGACCTCATCATGCAGGACGGCGCGTGCCGCGGCGTGGTGGCGCTCGATCTGGCCACCGGGCGGCTGCATCGTTACCGCGCGCACACCGTGATCCTGGCGACCGGCGGCTATGGCCGCGCGTATT
>NZ_DATEJY010000144.1:0-36982 GCF_035277725.1 Dyella sp. | reverse complement strand
GGTGGGCATGGATTCGCAAAGCCCCAATCGCCACCTGGATATCGGCAATGTGCGCGAACTGATGGATGCCATCGGCCACATCCGCGATCTCACCGGCAAACCCACCGGTTTCAAGGCTGTGTTCGGCGACATGGGATGGATCAGCGAGCTGTGCGATGAAGTGACCAGGCGCGGCATCGAAAGCGCGCCGGATTTCATCATCGTCGACGGCTCCGAAGGCGGCACCGGCGCCGCGCCGCAGACGCTGATGGAAGGTGTCGGCCTGCCGTTGCGCGAAGCCTTGCCGGAACTGGTGAATACCCTGATCGAACGCGGCCTGCGCGATCGCATCAAGGTGATCTGCTCAGGTAAATGCATCACGGCGTATGACGTGGCATGGGCTTTGTCGATGGGTGCGGATTTCGTCAACTCGGCGCGTGGCTTCATGCTGGCGCTGGGTTGCATCCAGTCGCTGCAGTGCAATCGCAACACTTGTCCCACGGGTATCACCACGCAAAATCCGCGTTTGCAGCGCGGCCTGGTGGTGATGGACAAGAGCGAGCGCGTGGCGAATTACGCGCACAATGTGATGCATGAAGTGGGCATCATCGCGCACAGTTGCGGCGTGGATGATCCGCGTGATCTGGATCGCACGCATTGCCGTGTGATGGCCAATGATGGTGTATCGGTGCCGCTGATCAAGCTGTTTCCGTATCCGGAAACGACCCCGTAGGTTGGGGTGCGAATCCCAACATCGCCATGCCAATCGCAACCGGCATGTTGGGGCGTGCACTCAATCCCGCTTCAACTCCACCCACCCTTCCGTGGTACGCACCTGCAACGGCTTGAAGCGCCGCTTGTAATCCATCTTCGAATGGCCTTCGATCCAAAAGCCCAGATACACCCACGGAATACCGCGGCGCTTGGCGAGCTCGATCTGCTGCAGGATGGCGAAGGTGCCCAGGCCACGCTCGTGTTCGTCCGGATCGTAGAACGTATAGACGGCTGAAATGCCGGTGATGCACACGTCCGTTACGGCCACCGCGAGCAGGCGGTCGTCCTTGTGCAATTCCAGGAACACCGTGGGGCTCCACGGCGCCGTGAGAAAACGGCGGAAATCGCTCGCCTCGGCCTCATCCATGCCGCCGCCAGGATGGCGCGTGCGCAGATAGCGTGAATACAGTGCATGCCGCTCGCTGTTGTAGCCGGCCATGCACTCGCGCACGATCAGGTCGTCATTGCGCTTCAGGCAACGGCGTTGCGAACGGTCGGGCTTGAAGTTCGCCACGTCGATGCGGCACGGCGTGCACGCGTGGCAATTGGGGCAGTGCGGAAAATACAGGTGCCCGCCCGCGCGGCGGAAGCCGTGATCCAGCGCGGCGCCATAGAGGCGATCCAGCTGCGGGGCAGCTGGATCGATCACCAGATTCTGTGCCGTGCGCCCTGGGTAATAACCACAGGCATGCGGCAGCGTCTGGAACAAGCGGACGTGATCTGAGCGCATGGCCTGATTCTATGACTGCAACCGGCCGCTTTGGCAAGGTTTTTGTAGGTGTACTGGCGGGTGTAGATGACGTTGGCACAGCGTTGCCCAACATTTCCAAGCAATACGGCGGGATTCGCTGCGCTAACCAACCTGCCGGCTAGATCACGTGCAGATAATGCAGGGCCAACACCATGAACACGCCCACGATCGCCAGCAGCACGATGCGCCGCGCCCGGGCCACGGTGTGTTCACGGCGGTCATACATGGAGGCGACCGGATCGCGTGAGATTCTCAGTTCCTCGGCGTGGCGAACCTCAGGTTCGATGCCGAGAGTGCGCATCAGCTCGCGAGCCCTGGTGTAGTCGTCCGCCTTGCTGACCCACACCTGCGGCCATGCGTCGCGGTTCTGATTGCGCTGCGAATAGCTGAAGCGCTGGTAGCTGGGACGGTTCCAGTTGGAACGATTGGTGATGGTGGTCTCGATGTTGTTCTCGGCCATGAAGGCCGCCACGCGATCGATATTTTCTTGACGAGGGGATGTGTAGAGCAGGCGCATGGGATGATTTTACTCGCCGCGCAAGCGGATCAGCCCTTCTTGCGCCGTGGAGGCCACCAGCGCGCCATCGCGGCTGAAAATCTGCCCGCGCGCCAGTCCGCGCGCGCCCTGCGCGGTGGGGCTGTCGAAGGAATACAGCAGCCATTCGTCGACCCGGAACGGGCGATGGAACCACATGGCGTGGTCCAGGCTGGCCATCTGCAGATTGGGCGTGAGGTAGGAAATGCCGTGCGGCAGGGTGCTGGTGCCGATCAGATGGAAATCCGAGGCATAGGCCAGCAAGGCCCGATGCAGCACGGGCGAATCGTCAACCTTGGAGGTGAGCCGTAGCCAGATGTGCTGGATCGGCGGTCGCTTGGCCGGATGCAGCTCGTCGCGCGGCCACACCTGGCGGAATTCGAACGGGCCGTTGGCGCCGAGCCAGCGTTGCAGCTTCACCGGCAGGCGGGCAAGTTCTTCCGCCGGCACGCGGTGCATGGGTTCCACGTCTTCCGGCTCCGGCACTTCCGGCATGCTGGATTGATGCTCCAACCCTTTTTCCGGCACCTGGAACGAAATGGCGCCATTGAGAATGGGCTGGCCATGCTGGATCGCCACCACGCGGCGGGAGGAGAACGTGCCGCCATCGCGTGCGCGCTCCACGCTGTAGACGATCGGTGCGTCAATGTCGCCGGCGCGCAGGAAATACGCGTGCAACGAATGCGCCTCGCGCGAGGGATCCACCGTCTGCTGCGCAGCGGACAAGGCCTGGCCCAGCACTTGGCCGCCGAACACGAAACGCGTGCCGATGTCGCGGCTCTGGCCGCGGAAGAGGTTGTCTTCCAGCCGTTCGAGCTGCAGCAGCTCGACCAGTTCCTTGACGTGTGTATCCGGCATCGCAGCGAGCCCCTGAGGTAAATGGCCGGGAATTATAGCGGGGCTAGTCCTACAGCCTTAGTGAGATATGTAGATCCGATGCAGGCCGCTGCCGACCAGCACCTCCGGCCAGGGAAACAGCGGGCCAGGATCAAGCTTGCGCGGCACCTCCCGGCTGGGGTCGTCGCTGGCGGGCACGCGGGCCGTGTCCAGATCTTCGTGGCCGGCGATCTGGTGCAGGTTCGGGTATTCCGCGCGCAACTGCGCCAGCAGCGCGCGCAATGCGGTGATCTGCACGGCGGTGTAGGGCTCGGTCATGATCTGGTGGCGCGAGTCGAACCAGGTGGGATAGCGCCCGCGATTGACCAACTCGATGCCGATCGACGGCGGGTTATAACCGCGCACGTGATGCGCCACGCGCGTGCCCGGCACGTAGCGATACACCGCGCCATCGCGGTCGATGTAGTAGTGGCCGCTGTTGCCGGTACCGGTTTCGTACAGCACACGCTCGCCGTATTCGCGCGCGGTCGCCAGG
Organism: Dyella sp.; assembly: GCF_035277725.1. Classification (GTDB taxonomy): domain Bacteria; phylum Pseudomonadota; class Gammaproteobacteria; order Xanthomonadales; family Rhodanobacteraceae; genus Dyella_B. Next base: position 33,571 of record NZ_DATEJY010000144.1, on the reverse strand, counting down.
TCGGGCAATTCGGTGCAATGGATCACCACTAGCGTGACCTCGCTGGCCGCGCGTTCGGGCAGCTTGGCGACATAGGGCAGGGGCTGGTCGTGGATGGTGAGCATGGGCATGTAGGTTGGGGTGCGAACCCCAACATTGTCATCGCTTTGAGGATCATATTGTTGGGGTTCGCACCCCAACCTACGTTTTGGCGCATCACCAAACCGCTATCATGCACGTCCCGCTGAGCAAACACGGAGAGCGCCATGCCCGGCCATGTCATCCTTTCCCACGGTTCGGACACAGGTCCGGATGCCACCAAGGTCAGCGTACTGGCGAAGGTCGCCCAGTCCATGGGGTGGACCGCCGAGCGGCCGGACTACCGCGAGGACGACAAGCTGGGCCATGCCGAGTCGATCGAACCGCGCATCGCCCGTTTGCATGAGCGCATTGCGGCGAGCGATACACCGCCGGTGCTGGTCGGTTCCAGCATGGGCGCCTTCGTTTCCGGCCTGGCCTCGCTGGAAGTGCCGGTAGCCGGGCTGTTCCTGCTTGCTACGCCGGCACTGATTCCCGGTAACGATCTCGCTTTCGATGTGCGCCTGGACGTGCCGACGCTGATGGTCCACGGCTGGCATGATGACGTCTGTCCGCTGGACGAGATCTACGAGTTCGCCGGCCGCCGCGAATTGCCATTGCTGATTCTGGATGACGATCACCGGCTGAGCGCGCACATCGACGCGATCAGCAAACATTTCGGTTTCTTTCTCGAACAATTGGTCAGCCGCGTTTGAAGCAGTTCTTTGCAACCTGCCCCAAGGGGCTCGAGTATCTGCTGCGCGACGAACTGATGTCGCTCGGTGCCGTCGACGTGCACGAAGCACTGGCCGGTGTGCGCTTTTCCGGCAGCCCGGAAACCGCCTATCGCGCCTGCCTGTGGTCGCGCCTGGCCAGTCGCATTCTGTTGCCCGTGGCCGAGTTCGACGCCGCATCCGACGATGCCTTGTACGCCGGCGTGCAAGCGATCGACTGGTCGGAACATCTCGCACCGCACGCCACATTGGCGGTGGATGCCAACACCGCGCAAAGCAAGCTTACGCATAGCCAATACCTGGCGCAGCGTGTCAAAGACGCGGTGGTCGACCAGTTCCGCGAACGCGGTCAGGCGCGTCCGGATGTAGACACGGAAGAGCCGGATGTGCGCATCAATCTACGCCTGCGGCGCGATCGCGCCACCGTATCGATCGATCTCGCCGGCGCGCCCTTGCATCGCCGTGGCTGGCGGGAAACGCAGGGCGAAGCGCCACTGAAGGAAAACCTCGCCGCGGCGATGTTGCTGCGCGCCGGCTGGCCGGCCATCTACGCGCAAGGCGGAGCGCTGCTCGATCCGATGTGCGGCTCCGGCACGCTGCTGATTGAAGGCGCGTTGATGGCGGCGGATGTCGCGCCGGGTTTGCGTCGCGATTACTACGGTTTCCTGGGCTGGAAGCAGCACGATATTGCCTTGTGGCGCAACGTGCTCGACGAAGCGAGCAAACGCGCAGAAGCCGGCCTGCCTGCGCTGCGCAGCTGCTTCTTCGGCTCGGACTCGGATGCGCGCATGGTGCAGATGGCCAAGCGCAATGCGCAGGAAGCTGGCGTCGCCGGGTTCTTTACGCTGGATCGCCATGACGCACAGCACGTGCGCCCGCCGCCCGGTTTCACGCAAGGCCTGGTGATCACCAACCCACCGTACGGCGAGCGGTTGGGCGAGCGCGAAAACCTGCCGAAGCTGTACCGCAGCCTCGGCGAAACCCTGCGCGATCATTTCACTGGCTGGCGCGCCGCCGTACTTGCCGGCGACGCCGAACTCGGCCGCGCCACCACGCTGCGTTCGGAAAAGAAATACACGCTCTACAACGGCGCGCTGGAAACCGTGCTGCTGATTTTCGAACTGCATCCCCGCAGCGAAACCCCACGCGAAAAACCGCCGCTTTCGCCGGGCGCGGAGATGTTGAAGAACCGGCTGGAAAAGAACGCCAAGCATCTGCGCAAGCGGCTGGAGCGCGAAGGCATTCACGCCTGGCGTGCGTACGATCAGGATCTGCCTGAATACGCCGCGGCCATCGATGTGTATGCCGATATGTTCGGCAACACGCATCTGCATATCCAGGAATACCGCGCGCCCGCCGACGTGCCTGCCGAGCTGGCGCGCACGCGTCTGCGCGAAATCGCGCGCGTGGCCGGCGAAGTGTTCGAGACACCGCGTGCACACGTGGCCATCAAGACCCGCGAGCGTGGCAAGGGCGGTTCCAAGTACGGTCAATTCGACCAGCGTGGCGAATTCATCGAAGTGGAAGAGGGTGGCCTGAGGTTCCTGGTGAATCTCTACGATTACCTGGATACCGGCTTGTTTCTCGATCACCGCCTGGTCCGTGCGAAAGTGCGCGAACTGGCAACAGGCAGGCGCTTTCTCAATCTCTTTGCCTATACCGCCACTGCGAGCGTGTATGCGGCGGCGGGCGGCGCACGCGACACGACCAGCGTCGATCTTTCGGGCACCTATCTCGAATGGGCGTCGCGTAATCTCGCGTTGAATGGATTCACTGGCGAAAAACATCGCCTCGTGCAAGCGGATGCCGCGCAATTTCTGCAGCGCACACACGAGCGTTACGGCTTGATCTACGTCGATCCGCCGACGTTTTCCAACTCCAAGCGCGCGGACGATTTCGATGTGCAGCGCGATCACGTCAAGCTGCTGCTGGCTTGCGCGGATCGACTTACGCACGACGGTGTGATTCTGTTCTCCAACAACTTTCGCCGCTTCTCGCTCGATCGCGAAGCGCTGGAACCGCATCTTGCGATCGAGGCGTGGGGCGCCGGCAGCATCCCGTTCGATTTCTCGCGGCGCGCAAATATTCACGATTGCTGGTTGCTGCGTCCGCACGCAGCGGAGGAACCGGCGAATCCCTGGCAAAACGCGCGCATCAAAAAGTGAACGCGTAGCGTGGCTGAGGTGCCGTTAAATCGACTATTGGCGGTTGCGTTAAGAAACGAAACCCTTCAGTACAAATTAAGTCCTCCAGGCTCACCATTCACGCCATACAGACGGAGGTGTGTCATGTTCAAACGTAGTGTCGGCAAGTTCGTTGCGGTCGGCCTGGCCTTGGCGGCAGCCGGGGCTGCAGTGCCGCTCAGCGCTTCGGCGCATCCCTGGGGCGGCCCGGGTTGGCACGGTGGTTATGGTTACCATGGTGGCTACTATCGCGGCGGTGGCTATTACCGTGGTGGTTGCTGCTATCGCGGTGGTTATTGGAGCGGTGGCCGCTGGATCGCCGGCGCGATTATCGGCGGTGCGGTGGCGGGTGTTGTAGCCGGCGCCGTGGCAGGCCCCCCGGTGTATTACGCACCGCCGCCGGCCGTGGTGTATACGCCCGGCACCGTGGTTTACCAGTCCGCGCCGCCGGTGGTGACCACGACCACCACGGTGACCACGACGGACCCGTACGGCACGCGCTATATCGGCCCAGCCTACTGATCGTCGCTTGACCCAATAAAAGAGCCCGGCATCGCCGGGCTCTTTTTTTATCTTCCTTTATTTCGCATCAAGGACTTTTGCCAGGCTGCTGCGTTCTCACGCTGTGGTATTTGGCGTGATCCCGATAACCATCGAAAGTGGCTTGATCGATCAGGCTGACCGATTCGATGGCGCAGCCGGGTTGATCCCTGGCACGTACTTTTTCGCCCACGCCACCGCAGATGCGAAGCGGCGACGTGGCCTTGTCGGCTTGGCTGGGTATGAACATCAAGCCCGGATTGCCAATGCCCAACTTGTCGCAACTTGCCTTTAATTTCACTAGATAACGTTGATACGGGCCGGTACGCACGATGGCAGTCCTGGGATCGACGACATGCCATTCGTTGATCTGGTCAATGCGAATGCAGTCCTTGTACGGTAGCGTGCCGGATACCGGCGTGGATTGCGCCCATGCGGATGTTGCGATAGCGCCAAGCGTAAAAAGCAGTGCTGCAGAAATGACGATCTTCATGGAGGTCACCTCGTGCTGGTCCATATTCCTGCCATGCGTGGCGTTATTGTCACAGAATCTGAACAACTGCTGCGGCATGGTGGCTGTATGATCGTCCGCTCCGCCGCGCTCCACAAGGTATATCGCAGCACGTTTGCCTCCATCGAGTCTGCGTCATGAATGTCCCCACATTCACCCTATATACCGAGGATGCCGTTGCGCGGTTCATGCGCATACGGCGTCAGACGCTTGCCCTTTGCGCGGGATTGAGCGCTGAAGATCTGCAAGTGCAATCCATGCCGGATGCCAGTCCGGGTAAATGGCACCTTGCGCATACCACCTGGTTTTTTGAGCAATTCGTATTGGGTTACGACGCGGCTTACCAGCCGCCCGATCCTGCATGGCATTACCTGTTCAATTCCTACTACGAGTCGGTGGGGCCGATGCACGCGCGCCCGCAGCGCGGCTTGTTGTCACGACCCACGCTCGATGCCGTTCGCGATTATCGTGCACGCGTCGACGAAGCCGTCGGCGAACTTTTGGTGCATGGCGTCAGTGCAGAACTTGCGGGGCGCATCGAGCTTGGCCTGCATCACGAGCAGCAACATCAAGAGCTGCTGCTGACCGACATCAAGCACATGCTGTCCTGCAATCCACTGCTGCCCGCGTATCACAAAGCGCCGGTACTCAGTCCAAGCAGAACGGCAGCCTTGCGTTTCCTGCCTGGACGGCAAGGCCCGGTCGATATCGGCCACGAAGGCGGCAACTTCGCCTACGACAACGAAACGCCACGCCATACCACGTGGCTTTCCGAGCATGCGCTGGCCAATCGCCTGGTCACCAACGGCGAATACCTTGCCTTCGTGCGCGATGGCGGTTACCAGGACTCCGGCTTGTGGTTGTCGGATGGCTGGGCACAAGTGCAACGCGAAGGATGGCAGCGGCCGCTGTATTGGCAGGAAGACCTGGCAAGCGAATTTACGCTGGCTGGTGTCTGCGCGCTCGATCCACATGCGCCGGTGTGTCACATCAGCTATTTCGAAGCGGATGCGTTTGCACGCTGGGCCGGTGCGCGCCTGCCTACCGAAGCGGAGTGGGAAGACGCCGCGGCGTCATTGCCCATCCACGGCAACTTCCAGGACGAGTTCCGTTTTCATCCTTGCGCCGCGCCATCGGGCGATGGTTTCCTGCAGATGTATGGCGACGTGTGGGAATGGACCGCATCGCCTTATGTCAGTTATCCCGGTTTCAAACCTTTGCCCGGTGCGCTGGGCGAATACAACGGCAAGTTCATGAATGGCCAATGGGTCTTGCGCGGCGGCTCGTGCGCGACGCCACGCGACCACATCCGTGCCAGCTACCGCAATTTCTTTCCGCCCCATGCCCGCTGGCAATTTGCGGGCATCCGATTGGGACAGGACCGATGAGTGTTCAAGCTTATGCAGTACGTGACGAACAACGCCCACCCGACAACTTGCTCTTGCAGGTGGTGCAACGTGGCTTGCGATCACAACCCAAGCGTCTGCCTTCCTGGCTGTTCTACGACGAACGGGGCTCCGCCTTGTTCGAACAGATCTGCGAGCAACCCGAGTATTACCTGACCCGTACCGAGATCGCGCTGCTGAATCAGCATGCGGGTGACATCGCGGAGGTGCTCGGCCCTGATGTGCGCCTGGTCGAATACGGCAGCGGCCATGCGATCAAGACACGCTTGCTGTTGGAACATCTGAGCACGCCAGTGGCATGGGTGCCGATCGAGATTTCCAGCGAGCCGCTGCGGCACAGCATGGAACGCATGGCCGGCCACTTCCCGCATCTACCGATCCAGCCGCTGGCGGTGGACTTCACCCGCCCGCTGCGCTTGCCGGTGCCGCCGCGTGCGCCACGCCGCACGGTGGTGTTCTTTCCCGGCTCCACCATCGGCAACTTCGAAGATCGCGAGTCCGCGCAGCTGTTGCGCAAGATGCGCAGCGAGATGGGCGACAACGGCGGCGTGCTGGTGGGCGTGGATCTGAAAAAGGATCGCGCCACCATCGAAGCGGCCTACAACGATCGCGCCGGTGTTACCTCGGCGTTTACGCTCAACATGCTCGTGCGTTTGAATCGCGAGCTTGGCTGCAATTTCGATCTGAGCGCGTTCCGCCATCGTGCGCGCTACAACGCGATTGCCGGGCGGATCGAAACGCATATCGTCAGCGAGCAGGAGCAACGCGTGCGCGTCGGCCGTTTGCAGGTGTTGTTCCGCGAGGGAGAAGCGATGCTGGTGGAGTACAGCTGCAAGTATTCGCTGGAAGATTTCGCTGCGCTCGCGGCGACGGCCGGGTTGGCCGTGCAGCATGTGTGGTTCGATCCGGAGCGGATGTTCAGCCTGCAATACCTCACACGTGCCACGTAGGTTGGGGTGCGAACCCCAACATCCTGATACCGCATGGCATGCCGATGTTGGGGTTCGCACCCCAACCTACGCGGCCTTGCGTGCTCCCAATCTTCCCAGCAGCTCCTGCGCCGCGCGCACGCGCTCGCTCGATCCCGGCAGTTCCAGGTTGATCTTCAACTTGTCCTGCCCATCCAGCTTGTACACACGCGGATAGTTCTGCACCAGGCGAATAATCGCCATGGGATCGACATCGGGTTTGTCGCGGAAGGTAATCCGCCCACCGTTGGCCCCGAAGTCCAGCTTGCGAATACCCAAAGGCGTCGCCATCAATTTCAGGCCGGCGACGGCAAACAGGTTTTTTACCGCATCCGGCAGCAAGCCGAAGCGGTCGATCATTTCCACCTGCAACTCACGCAGGCTTTCTTCATCGCGGGCGCTGGCCACGCGCTTGTACAAGGTCAGGCGTGCATGCACGTCGGGCAGGTAATCATCCGGAATCAGTGCGGGCAGGTGCAATTCCACTTCGGTTTCATGCTCGCTGCTCAAATCGAAATCAGGCACCTTGCCGGATTTCAGCGCGCGCACGGCGCGCTCCAGCAATTCGGTATACAGGCCGAAGCCGATTTCCTGGATCTGGCCGGATTGCTCGTCGCCCAGCAGTTCGCCCGCGCCGCGGATTTCCAGATCGTGCGTGGCAAGCGTAAAGCCGGCGCCGAGTTCTTCCAGCGAGGCCAGTGCTTCCAGGCGCTTCTCGGCATCCGCCGTGATGGCGCGGCGATCCGGCACGATCAGATACGCATAAGCACGATGATGCGAACGTCCCACGCGTCCGCGCAGCTGATGCAACTGCGCCAGGCCGAAGCGATCCGCCCGATCGATGATGATCGTATTGGCGGTCGGGATATCGATGCCCGTCTCGATGATGGTGGTGCACACCAATACGTTGAAACGCTGGCGATGGAAATCCGCCATCACCTGTTCCAGTTCGCGTTCCGGCATCTGGCCGTGCGCGATGCCGATGCGCGCATCGGGAATCAGTTCCTGCACTTCACGCGCGGTGCGTTCGATGCTTTCCACTTCGTTGTGCAGGAAATACACCTGCCCGCCGCGTTGCAATTCGCGTTGAAAGGCTTCGCGGATCAGCGCCGGCTCCCAGGTAGAAACAAACGTGCGCACCGCCATGCGATGCGCGGGTGGTGTGGTGATCAATGAAAGATCGCGCAGGCCGCTCATTGCCATGTTCAGCGTGCGCGGAATCGGCGTGGCGGTCATGGTGAGCAGGTCCACTTCTGCACGCAGCTTTTTCAGCTGTTCTTTCTGGCGCACGCCGAAGCGTTGTTCTTCGTCGACGATCACCAGACCAAGATCCTTGAACTTGATATCCGGCTGCAGCAGCTTGTGCGTACCGATGATCACGTCGATCTGGCCGTCGGCGAGGCGCTTGAGTGCTTCGTTCACTTCCTTGGTCGAGCGGAAGCGCGACAGCACATCCACCTTCACCGGCCAGTCTGCAAAGCGGTCGGCAAAGTTGCGGAAATGCTGCTGCGCCAGCAGGGTGGTGGGCACCAGCACCGCCACCTGCTTGCCGGCGGTGGCGGCGGCGAAGGCGGCGCGCAAGGCGACTTCGGTTTTGCCGAAACCGACGTCGCCGCAGATCACGCGATCCATCGCGCGCGGCCGTGCCAGATCGCCGAGCACGGCGTCGATCGCCTGCAACTGGTCGGGCGTTTCCTCGAACGGAAAGGTGCTGCCGAATGCTTCCACCATCTGGCGGTCGATCGGCAACGATTCGCCGCCGCGCGCTTCGCGCTGCGCATAGATCGCCAGCAATTCCGCCGCTACGTCACGCACCTTTTCGGCGGCTTTCTTGCGCGCGCGTTCCCAGGCGTCGCCGCCGAGCGAGTGCAGCGGCGCCAGTTCCGGCGCGGTACCGGAATAACGGCTGACCAGGCCCAGTTGCGCCACCGGCACATAGAGCTTGTCGCCCTTGGCGTATTCGATGACCAGGAATTCGCCGGTCATGCCGCCCAGTTCCATCGAGACCAGGCCTTGATAGCGACCCACGCCATGATCGACGTGCACGATCGGCGCACCGATGGAAAGCTCGGTGAGATCGCGAATGATCGTTTCCGGATCGCGCGCCGCACCGCGTCGGCGACGGCGTTCGGTACGCACGCGTTCGCCGAACAACTCGCGCTCGGTCAGCACCGTGATCGCCGGTTGCTTCAGCGCAAAGCCTTGTTCCAGCGGTGCGATGGTGATGGCGAGCGACTTACCGTCGGCGAGAAAGGCCGTCCAGCCGTCCACGTTGTGTGGACGCAAACCCACCGTGGCAAGTTGTTCGAGCAACGCTTCGCGACGGCCGGCAGAATCGGCCGCAATCAGCGTGCGCCCCGGATACGCTTCAATGAAATGGCGCAGCGACGTGCCGGGCTCTTCGCCCTTGCGATTGAGCGGAACGTCCGGCGCGGGCTGCGTGCCGGCATCCACGGCATGCTCGTGGCCGCTGGCGACCACTTCCACGCGCAAGCGCTTGTTGAGCTGTTCGCGCAGTTGCTCGGGCGATAGATACAACTCGGCCGGCGGCAGTACCGGGCGTTCGATATCATGCGCGCGCTGGTCGTAGCGTTCGGCCGTCTGTGTCCAGAACTGCTCGGGCGCTTCCTGCGCGCCTTCGCCAAGCACGAACAGCGCGTTGTCGGCGAGGTAGTCGAACAGCGTGGCGGTGTGCTCGAAAAACAACGGGAGGTAATACTCGATGCCGCCGGGCGTCACGCCTTCCTTCATGTCCTGATACAGCGGGCAGCGGCGCACATCGATGGGAAAGCGCTCGCGCAGGCGGTTGCGGAATGCTTTGGCGGCATCGTCGGTGACGGGGAATTCGCGCGCGGGCAGCAGCTCCACTTTTTCCACTTGCTGCTGCGAGCGCTGCGTTTCCGGATCGAAGCTGCGGATCGATTCCACTTCATCGTCGAACAGCTCAACGCGGTATGGCTCGGACGCGCCCATCGGGTAGATGTCGATCAACGCACCACGCACCGCGAAATCGCCCGGCTCGCCCACTTGCGGTACATGCCGGTAACCGCAGGCTTCCAGCCGGCGCTGTTCGTTGGCGAGATCGAGCTTCTGCCCCTTGCGCAACATCAAGCCGGAGCCGGTGATATGCGTACGCGGTGCAATGCGCTGCATCAGCGTGGCGGCTGGCACCACCAGCACGCCACGCTTCACGCTGGGCAATTGGTAGAGCGTGGCGACGCGCTGGGAGACGATGTCGGGGTGCGGACTGAACACGTCGTACGGCAGCGTTTCCCAATCCGGGAAGTGCAGCACCGGCAGCGAGCCCGCGAAGATGCGCAGCTCGTCTTCTAGCGCATGCGCGCGCTGCGTATCGCGCGTCACAACTACCAGCAGGCCGTCATGCGAACGGGCGGCTTCGGCCACCAGCAAGGCGCGGGCGGAGCCATGCGGCGGCGTCCAGAAGCGGCGCTGCTTGGGACTGGTGGGAAGGGGCGGGTGACTGATCGAGGTCGACATGGGGATCTTGCGTGGGAGGGCGAGGGCCGGCTGCCTGGGCCGATCGAGCGCGCAAGTTTAGCGCGTCAGGTGATGGGGACCTATCAAGGATGGGAAATGTGGACGCATGGTCATTGCGCTTTAAGGCAACACTGATCAAGTATCGCCGTCGTCACCAGCCCTGTCTGTTCGCAGGCCACAGGGCCGTCGGCGAAAGCAGACTGGCCGTCTGTCGAGCTGGCGGACCGAAGGCATGCGGACAGACAGGGCTGGCCTCACAGGTTGAATTCAAAGTGATGGGGTGATGTCATGACGACGGCGATACTTGATCAGTGTTGCCTTAACCCGCCTGAGGCAAACTTGCCGGCTTCCCCTTCGAGCGCAGCCCTCCATGTCTACTGAAGCGACTCTCGACACCCAGGCCGGCGCGGCCGTGTATTCGCCGTGGGTACTCAAGCTCTACGACTGGTGGGTGCTGAGCGTATCCAACCGCCGGGCCTGGCAATGTTCCACCAAGGACGTGCTGTTACCGTTCTATCGTCGGCACATCGGCGCCCGGCACCTGGATGTCGGCGTGGGCACCGGCTTCTATCTGCAACATGCGGGATTTCGTCCCGAGCAAGAAGTGGCCTTGCTCGATCTCAACGAGAACAGTCTGCGCACCGCGGCCCATCGCTTGGGGCGCAAGGATGTGAAGTGGTTCGTGCAGGATGTGATGCAGCCTGTGACCGCCTTGGGCCATCGTCAATACGATTCGATCGCGCTGTTTTATTTATTGCATTGCCTGCCGGGCGAAATGAAGGGCAAGGCGCGCGTGTTTGCGAATCTGAAACCGCATCTGGCCGAAGGCGGCGTACTGTACGGCGCGACGATCCTGGGCGATGCCGCCGGGCATAACGCGTTCGGCCGCAAACTGATGGATGTCTATAACAAGAAAGGGATCTTCGGAAACCGCGCTGATACGCTGGAAAGCCTGGACCAGGCATTGCGCGTACACTTTGCCGAGGTGGAGCTTGTGCAGCATGGCAAAGTGGCGTGCTTTGCAGCGAGAAAACCTGTCGCCGCGCAGGCTGGGATGACATCCCAGCACTAGTAACCCTCACGAAGCTGGGATTGCATCCCAGCCTACAAAAGCGGCTTACAGCTTCAGGCGAATCTGCGCCGTGCTGCCTTCACCCGGCACCATCGTCGCGACGAAACCCAGCTCCTTGCACAGCTGCAACATCGGCCGGTTTTCCATCAGCACGTAGCCCCAGATTTCATCCAGGCCGCGGCGACGGGATTCATCCACCAGCCGCTGCATCAATAACGCGCCAAGGCCGATGCGTGTCCATTCGCGTTCCACCAGCACCGAAAACTCGGCAGTGTTGCTGGCGACGTCGACGAAGATACGGCCCACGCCACGCAGCTCGGCCGGCTTCACCGTTTCGTCGATCAGCACGAAGGCGGCTTCCAGTTCCGGATCGATACGGCACAAGCGCTGCGCCATCGACACCGGCAGCTCCGCCATGGCATGCATGAAGCGGCGGCGCACATCCTGCGGCGGCAGTCGCTTGAAGCAACGTTGCACGGCCGCGACATCGCCGGGCTCGACGCTGCGCAGGACCAGCTCGCGTCCGTCGGCGGTATGCACCCCTTCGCCGCGCGGCGCATGGGAGAGGGGCGAGGCGACAGTCGCAAACCGCTCGCGGCTGCGCGGCGGCAGCTCGGCATGGCGAGGGTAGGCGGGGAATTCGCGGACAGGGCTGGTAGGCATAGTAACCGTACTATAGCGTACTGTTTGCATTGCAGCATGAACGGCAGGCCGAGGTTTCGGCAGGATTTACCCTTATCAAAAGAGCGTTGAGGCGGCCGTACCGCGAAATATGCTGCTATGCGACAAAAGACCGCGTCAGTCCGCCACGTCAGGCTCGAAGAAGCTCCAGCGGATATCGCCGAACTGCGCCTTCATCTCCCGCTCCACCGTATTGATCGCCTCGATCAGGCTGAGGTCGTCGGGTGTGCGCTGCATGCGCGCCTTCACCGCCACCATCACGTCCGGCCCCATCTGCAGGGTGATCAGGTTGAGCACCTCGGCCACTTCCGGCCGTGCGCACAGGAAGGCCAGCAGTTCCGCGCGGCGGCGCGGCTCCACGCCCTGGCCGATCAGCAAGGCTTTCACCTCATTGGCCAACATTGCCGCCACCACCACCAGCAACACGCCGATGGCGATCGTGCCCAGCGCATCGAACAGCAGGTTGCCGGTGAGCATGGTCGCCCCGATCGCCAGGGCGGCCACGCACAGGCCGAGCAGGGCGGCCAGGTCTTCGCCGAAGATCACCAGCAATTCGCTGGAGCGCGTTTCGCGGAACCAGCGCCACAGGCTTTGCGTGCCGCGCGCGAGGTTCACCTCGTGCAGGCAGCCGTGCATGGAGATGCTTTCCATCACGATGCCGAAGGCCAGCACGCCCAACGCCAACCATGGCCAGCGCAACGGCTCCGGCTGCGCCAGCTTGTGCACGCCTTCGTAGATCGAGAACAGGCCACCCACTGCAAACAGCAGCAGCGCCACCACGAACGACCAGAAATACAGCGCGCGGCCCCAGCCCAGCGGGTATTCGTCGGACGGCGGTTTTTTCGCCTGACGCATGCCGAGCAGCAGCAATAATTGATTACCGCAATCGGCCAGCGAGTGGATCGACTCGGCCATCATCGCGCCGGAACCGGTGATAAGCGCCGCCGCCAGCTTGGACAGAAAAATCGCGAAATTCGCGCCCAGCGCCAGCAGAATGGCCTTGAGCGAATTGCCTTGTCCGCTCATGCGATCAGTGGATGCCCACGCCCACGCCGACCCCGAAGCTGATGTTCGGGTGTCCCTGGCGCAATTCGTCCTGGGTCCAAAGATGCGACTGAGCCACGGTCACCAGCGGATAGGTATACGGCGCCTGGTCGACCGAGCCGGCGCGCGTGCCGCCAAGTTGTCCGCTCACCGTGACCAGCCTGCCATTGGGATAATTGAACGATTCCAGATAGCCGGGGAATACCGCGATAAAACGCCCCACGCCTTGCGCATTCGGCTGCGGACGCTGCGATGAATCCAGCGGATAACCGAGCACTTCCATCTCGGTGTGATCGGGAAAATTACGTACGGCCACCACGCTGCCGCCCCAGATCACCGAACCGTTGCCGTACTGTTCCGGCGCATGCGCCACCTGCATGGGCAGCGCGGTCACGGCGCCGGGCGCAGCCTTGTAGATGGGAGCAGGTGCACAAGCTGCCAACAACAGCAATGCCAGTGGCGCGAGCAAGCGAAAAACGATACGCAGATGCATGGTGATGTCCTTTCAGCACGAAGCAGCACCGAGCTTAGCCGGGACGTTTTGATTGCGGTAGCGGACGAACGTGACGCGTTTGTGAGACCGGCGTATCGCCTTCCTTGATCAGCCAATCCAGCCGCCAGCTGGCCGCATGCTCCTGCGACAGCAGCCGTGCCATCGCCTGCAAGGGTTCGCGCAGCACCTGGTCCAGATTCCACGGTGCATTGAGGATGACCATGCCGGACCCGTTCAAGCGCAGCGGCGAATCATCCGGATGCACCAGCAATTCCGCCTGCAGCACGCGGCGCGCACCGCAACGCTGCAGCCAGCGCAGGAACGGCTGCACCTGGCTGCGCAGCTTGATCGGATACCACACCGCGTAGATGCCGTTCGGCCAGCGCTGCAGGGCCGCCTTCAACGCCGCTTCGATCAGGCGGTATTCCTCTTCCTGCGCTTCGTAAGGCGGATCGATCAGCACCAGTCCGCGCTTTTCCTTGGGCGGCAGCAATGCCTTCAATGCTTCATAACCGTTGCGGTGATGCACGTGCACGCGGCGATCGTGATGGAACAATTCACGCAGGCGCGATGCTTCTTCCGGATGCAGTTCGCACAGCTGCGCGCTGTCGGTGGCGCGCATCGCCTGTGCGGCTTGCAAGGGCGAACCGGGATACACCTTCAGTCCTTGCTCGTTGCCAGGCAGCGCAAGAACGCTGTCGAGCCAACGGCGCAGCAAGGCGGGCAGGGGGCCTTGGCCGGTGCCGTGCAGATCGGGAAACAACAGGCGTGCAATGCCATCGCGGTATTCGCCGGTCTTGCCGGCTTCTTCGCTATCGAGCGCATAGCAGCCGCTGCCGGCGTGTGTGTCGATCAGGGCGAAGGGCGTGTCTTTCGCCTTCAAGGCTTCGATCAGCGCAAACAGCACGCTGTGCTTGAGGACGTCGGCGAAGTTGCCTGCGTGGTAGGCGTGGCGGTAGTTCATGGCGATCGGCAGGCTGGGGTGCGCCAGTATAAATCCCCGCCTGCGGGGACATTCCCCCTTTCCAATGGAGATAAGCCAAGTGCGATCTTGATGCTCGCGAGGACATGTCCCCTCCCCTGCCACCGCAGGGGAGGGAGCTGATCAGTGCAAGCACCTGGCTATCTGGCTCAATACGCCACCGTAATGCGCTTCCTGAACGTGCTCTTGTTATCCAGCTGATCCAGCAGCGCCGCCGCGTAATCCGCCACCGTAATGCGGCTGACGCCCTTCGCATCCACCAGCAGCTGATCGCCACCGACGCGGTACTTGCCGGTGCGTTCGCCATCCTCGATCAGGGCGGCGGGGCTGATGAAGGTCCAGTCGACGTTGGCCTTGCTGGCGCGGAATACATCCAAAGCGCGGCTATGGGCTTGCGCTTCCGGCTTCCACGCCTCGGGGAAATGGGGATTGTCGAGTACCGTCACGCCCGGCGCCGTTTCCAGCGAGCCGGCGCCGCCTACCCACAGCAGCCGCTTGAGGTTGGTGCCGTCGAGCGTATCCAGCAGGGTCTGGGCGGCCTGCGGCAGCGTGTCGGCAGTGCCGTTGCGGCGTGGGGAAATGGCACCGATCACCGCATCGGCATGCTTGGCATAGGCAAGCCACAACGATGTCTCTTCCACCGTGCCCTCCACCACGTGCAGCCGTGGGTGAGTCGATGCCAGGCGACCTTTCTCGCGCACGATGGCGGTGACGTCATGGCCGCGTGCAAGGGCTTCGTCGAGGATGGCATGGCCGATATGCCCAGTGGCGCCGAACAGAACCAATTTCATGGAAATCTCCGTGGAGGGAAGCAACAGGATGCAAGCATGCGCGCTGGGCGTTGGTTCGATAAACGGTCTAATAGGGAATTGACTGTCAAGAAAAGGTTGACAATCATTTCGCCATGGGACGCGACGTCAACCTCAATCGATTGGCCGTTTTCGTAGCACTGGTACGCGCCGGCTCGTTCACCGCCGCCGCCGAGCATTTGGGCATGACCAAGGCGATGGTCAGCCAGCACCTGTTGCGGCTGGAGCGTGAGCTCGGCGCCACCTTGCTTGTACGCAGCACGCGCCGCATGGCCCTCACCGAAGCGGGCACGGTGTTTCATGCCGATTGCGTGCAATTGCTGGAACAGGCACAAGCGGCGATCGAGCGTATCGGCGATCAACGCAGCAAGCCGGGCGGCACGCTGCGTCTCACCACCTCCACCGATTACGGCACGGCGGTGGTCGCGCCGGCACTGGTCGAATTCCGGCGGCTGTATCCAGCGCTGCACGTGGATCTGGTGATCGATGACCAACTCAACGATTTGATCGCCGAGCGTTTCGATCTGGCCATCCGCATCGGCTGGCTACGCGATTCCAGCTTGCGCGCCACGCGCCTGGGCAACTTTCGCCAGCAGGTGATGGCGAGCCCGGCCTATCTTGCCGAACACGGCACGCCGCGCCGGCCGGAAGATCTCGCCATGCATCACGGCTGGATTGCGATGTCCGCATTGGCGACGCCGTTGCGTTGGACCTTTACGCGCGGAAGCAGTCGTCGCGTGGTGCGCATGCGCCAAGTGATGCAGGCGAACAATGCCGCGGCGATTCGTGCGCTGGTGCTTGCTGGCGCCGGTGTATCCGTGTTGCCGGATTACCTGGTGCAGGAAGATATCCACGCCGGACGGCTGCAGGTGTTGCTTGCACCGTATCGCCTGCAGGAAGGCGGCATCCATGCGGTGTATCCCGATCCGCAGCCGCCGGCAAAGGTGCGGGCGTTTATTGATTTCATGCGGGATCGCCTGGCGAAACGCTAGGGATGCTCTGATCTATTCCATGCACCCGGCATGACGTCCAGAAGGCCCGCAGGGTGTGTTGCGTGGCGCAGGGCGGACTGGCCGCCTGTTCAAGCCGCGCGGCGCGCATACAGTGCGGTGACGGGTACATGGAATAGATCAGAGCATCCCTAGTCGAGATTGTGGCTCTCTGCCGTTCCCAGCAATTCGGCTTGCACCGGCGCTTGCTCGTTCCGATGCAGCCACGGATGCGCAAACACTGCCGCCAGAATCACCACTACCCCTGCATAGAACCAACCATCCAATTGCCGCTGCTCGCCTAGCAACAACATGGCCAGCACGATGGCGTAGACCGGTTCCAGGTTGGTGATCATTTGCATCGCAAACGCACTGACGTGGCGCAACGCGACCAGCACCAGCGAGAACGGCAGCAGCGTGCAGCCGAACGCCAGGATCAGCAGCAGCACGGCGTCATGCAGGTTCGGTACCGGAAAGGCGGGGCCCGCATGCGGCAACCACGGTGCGAGCAATGCCAGGAATAGCGCGCCGGTGCCCAGTTCAATGCAGGTCACGGTCAACGGATCACCGTGGTGCACCATGCGCTTGTTGAGCGAACCGAACAGCGCCACGAACAATGCCGACACCACGCCCACGGCAATGCCGATGCGCATATGTGCCGGCACGCCACCGGCCACCATCGCCACGCCAGGTATCACCGCAATCGCCATCAGCAGTTCACGCGGATCAAAACGCCGACGCGCAATCCACGGCTCGACAAACGCCAGAAAGGCTGGCCCCAACGCGATGCAGGTGGCGCCTACGGAAGCATTGGCCAGCTTGATCGCCGCGTAGAACGTCAACCAATGCAACGACACCAGCACGCCGATGCCCGCGTACGCCAGGCGCAACTTCATCGGCATGGCACGCAAGCCGCGCCAGACCCGCGGCGTCAACAGCAAACTGCCGCCCACCAGCAGCATGCGCCAGCCCACCAGCGCCGTGGCCGGCAGCGTGATGAGCTTGCCGAGGATGGCGGTGAAGCCCCATAGCAATACGCAGAAGTGGATTTGCAGGCGGGCCTTGGTGACGGGCTGCATGGGGATGCGGGGTGGGGGAGGGAGGTGCGTATTCTATGACAGCCATGACATGTCCCTGTCTCTTTTGCCGACATTGCTTCCAGTGACGACGAATTTCGCCTGCTCCCTATGCGCTAAGGAGGCATGGCCAAGAATCATCGGACCAGGCTTCGCACTTGTCGCAAGGCGCTTCTTTGCCTTGCGTCATTCCGGCGAAGGCCGGAATCCAGTCAAAATGACGTGCGCAGCACACGATATAAAAGTGCTGAGTGCTTCGCACAACGTACTTAACTGGATTCCAGCTTTCGCTGGAATGACGGGTCTGGGTTCTACGGCGGCGTGCGGGGCCTTACTTCACCTTCCCTGGCGGCGGCGCATTGCGCAACTGCATCAACACTTGCTGGCAGTCGTTGTGCTGGCCACGGCTGGGCACCACCACCGCCAGCAACGCCGCAGCCGGTGCCGCCAACGCGGCCAAAGCCGCCGCGCCCGCGCCACGCAAGATCAACGGTCCCGGCTTTACGCCCACATCCGGATCCTTGAAAGTGCCTTTCACGTACAGCGGCGAACGCAGCGAAAACACACGCAGGCCCTTCGTATGCGGCACGATATTCAGATCCATATGTTCATCGTGGAAATTGATCGAGCCATCCACGTTGATGGTGGCATCGGAGGTATCCAGCACAAACAGGTGGCTGGTAAACACACCCTCCTTGCCGGTCATATCCACCGCAAGGCAATTGATTTTCACGTCCTGGTCGCCGAACAGTTTTCGCACCACCACATTGGCGACGTTCAAGCCGGCCAGTTCCAGCAGCGTCTTGCTGATTACGCCGTTGTCCATCAACAGCTTCACGTCGCCATCGGCATTGCTGAGCAAACCCGATACCGAGCTGCCGGCGCCATTCATGGTGATGTCGCCGTTGAGCTCGCCGAAACTGTTTTGCATCGACTGCACGGTCGGAAACATCTGCTTCAACTGCAGGCGGCGTGCGTGCAGATCGAGTGCGGTACGCATCGGCTGCACCGTGCTATCCATTTGCACATTGCCATCGATAGTGCCGCCGGCCACGCCCGCATGCAGCGGGTCGAGTTTCAAGACACCATTGTCCAGCAGAATATGCGTGTTGACGGCGTTGATCGGCAAGGAGTTCGGGCGCTCGATGCGCGCCGCCTCGAAGGTCACATCGGCATCCATGGTTTGCAGGCGATTGGTGTGGAACTGCTCCACCGGCAACGCCTTGTTTCCGGGTTGCGGCGTGGTGTCGCCGCGCTGTTCTTTCTGCGTCTGGCTGCCGCCGCCGACCAGTGCGCCAAGATCGGCAAAGCGCAGCAATTGCGAATGCAGGTCGCCGGTCAGCTTCATGCGCGGGCCGCCCGTCACTACCTGAAGATTGCCGCCGATATCGCTTTCGCCCACGCGTCCGCGGAAGTTGCGATAGCTGTAACGGCTGCCCTGCATATGCACTTCCGCCGACAAATGGCCTTCCGTTGCGAACGGCGGTGTATCCGGCAGAGTGATGCCAAGAATCGGGTACAGCTTCGCCATGCTCGCGCCGGCAAACCACACGCGCATGTTCAGTGCGGACAAGTGCATCGGATCGGTCAGCGTGCCGACCACGGCGATCTTGCTGGTGCCGATATGCACGCGCGCCTGGATCGGGAACGGTTGCGTGGCGCTTTCCAGGGCGAGCACGGCACCGCTCTTGCCGCTGCCATCCACCGGCGTGTCCTGGTAGGTGCCGTTGACGGTCCAGGCAAACTGATACGCCGTGCGCCTGGCATGGCTGGACACGTCAGGCGTGGTCTGGTTGCTGTCCACCATGCGGCCCACGTCATGCCCCACGTCGGCACGCGAGGTGCTGGTGGCCTGCGCTACGACTTGCTCGTAGGGCATCGCATGCTGCAGCGGCGTGATGCCGATCTGCAGCTTCGAATGCGTCTGCACGTCGTCCAACGCGATCTCGCCCTTGTCGAGGCCGATCGTGCCCATGCTGAGCTTCCAGCTGGAAGGCTGATGGTTGTCCTGCGGCAGGTTGATGTTCCAGTTGGCCTGGCCTTTGCTGTCGCGTTCCAGATCCACCTGCAAGCCGGACAATTGCACCGATGGCACATAGATGTGATGCAGCAGCAATGGCAACGGCGAGATGCGAAACGTCAGCGCATCCAGTTGCAACAGTTGCGGCTGCCTGGTCCACGTCGGGTTGCCGATCCGGATCTTGCGCGCAGTGAAGGTCGGCCATGGCAGCACGCTGCGCAGACCGGGCTCGCTCGGTTCGCGGCTCCACGCAGCAGTGATGTCACCGTCGATCGTGAACGGTTTGCCGATGGCCGCGCTGACCTTGGCGTCGATCGTCGGTTTGAGCCGGTTCCAGTTGAACAGAGCCACGAACAGCACCAGCACGATCACCAGCACGATCAGCACGCCCACGATCCACGCCAGTATTTTCAGACTGAGCCGCATCACTCCCTGCCTTTGCCGAGTGCCGCACGCTATACGGCTGGCGTGTGCTCAAGTAACTACGAATCAGGCGAAGATCGCGTGTAGTTTTTGTGGTGGTGCTTAGCGTGGATTCATGCGCCTGCACCGTTCAACGGGATGCAAACTCATCAATGATCAGCCTTGGCTGTTGGCTCCGTGCGTACCGGCACGTCGATATTGCAGATATCCACCTTCCCGGCCGGCAAGGTGTAGAACGCGTCGTGGCGGTTGCGCTTGGCCTCGATGATGGCCGCAAACGTGTTGCTGTCGGTGCGCAGTACCTGGAGCTTTTCGCGCTGCGCCGGTGGCAGATCGGCCGCCAGCTTCACCGACAGGATCGGCGTGCGCTGCGCTGCCTGTGTATAGAACCCAAGCGGCCCGGTACCGCGCGGCAAGGCCGACAGGTACTGCATGCCTTCCAGCACGCGGCCGGCTATCGCCAGGTTGCGATCGATCTGCCGCGGCGCCTGGCCGATGGCGACATACAAGGAACTGCCGCTGCCGCTGTCCGGCGCCACGTCACGCGCCACGCCCACCATGCCGTAGCAATGCACCAGCCACTCGCGCCCGCTGGCCGGATCACGTGCGGCAGGGAAGCCCTCGCTGAAACCTACCTGCGGTGCGTACACATCGCCATCGGGCAAGGGTGTCCACGGCAGCTTGGCATCGATCGCGCGCGTGTACTCCGGCGGTACCGTACGCTTGGCGCTGCCCAGCGGCTTGATCTTGCTTTTGTCGCCGTTGTCGTCGTCATTCGGATCGCCCCATTGCGTGACGAAGTTGTCCTGCACACGGATGATCGCCAGTCCATCGAAATAGTGCTCGCGCACCAACGTGCGGATATTGGCAGCGTGCAGCGGCGTGAAATCGGGCGCCAGTTCGATCACCACGCGGCCCTGCGGCAATTGCATGTACAGCAGGTTGTTCGGATCGGGCGTACGCCACTCGTCCGGTTTGGACTTGGCGAGCATTTCCTTAGCCGTGGGCGTGGCTTTGGGCGTATCTGCCATGGCAGGCAGGGCAAGCAGGCCCATGGCGATAAGCAGACCGGCTTGAAGACGGCGCAGGCGCATAAGCGGTTTCCCCGGAGGTTGTCGGCTGCGTGACGGTAGCAGAGACCTTTGGGGATGCGTAGTAGGCGGCCCTTGCGGCGGAATGACGAATGAAGGTTTTCCGCGGCTGAAACATCCTTAAGTTCAGTGGCACTAACTTAGCCTGCACATCGCTTGAATATGACGGAAAATCTTCAATCGTCGTCCCGGCGAAAGCCGGGACCCAGCGACTTGCATTTCGCCCAAGACACTAGGCCCCAGCTTTCGCCGGGGCGACGATGTCTAAGTTAGTGCCATTGTTCTTACATTTGGAGCAACGCCTGCCAGGCGAATGGCCATCTCGACCTTCCAACCCCATCTGATCCATGCACGCGCATCACATTCGGCGCCCTGTATCCTCGAACATTGCTCCACGTCTGACTGCCAAGGAGAAGTCGCTTGAACGGCACCGCACATCCGCATCGCGTCGTGATCCTTGGCGCCGGCTTCGGCGGCCTGGAGGCGGCCAGGCGCCTGGGTAACCAACCCGTTGACGTCACGGTGATCGATCGCAGCAACCATCACGTGTTCCAACCCTTGCTCTATCAAGTAGCCGGTGCGGCGCTGGATATTTCGCAGATCGCCTGGCCCATTCGCCACGTGCTGCATCGCTTCAAGAACATCACCACACTGATGGCCGAAGTGGAGGGGGTCGATGCTGCCGGTAAGACCGTGCAACTCACCGATGGCAGCCGCATACCGTATGACACGCTGGTGATCGCCACCGGTTCCACGCACGCGTATTTCGGCCATGACGAATGGGCCCAGTTCGCGCCGGGGCTGAAAACACTCGGCGATGCGCTGTCGATCCGCCAGCATCTGCTCTCGGTGTTCGAGCAGGCCGAACGCGAGCCCAATCCCGTCCAGCGTCAGAAGCTGCAGACCTTCGTGGTGATCGGCGCCGGTGCCACCGGCGTGGAACTGGCCTGCACCATTGCCGAGCTGGCGCGCGAGGAAATGCCCGGTGATTTTCGCCAGCTCGATACGCGGCAGGCGCGCGTCATCGTGGTGGAGGCAGCATCGCGCGTGCTGTCCAATTTCCCCGAGACGTTATCCGATTACGTGTTGCAGACCATGCGGCAACTCGGTGTCGAGGTGATGTTGAATTGCCCGGTCACCGAATGCCACGCCGATGGGGTTGTCTGCAAGGAAAAGCGCATTGATGCCGGGGCCGTGTTCTGGGCGGCAGGCGTGCGCGCCTCGCCTGCCGCGCAATGGTTGAATGTATCGGCGGATAAAGCCGGTCGCGTGAAGGTGGAGCGCGATCTCACCGTTGCCGCGCATCCGGATATTTTCGTGATCGGCGACACCGCCCTGGTGGAGCAGGAAAACGGCAAGCCGGTGCCCGGTCTCGCGCCTGCCGCCAAGCAACAAGGCCAATACGCGGCGGAAGTGATCAAAACGCGGTTGCATAAGCGCCCGGCGCCAGGTCCGTTCCATTACCGCAACTACGGCAACCTCTCCACCATCGGCAAACACACCGCCGTGGTCGACTTCGGCAAGGTGAAGCTGCGTGGCCGCGCGGCGTGGGTGGTGTGGGCGCTGGCGCATATCTATTTCTTGATCGGCGTGCGCAATCGCCTGATGGTGGCATTGAATTGGCTATGGCTGTACATGAAAGGCGAGCGCGCGGCGCGGATCATTCTCAGCCGCAAAACCTGATGTGTTGCTCCGTAGGTTGGGGTGAGCGGAATGCGAACCCCAACCTCTGCGGGAGGCTGCACGCCACGTTGGGGTTCGGCTGCGCCTCACCCCAACCTACGGGCCGGTTGCTTAGAACAACTCCGTGCTGAGCGTCACGTACCATTGCCGCGGCGCGCCCACGTAATACGTAGGTGACGACTCCGCTGCGGAAATCGTCAGGCTCGATGGCAGCATCAGGTAACGGCGGTTGAGCAGGTTCAGCGCGTTGATCGCAATCGTCGGCTTGTGCAATACGCTGAAATCCGGCAGTTCATAGCTGGCGCTGCCGTTCAAGATGAAGTTGGATGACACGCGCTCGGTGTTCAGGAAATCACCATACTCGCTGCCGGTGAACTTGCCGTTCAAGTTCAACGTCAATCCGTTCGCGGAGTAGCGCGCGCCGATATACGCCATGTTGCGCGGTGTGCCCGGAAATTGTTTGCCCTTGGTGTCGTAGAACGCGGCACCCGTATCAGCCGTGGCAGGCAGGTTGAGATCCTGTTCCACCTTGGCCTGCGTATACGTGTAAGAGCTGTACAGCGTAAAGCCGTGGCCAAGATCCAGATTGCCTTCGGCATTCACGCCCGCCATGCGCACGCGTCCGGCGTTGATGTAGTAGTTGATGAAGGTGTTCGGGTCCAAACCCACCGCGGTGCGGTTGCCCATGTTGGCCAGGTATGCATCGGTGTGCAGCGTGAGCGGCCCCTGCGTGAAGCGCCAGCCGATTTCGTTCGACCACGCGCTTTCCGGCAAGGGTGCCGGCAAGCCGATACGCGCATTGCCGAAGGTGGCGGCATCCGGCGGCGCGCGGAAGGTGCGGGTGATGCTGTAGTAGAGCTGGTTGCTCTCATCCAGCTTCCACGACGCGCTCGCCGCCGGCAGGAAGCGATGGTAGCGATCGTCGGAATTCTGATAGGACGTCCAATCCACCGGATCAGGATTGCCGGGGAACAGCACGAACTGATTGGCGCGGTCGGTGTGCAGGTAGGCGACGCCGGCGTTGAAGGTCCATGCATCGTTGGGCGTCCAGGTGTCTTCCACGAACGCTTTCTTCACCGTGGTGAGGTCGTACTCGGAATAGTTTTTCCAGATCTGTCCATTGCCGTACGTCAGCAGCTTGTTGTCGCCCCATACCGACAGCGGTGCACCGGTGTTGGGGTCCACGTACGACGCATCGATGTATTCCAGCTGGCGCGAGCGCTCATACCAGATGCCCCAATCGAGCGTGTTGTCCAGGCCAAGTTCCAGCGTGAACTTCGCATTGATGCCGGGGCGATATGTGATCGGCCGGTACGCTTCGTACACGGTGTACTGGCCATCGGTAAATTGATCCGCCTGTACGATCGGCTTGCCGCTCGCATTGAACTGCAACGGCAAAAATCCGCCGAAGCTGCCGTTGCCATCGCCGAACTGGAAGTAGGGAATGATCGAGAGCGAGAGATTGCTGCCGAACTTGAATTCGCCATCCAGGCTGGCCACCCACGATTTGAACGGGTTCTGGAACAGGCGGTAGTAATCGACCTGTGCGAGCGTGGCCGGATCGCTGTAGAGCGCGCTGGCTGGGAAGCCGCCGGCCGGCGTGGGCGTCCAGGTGGTGTTGTAGTCGTAGGTGTAGCCGTACTGCGCCGCCTGCGCCTTGGTCAGCGGCATGTAGAAATAATTGTGCTCGCGATTGAGATTGAAGTTGGCGGTAAGACTGTCGTTGTCGTCAATCGTCCATACCGATTTCGCCTGGATGCGGTCGATATGGTTGTAGCCGCCGCCGCGCCACTTGTTGTCCGAATTGCGCGAGATC
Source organism: Dyella sp. (assembly GCF_035277725.1). Lineage (GTDB taxonomy): Bacteria > Pseudomonadota > Gammaproteobacteria > Xanthomonadales > Rhodanobacteraceae > Dyella_B. The sequence continues at coordinate 9,495 of NZ_DATEJY010000144.1, read as the reverse complement.
GAGATCCAGCTGCGCACCGGACCGGTCGCCCCGGTGTTGATGCGCAGGTAGGTACTGCGTGCATCGTTGCTGCCGAAGGTCTGGCCGGCGTAGACGTTGAAGTTCTCTGTCGGCGTGCGGGTAACGAAGCTGATATGTCCGCCAACCGCGCCGAGATCCGGCATGTCCAGATCGGCCGAACCCTGCGTCACGTTGATGGATTCGTAATTGCGCGCTTCGCCGTATTCCGACGCGTAGGGCACGTAGTTGCCCGCATCGTTTACCGGCACGCCGTCGAGCGTCACGCCAATCTCGCTCGCGTTGAAGCCGCGGATCGTATAGCTGCTGGCGTCGGTGAGGCCGAAACCATCGCTGGAAGCGGAGTTCACGCCCGGTGCGCTGTTGATCATCTGCGTGTAGTCGGCGGTGATCGGCACTTCGGCGATCGCCTGCGCGGTGATCGTGGATACCTGCTTGGGCTGGTCCTGCACCGCCATCAAGCCGCCCGCGAGTGACTGTGCGTTGACGTTGACGGTGGAGAGCGTGGTGCTCTTGTGCGTCTTGTCGTTGGTGCTGCTGGCATCGGATGCCGGCGCATTGTTGTCTGCGTGCGCGATGCCAGCGGTACCGATCACCAGGGTGGTAGCCAATGCAAGCCAAAGCGGTTTGCGACGGCGAATTGCGGATGTATGCATTGCCAGGTATTCCCCCAAACGAAATGTGCCGACAAACAGCGTGCGCCCAGTCTTTGCTGGTGCTCGCATGGCCTGTAATGACAGATGAAAAACACCGCAGAAGCCGGTCTAACCGCCGGCTCCCTTCCCATGCTGCGATGTAACAATTTGTTTATCGTAATGACGCGAGCTTGTCTAGCACGCATGCTTGTTACTGTGCGCGAAGCGTCGAGATGGACAAGGGAAGTGCTTGAATTTGCCGCAATAAACTTTTTGGAAGAAATTTTCCTCCAGCGGCGCTATGGCAGAGATGAAAAATGGCTTACGTTGTGCTGACGCAACAAGTTACGAATGATCTGTTTGAAACACCGGCCACCGCGGTCGCCAGGGATCGGTTGCGAAGGCGGCGAGCTGTCATGAATACTCGCGGGCAGGACGCACGCGTCTGGACGTCCAAACGTTTTCAAGGGGAATGCATGACCATCCATCGTTTGCTGCTCGCCGCCGTGCTTGCCTTGCAGCTCGCCGCTTGCGCCACCACGCCGGCGCCTGCCGTTTCCTCCACCTTGCAAGGCGACACGGCACATCCGGCGCAGACGCAGGGCTGGGTGGATACCAGGTTGTTTTTCGGCCTGGGCCCGGCCGATCATCCGGAGCAGGGCATCAGCGAGGCGCAGTGGCGCGCCTTTCTCGACAAGGAAGTAACGCCGCGCTTTCCAGATGGCCTCAGCGTGATCGACGTATATGGCCAATGGCAAGGCAAGCAGGAAACCACGCCCGAGCGGCTGCATTCGAAAATGCTGGTGATCTATTACCCGGATACGAGCGACAACCGCAGCAAGATCGATGCGATCCGCGCGGCGTGGAAGCAGCGCACGGGTGACCAGTCGGTGTTGCGGGTGACGCAGCCGGCGGATGTGTCGTTTTGACGAGATGCCGATTGTCAGGCCGTCTTCCTACGAAGCCGCGTAGGCTGGGATGAAATCCCAGCTTTTATGTAGCTCCCGATGCTGGGATTTCATCCCAGCCTACGCGTTTCGATGATGTTGCTTGAAGAAATCAACGCATCCACCTGAGATAACTCGTGACCAAGCCCTCAAGCACATTCCCCCACATCGTCAGCGCCGACTTCAACGGCTTCCTGGGCCTGCTGGTGGACAACATCTCCGTGATGGCCTTCCTCGCCACCGCGCTGATCGGCATTTTCGGTTTCCCCGCCGACCTGATTTATACGCGCATGTTCCCCGGCACCACGCTGGGCATCCTGCTCGGCAATCTGGCGTACACGGCGATGGCGCGTCGCCTGGCCAAGCGCACCGGCAACGAAAAAACCACCGCGATGCCGCTGGGCGTGGACACGCCCACCACCATCGGCATGGCGTTGCTCGTGCTCGGTCCGGCCTTTCTGCATTACAAGCAGTCCGGCATGGACGAACACGCGGCGGCCATCGCTACCTGGCAGCTCGGCATGGCCTCGCTGGTGGTGATGGGCGTGCTCAAGACCGTGCTCGCGTTTTTCGGCCCCTTGGTGCAGCGGCATGTGCCGCGCGCGGGGTTGCTGGGTTCCATTGCCGGCATCGCATTGGTGCTGATGGGCTTTCTGCCGCTGGTGGAAATCATGAAGGTTCCGGTGGTCGGTTTCGCTGGCCTTGGCGTGGTGTTGTATGCGTTGGTAGCGCGCGGACGGATGCCATGGAACTTGCCCGGCGTGCTGGTGGCCTTCGTCGTTGGCGTGCTGCTGTATGAAGTGCTTGGACCGCTCGGTTGGCTGGGACACGGCTATCACCCGTTGGCGGCGTGGCAGTGGCGCGTGGCTTTGCCGTGGCCGACCTTGCAATGGCTGCACGGCTTGCCGCTGACGATTCCGTATCTGTCGCTGATTCTGCCGTTCGGATTGCTGATGGTGGTGGGCGGCATCAACGTTACCGAGAGCGCCCGCGCTGCGGGCGACGACTACAACACGCGTGATATTTTGTTGGTGGAAGCGCTGGCCACACTGGTCGCCGGTGTCTGTGGCGGTGTAGCGCAAACGACGCCATACATCGGCCAGCCGGCGTTTCGCGCCATGGGCGCACGCACCGGCTATACCTTGATCACCGGCATCGTGGTCGGCCTCGGCGGCATCTTCGGTTACCTCTCCAATCTGGTGGAAATGCTGCCGTTGGCCGTGTTTGCGCCGATCCTGGTTTTCATCGCCATCAGCATCACGACGCAAGCGTTCGAGGCCACGCCACTGCGCCATGCGGCGGCGGTGGTGTTCAGTTTCTTTCCCGCCATTGCACGCATGGTGGCGATCAAGCTGGGCGATCCCACATACGTGGCGCCAGATCGTTTCATGGCGCTGTACAACGACGCCTCGCAAGGCATGTCGGAATTGGCGGTGATCAACGTGCTCGGCAATGGCTTCATCATCACGTCGATGATCTGGGCCAGCTTTGTCGTCGCGATGATCGATCGCAAGCCGCGCCAAGCCGCATGGATCGCCTTGCTGGGTGGCGTGCTGACTTTGTTCGGCATCATCCATTCGGTGATGCCTGCTGGCAATTTGTATCTGCCATGGACGCTTGAACCGGCGATGCGTGCGATCGCCTTCCAGTTTGCCGGCGCGTATCTGGCGTTGGCCGCGGTGTTGCTGATGCTTTCGTTCTGGCGTGGCGAACCCGCGCCGGAGCATGCGTAAAAGTTATCTCGATCGGCGTCAAAAAGGCCGGTATTGGCCTTGAAAGACAGTTTCAGGCATGGTGTGCATCGAACGCGCCCGGCGGCGTTGCGCGCCGGTAGAGACGCGTCACGGTAATGTCAGACGAAATCGGTCATCCTTTTCGTCTTCATTCCAATCACCAGCATCGAACACAGGGGGGCCTAATGATCGAGCTGGAAATTCAGGCGCTCGCGCTGTCGCGCGAGGGTTTGCTTATTGATGTTGGACGATGCGCAGCCGCGTGCGGTTTCGCCCTGGTGCGGCAGCGTCTGGCGGATGACCGCCATGGCGTGTTGCTGACCATGGTCGTGCGCGGACTTGCCCGCAAACAGCGCGGCTTGGAAACGGCGCTGGAAAAACTCGAACGTCTCGTCAGCTTCGAAGTGTCGCCGGTGGTGGAAGGGCAGACCAAACCGCACTTCGCTGCGTCGCGTTCGGTGGCCGCCAACTATGTGCCGCCACCGCCACCCGCACCGCCCGCCGAAACGCCCAAGCCGGCAGAAGCCAAGCCTGTATTCAAAGCACCTGATGCTGTGCCGCAGGTGGCGCGGATGCCTGCGTCAAACGAATTCGCGCAAGCTTTCGTCAAACCGGAGCCCTTGCTGCAGACGGAACCGGAAGCCGAGCCCGAATTCGTCTTCATGCGCCCGCCGGCACCCGCGCCCGCCGCACCCGTGGTGCCGGTAGAGCCGTTCAAGGAAGTGCTGCAGCTGGATGCCGACCAGGCCGCGGTGGAAAAACTGCTGCCGAAGCTGATGGGTGATTACCCGCAGATCTTTCCTCTGCTGAAAAAGCTGGAGCAATCGGTGGAAGAGGGCGCGCGCGAATCGTCGCTGTCACTGGCTGGCCAACGCATTGGCACATGGCTGTTCGAGCGCAATCACGCCGTGACATCGAAGATGGCGTTGGACGAAGCGATGGAACGCATCGGCGTGCCGGCCTTGCGCGCGCTGACGGAGGTGGACTATGCCGCCAACCAGTTGCACATCCGCCACAGTCCGTTGTGCACAGAAGAGGGGCGTTCTAGTTGCAAGTTCTTCAGCGGCTATCTGGAAGGTTTGCTGGGACCGGTGGTGGCGTCGCAGGGCTTGTCGATCTTTTCCGTGTGCTGCCGTAGCTGCGGTGCGAATGAGTGCGTGTTGGCGGTGATGGATTGACGTCGCCCAAACAAGGCGATGTCGATGTCAGGTAGGTTGGGGTGCGAACCACAACATCCCGATGCGTGGAACGTGGCCACGCTGGGGTTCGCACCCCAACCTGCGTGTCAGGCGTGTTGCTGCGTCACCGACGTGCACGCTTCATAGAAATCGGTGAGCACCTTTTTCACGCCGGTCACTTCGAACGCAAAACCGAAGCGAATGCCGGTGCGATCGCGCACCCACGCGCCCATTGCCTTGGCCGATGCCAGTTGCTGCAACTGGTTCAACGGATAGATGCGTTGCATCACCACCGAGTCGTCCGCCACGGTGACGCCGCCGCGTTCCTGCGGCAGTGTTTCCTGTTGGTTGAGTTCGAAATACGAGCGCTGTTCGCGCGTGACGATGCCGCGTGCGCGCACCGCGCCGATCGTGTCGTAGGTAGTGAGTTCGACGCCATGGGGTTTGCACAGAAAGGTGATCTTGTGCTCGCCGTTGCGATCCTGTTGCTTGAGTTCCAGATACGGCGCGCCTTGCTGATATTTGTAGGTGGCGATCAGATTCTGCCGGCCGTTGTTGGCCAGTCCTCTGGCAATCATCTCCTCGCCGTTCGGCCAAAGCGTGGGATCCTGCGCAGAGCCGGTGGAAGCCGTGCCGCCAGCGGCGGCCGTGAGCGTGGCAAGATCGATGCCCATGTCCTTCAGATACGCAGCGACATCCGCCGGTGTCTGTTGCTCGCGATAGGTGGGAAACCCGATGCGATCGCTGCCGCTTATCGCCCAGCGATACAGCCCGCCGAGATAGGCGTAGGCGCAAGCGCCATCGCACATGGCGGAGCGATTGAAGGTGGTGGTCTGGTGAGGCAGGCGCGGCACGCCCAGGTGCGTCACCATCGAGCCTTGCCGGATCAGCCGGCCCAATGCGATGCCAGCGCTGACACTGCCGCCGGGCGAATTCAAATAGACGTCCGAACCGGGCTTGATGCGGCCGGACCGGATCAGCGCTTCAAAGCGCTGTGGCGCGTCGGTATCGATCGGGCCATACAGATAGATCTGCGGCACGCGCGCCATGCTCAGCGTCATGCGGTCATCGTTGACCTGGATATTGAGCTGGCTGGCGGTCTGCTCGCGCGTCGTGCTTTTCTGCGCTTGCGCCGGCTGGAACAGGCCCGCGGAGGCGGCGGATAGCAGCAGGCACGCCAAAGGGTGAAAGCGGCGTCGAAAGGTATTGCGGTAAAGCACGAGCATTCCCTGTTTTTAAGACGGAAGACGGTTTGAACCCGTGAAGTCTGGCGGGTTCCCGGTGTCTCATGGGTGAACAGGGGGCGCTGGAATGGCACTCGACGCGAGCAAGCACGAAAACGGTTCCCTCCCCTGCTATTGCAGGGGAGGGAGTGTCTTGCAGCGTTCTTACGGCTTGCCAACCACCAGCAGCGTAAACCCACTCACCGGCTTGCCTTTCTCCGCTACCTTCGCGCCCACCAGATACACCTGGTTCGACGCCTCATCCAGCGCCATGGTGCGCGCGCTCTTCATGGTCGGCACATCCGCCACCTTGGAGTACTGATCCGCCGAATCCTGGTGATACACATTCAGCACGCCATCGCGGCTGGATGCGAATACCTCGTGCGTCTGCGGATCGTATGCTGCCGCATCGGGCCGCTTGCCGATCGGCAGCTTGGCTACCTGATGGCCGTCGGTGGCATCGGTCACGATCAGCCAGCCATTCGCGCACGCGGAAAACACGCGCTTGTTCGCCGCATCCAGCGCCAGGCCGGTGGGGCCTTCGCACGGTGCCAGCGACCAGGTGTGCAGCACCTTGCCGGTCTTGATGTCGATGTGCGCGAGTTCGGCCTTGTCTTCCAGATTGTTGTAGACGTTGCCCTGGCCATCGCTGGCGGCGAACTCCGGATTGCTGTCCAGCGCAATGGTGGAGAGTTCCTTGCCGGCGACCGGATCGATCACGCTGATGTTGTTGCTATCGCCATTCATGGTCAGCACGTGCGACGTGGCGGGATCGTAGATGATGGCGTCCGGGTCCTTGCCGCTGACTGCGATATGTCCAATCACCTTGAGTGTGTTCAAGTCGATCACGCTGACGTCGTCGCCGTGGCCGTTGCTGGCATAGGCGCGATGCAGGCTCGGCACCAACGCGATGCCGTGCACGTGCTTCATCCCCGGGATTTCCTGCAGCAATTTGCCGGTGGCCGGATCGACCACCATGACCCGGTCGTCACGCGCGATGAACAGGCGATGCCCGGCCGAATCCAGGGTGAGGTAATCCCAGCTGCCGCTACCGCCGAGCGCATATTGATGCGTGACCTTATAGGTATCCGCGTTTTGCGCCGCAGCCCACAGCGGCGTGCAGAGCAGACCGGCCAGGGCAAGTGCCTGCGCGAGTTTCTTCTTCATGTGACGACTCCCATGGTGGTGTTCTGGCGAAACGGTTCGGCCCATGATGCCTCGCCCAACCTTACGAAAAGCTTCAAAGGGCCATACTGCGATATCCCCCACCAGGGAGCGGCTATCGAACTCTCACTTCTGCGTGGCTTGCAACTGTTTTCGATATTCGGGCACCGGCAATCCGCCCCAGCCCCAGTTCTCCAGCTCCACCTCGTCGATCACCACGAAGGTGGCATCGAGCGGCTTGTTGAGCACGTCCAGCAACAACTGGCTGGTTCCCTTGATCAATGCCGCTTTCTGCTGGGCGGTTATGGCGCTTTGACCCGGTGCGGTACCTTCGCGGGTCACTTTGATATTGACGATAGGCATGACGCTTTTCCTCCGGAATGGGGCGGACGTGTGCCCGCCCCGGTGTGGTCAATGGCCGGCGCTCTGGCCGCCATCGACGTGCAGGATTTCACCGGTGACGAACCCGGCCGATTCCAGAAACAGCACGGCATCGGTAACGTCGTTGATATCGCCCATGCGGCCAACCGGATGCAGCGAGGCCAGCGTCTCGTGTGTTTCCGCCGCATGCATCGGCGTCTTGATCACGCCCGGCGCCACCGCGTTCACACGCACGCCGCGCTTGGCGTATTCGATCGCCAGCGACTTGGTTGCCGCATTAAGGCCACCCTTGGTCAACGATGCCAGTACCGAGGGAACGCCATCGATCGCGTACTCGGCCAGCGTCGTGGTGATGTTGACGATATGGCCGCTACGCTGCTTCTCCATCTCGGCCACGGCCAATTGCGTGATATGAAAAAAACCATGCACATTGGTCGCCAAAACGTTGGCGTAGTCTTCCGCCGTGTAAGCGGTAAACGGCTTGGCAACGAAGATGCCCGCGTTGTTCACCAGCGTATCGATGCGTCCGAAACGATCCAGCGCTTCCTTGACGATGCGCTCGGCCACGGCGCGGTCGGCAATGTCGCCGGCAATGGCCAGTACGTCTGGATCGCTGGACGGTTTGATGGAGCGCGAATTGGCCACGACGCGATAGTCGCGGTCGCGGAATGCCTTGACCAGGCCTGCGCCGATGCCTTGCGATGCGCCCGTAATGATGGCGACTTTGCGTGAGTTGCTCATGATGTCGATCTCTTTAGAAAGGAAGGGAAGCCAGCGCGCTACCGAATGAGTGGGGAGCGCCGACGCCTTCAATCTAGGCTCGTCACGAGTAACAGCGAATCCCTGCTATTCGGCAGACACTCTTCCGCGGCGCGGTGGAATCGGCGCGGCAGGTTTGCTTTCCGCATCCTTGGCCAGGCTGGCGAATTGCGTGCGCAGGCGGGGCAGGGCGAAGTCCACGAAGGCGCGCACTTTCGGTACGGAAAGACGTCCATACGGCGAAACGAGGTGGACGGGAATCGGTGCGGGTTCGGCATCCGCCAGCACGATGCGCAGCATGTCTTGCTTGATTTGCGCCGCCACATGATACGAAAGCAAACGCGTCACACCATGCCCGTCCACCGCCGAAGCGATGGCCGCGCGCACGTTGTTCACCACCAGGCGCGGCGTGATGGGCACGGCGCGCGGCACCGACGAACCTTCCAGTGGCGGAAACGTCCACGACTCAACGCCATTGTGTTGCAGGGCAATCACCGAATGCTTGGACAGATGCGCCGGCTCATCGATGCGCGGATGCGTAGCCAGATAACGCGGCGACGCCACCACTACCCGCCGCACCTCGCCGACACGATGCGCCACCAATGTGGAATCGGGCAGATGCGTAATGCGCAAGGCCAGGTCCATGCCTTCGTCGATCAGATTGACCGGCCGTTCCAAGAGATACATGCGCACGTTGACGGTGGGGTATTGCTCCATGAAGGCATCGACGATCGGGCGCAGCAATTCCACCCCGGAATACACGGTCGCGGTGATGGTCAACGTGCCGCGCGGCACGGATTTTTCGCCCGCGGCCTGGCGATCGGCTTCTTCCAGGTCGGCCAGTAATTTGCGGCACGCGATCGCATAGCGCTCGCCGGCTTCGCTCAGCTTGATGGAACGCGTGGTTCGATGCAGCAGCGGCACGCCGACATGGGCTTCCAGAAACGCAATCGCCCGACTTACCGCCGCCGCCGATCGCCCGGTTCGACGGCTTGCACCGGCAAGGCTGCCTTCATCCAGCGCCGTCACGAAGACCTTCATGGCGTCGATGCGATCCATACGGCGTGCCTCGCAGAAGTGAATGGAACGGCTGCAGGGAGTTTGCTACAGGTCGTTCGCCACGCCTAGCGAGAGCACTCCGTAGGCTGGGATGAAATCCCAGCATCTGGTGCTGGGATTTCATCCCAGCCTACGCGCCTGTTCCAACTCGCTTTCCAAGGTTTCCATCAACGCTTTCGAAGACAACGCGCGCGCCAACGGCGCAGCTTGTCCTGCCCAATGCGCGCCATAACCCGTCAATCCCGCTGCCTTCCCGACCGCGTTCAACGATTTGCCCGCATCGTACGTAACGGGATAATCCGGCACCGCATCATCCGGCACGTTGGCGCCCCAGCGCGTGAAGTCATTCGTCAAGCTGCGTGCAGGTCGCCCTGATATCACGCGCGTCATCACCGTGT
>NZ_DATEJY010000143.1:0-5283 GCF_035277725.1 Dyella sp. | reverse complement strand
GGCGCCAATTTCGGCGGTGTGGATCCGCTCGCGGTGGTCAATACGAATGCGGGCAACGTCACGCTGGATGGCCACTTCGCGGTGCAGTACACCGCCACGGGCGGTGACGGCAAGACATTCAACCTGCCGACCACTGTGCGTACCGGCACCGGCTCGATCGATATCGTTTCTGCCGGTGATATCGACTGGCTGGATCAGACTGCCCCCGCCACGATCTACACCGCCGGCGCCCCTGCGAATGGAACCAGCGCGGGCACGCAGGTTGCAGTGCTGAGCGCAACCGGTGCTTCGGATGCGCTGGCAACAGGCTTGGTCAACCCCGATAACGCCGGCAATGTTCTGCTCAATGCCAAGGGCAACATCAACGCCATCGAGCAGATGTATGACACCAGCGGCAACGTTACCGGTACCGCGGGCAGCTATGACGGACAGTTCTGGTGGCCATGGATGCAAACCGGCAATGCTGCCGACGGGTCGCGCTCATCGATCAACTTCGCCAACTTCGATCAGGGTGTGATGAGTGTCGGCGGCAACGTCACGGTGACGGCCGGTGGCAATATCAGCGATCTTTCCGTGTCGCTGCCGACCACGTGGTACGTGAATCCGGATGGCACCTCGATCACCACCGTGGGCGGCGGCAATCTTGTGGTGACGGCGAGCGGAAACATTCTCAGCGGCAGCTACTTCGTGGCCAAGGGCCAGGGCAGCCTGACGGCAGGCGGGCAGATTGGCTCCGACTTTACGTACAGCATTGCGTCAAATAGCAGCGATTCGTACACCTTTGGCCACATTGTTACGTCGGTCGCGCCGATTCTGGGCGCTCAGGATACGTACTGGCAGGTCTATGCCAATGCTGGCGTCGATCTAGGCGGCGTCTACGATCCTTCTTACGGATACATAGCGAATACGGCGGCCTACAGTAGCTTGTTTCCTGCAGGGCACACCGACAGCCAGAGTTACAGCTTATCTTCTGCACTGAACGTCACGGCCGCCAGTGGTGACGTCAACGTGGGTAGTTTGAGCTTGCCGACAGCGCTGTTCGGCTACGGCAATCTCCGTAACTACATGCCGGGTGCGATCTTGCCGGCGACCGTCAACCTCGCCGCGCTGGATGGTGACATCAACATACTGGGCGCTGACGGTCTCTATCCATCCAGTACAGGTGGGTTGAACATACTTGCTGCCGATACAGTGAATTTCGCGCAGTTGAACTACACGCTTGGCATCGGTACGGCGACGACGCCGCAGAATTTCGGTCTGATCGACACGTCACCTTCGGCACTCCCTTCACCGCTGTCGCCTTATGGATCAGTTGGGCAAAACAACTACCTGCAGTTGTTTATTGCCAGCTACCTGGACAACCCAGGCAATTCAGCGTCGAGTTCGCTGGTGCACCAGTCTTCGCCGCTGCATGCAAGCGATAACAATCCGGTGCGCATCTACGCACTCTCCGGCGACATCGTCGATGGCACCGATGCACCGAATGGCGTTTCGGTTCGCCAACTCGTGCTGGAGCCCGCCAAGCCAGCACTGATCTATGCAGGTCGCGACATCGCCAACCTGTCCCTGATTGGCGAGCAAACGCACGCCTCCGATATCACGCGGATCGCGGCGGGTCGCGACATCTACGATACGCAATACGCACCGAACACTGTACTGAACTATGCCCCGTTCAACGACTACCAGCTGACACCATCCATCTTGCTGGGAGGTGTGGGCAATCTGCTGATATCGGCGGGCCGCAATATCGGGCCGCTGACCAACCAGCAGGATCTTGCCAACTATGGTGGTTCGAATAGCGCCGCCCAGCAAACCGGCATCGCTACGATCGGCAATCAGGTCAACCCCTATCTGCCGCATGATGGCGCCAACGTCGGTGTGCTGTTCGGTGTCGGGCCTGGCATTACCACCAGTGATTTCATCAACAAATACGTGTTGGACAATCCCGACGGCATGGATGGTTTCGGCAGCCTGGTGCCGGACCTGGTGAGTTTCATGCAGCAGTGGGAAGCAGGCAAAGCCATCGCTACCGGTTTTGCGCAAGATCAGGTCACCGTGTCGCTGACACCTGAGCAGGCGCAAAGCGCTTTCCTGCAATTGCCAGCTTATGCGCAGCAGTTGTTCGCCCAGCAGGAATTCTTCAAGCTGCTCGCCCAGGTGGACAGCGACTACAACAATCCATCCAGTCCGTATTACCAGCAATATGCGCGCGGATATGCGGCGATCGAAAGCCTGTTCCCGGCGTCACTGGGTTACACCAACAATGGCAGCGGTGCCGGTGGCATCAACGGCGAAGCCAAGACCATCGACACGGGCGATCTGGATATTCGCAGCTCCACTATCCAGACCCAGCAGGGCGGCAGCATCAGCATCCTTGGGCCCGGTGGCCAGGCGCTGGTCGGCAGCGTCGATGCGCCCCAGGTCATCACCAATTCCCAAGGCCAGGTGATTGCCGGCCCGAACAGCATGGGCGTCCTCACGCTGGAGCAGGGCAGCGTCGACATCTTCACCGATCGCAGCGTGTTGCTGGCGCAAAGCCGTATCTTCACCGAGCAAGGCGGCGACATGGTGATCTGGAGTTCCAATGGCGACATCAATGCCGGCCAAGGTGCGAAGACCACCAGTGTGCTGCCGCCACCCACATATATCTGCTCACCGGATGCGTACTGCATCGTCGACGCGCGCGGCGAAGTGAGCGGCGCGGGCATCGCCACCTTGCAGACCATTCCTGGCGCGCCGCGCGGCAGCGTCTATCTGGTTGCGCCACGCGGCACCGTGGACGCGGGCGATGCAGGTATTCGTGTCTCCGGCAACCTGGTGGTCGCGGCTGCACAAGTATTGAATGCCGACAATATCCAGGTGCAGGGCCAGAAGATCGGTGTGCCGGTGGCGCAAGCGGTAAACGTGGGTGCGCTTACCGCAGCGGGTGCCGCTGTCGGCGCAGTAAGCAAGGTGGCGCAGGATATGGCCAATCAACAGCAGAACGATGCATTGGGCAAGCAGCCGTCGATCATCTCCGTGCAGGTGCTCGGTTTTGGTGACAGCAGTACGAGTGTCCAGGGCAATGGCTATGATCCGAACAGCCCAGTGCAAGTACTTGGAGCCGGACGGCTCAGCGAGGCGCGCAGGCGCTCATTGACTGACGCCGAACGCAAGCAACTCAGCGAATAACGACATATCCATAACCAGCGAAGAGTTGGGCAATAGCAAGGCCGGCGGGACAGGCGCCGGCCTGGGACTGACAACATGAATCGAACATCCTCCTTGCGGAATCCGTCCCAGGGACGGGGCGGTTTTTTTCGAACGAAACGCTGGACAAAGGATTGAGGCGAATCACCGTGAATCAGGGCGCAATCGTCGAAACACTGATCCAGCTCTCCAGCTTCCGCCAATACGCCATGGCCGAAGCCTTGCTCGCTGCTTGTAATGGCGAGCAATTGAAGGCATTGCTGGACGTGGCGGAGCGCGCTTTCAGCCAGCGGCTGACTTATTCGCTTGAGAAGCAATTCAAGCGAACGGGCGAACCGGGCAGCAAGATAAAGGGCATTTTGCTTGCCGAATTGATGAAGATCTTGAATACCTGGTGCATGGAAGGGCACCGCAGCGCCATACGCTGCGTACTGATGGAATTGAGCTCTCCGGATATTGCATCCCTTGCTCGCATATCGGAGCTTGACCGGGAAGTCCATTCGATGCTTCATGAATATGGACTTCCCTATGAGCCGTCGCCCTGCCACATCGTGGATGATTACCGCTAATGAAAAGCGTGTTACGTCAAAAAGTGACCCGATTAATTCTACGTAGCCGCAAAACCACGTAGGCTGGGATGAAATCCCAGCTTCTTTACGCTTCGCGATGCTGGGATTTCATCCCAGCCTATGTTCCCATCAGTAGCACGTGGCGCACCGGAGACAGCGATGCCGTTCGGCATGAGTTGCGACATAAAAAGCTCCCGCAAAATAATAAAAATACACATGGCTATAAAACGTGAAGGACTCTATGCAAAATAATGGCACTTACACTAAGTGTGACTAGCCGCACATGCTGCATGTCGACGCAAAAAATATGACATTAAATATTATTTCTGCGCGTCAATTCTGTAATTAAGATGGCATATTCAACGACACCAATATTTAATTTCGTCGTCATTGCGCAGGCGTAAAAAAGCCGAGCCCCCAATCCCGGGGGTAAATATGCGCAATGGGGATACATCATGAATCACGGACTTCTCAAGGCTAAGCTGGCGATCGGTGCGCTTGCTCTGGCCATGGCTACCGTTTCGTATGCAGGCACGACGCTGGTGGGTGGCGGTGCAACGCTGCCCGCGATCGGTTATGTAGGGACCGGCGCTCAAACGAATCATCAGGTTTTCCCGGCGGGTACGGGCTCCTTGTTTGCTGTTTACAGCGCAGTGCGCGGCAACCCGACGGTGTCTTACTGCCAGACCGGCAGTGGCGCCGGCAAGAACACTCTGGCCGGTGTGTCCGGCTTCAGCGTGCAGAATGCCTGCACACCGGATTCGAGCGGCGCTTATCACGGCTTCGGGGCCAGTGCGACCGGCGTGGGACGTTCCGATCTGACGCAACCCAGCTTCGCCGCTGCCGATTCACCGTTGTCGACGACTGACGTCTCCAACTACCAGGCCAATCACAGCAGCACCTTTCCGGTGCAGTTCCCGGCCGTCGCTGGTGCGATCACCATCGGCATGAACATGAAGACCACGAAGGGTGTGGTGTTGAACAGCGCCAACACCAACTTCAGCGACGCGCAAATTTGCAGCATTTTCTCCGGCGCGGTCACCAACTGGGCCGATCCTACGCTGGCCAGCGCGTATACGCTGGGCTCGGGTGACTCCATCCCCTCCACCACCATCAAGGTGCAATATCGTTCCGACGGTAGCGGCACCACCTTCAGCTTCAGCAACCACTTGACGGCGGTGTGCCCGGCTGTGAGCGGCAACCACTTCCTGGCCAGCCAGACCTTTACCCAGGTCGTGTCGCAGTTCCAGCCCACCATCCCCTCCACCTGGACGGGCTCCAGCGGCAACCCGGCCGTTACCGCGGCGATCGCGGCTACCGCCGGCAGCATCGGCTACGCCGAAATGGCCAACTCGCTGCAAGCCGGCATCGGTTTCGCCAAGGTGAATGGTGTGGACCCGGCCACCTTCGGCTCGGCGGTGACGATTGCTTCCAGCTCGCTGAAGGCCTACAACGCGATCAGCAGCACCACCTGGGGAACGAACGGCCAGCCGCAGCTCGTTGCCATCTCGGGCGCGCCGAGCAA
>NZ_DATEJY010000142.1:0-11856 GCF_035277725.1 Dyella sp. | reverse complement strand
AATGCAAACGGCGTGACCACGCTCACCGGCAAGAACAAGGTGGATACGCTGGGCGATTTCCGTTCGCTGCTGGGCTTCAGCTTCGCCAACGATCAAACGCTCAGCTTGAGTTCCATCAACGGCAGCGGATACGTGGTGAATGCGGGTACGTCGCCGGTGTCGATCGTGGTGACCAACGGCAATCTGTATCAGACCGACCACACCTGGACGTATGACGGCACCGGCTCGTGGTCGTCCACCGGTGCCATCGGCACGCAGGCCAATCCGATCTACGTGCTGGGCACCACCACGCAGTACGTGCCGCTGGTGGGCGATCCGCCGGCGTACTTCTACGCCGAGACCGCGGCGGGCGCGATCCTGCCGATCGTGGGCGACAGCGTGAACATTCCCACGTCGCTGTTCTCCAGCCGCGCGCAGAACGTCAACAATCATCTGGATTCGTACATCGACGCCAGCGTGATCACGGCGAACTACCGCTCGTTCGGCATCGTGCCTTCCGGCATTCTGCTGCCGCCGGATCAGCAGGCATGCCAGGCGGGCAGCGGAGCGGATTGTCCGGACGAATGAGCGAACGAGGAAGCCAGATGCGCCATGCATGCCGGGTGGTTTCGTTATGTTGCAGCGTGCTGCTTGCCGGTGCAGCCCAGCAGGCGTTGGCGCAAATCGCGCCGCGTCTGACCGGGGAAGCGGCAATTGCCAGGCTCGATACGGCCAAGCAAGATCTGGCGTCGCGCGCGAGCACGACGCACGACGATCGTCTTGCCGCAGTGAGTGCGCAGCTGGGCGAGATGGCCGATGCGTTGCGCAAAACATTGGGCGACAAGGCGAGCCAGCCGGCCGACATCATGGACGATGGCCGGCGCGCCGCCGTATTGCGTGGCGACGCGGCGGTACAGCGCACGCGTGCCTATCTTGATCAGGCACCCAGTTGTCCGGGCAACGATGCCAAGGCGTTGACGGACGCCTTGGCGACCACCATCGACAACCTTGCCAAGACGTCGAGTTCGTCGAAAGCAACGCCGGTCATCAACAGTGTCGAGACGATCGATCATCGTCCGGTGTTTGCGCTGCATCCGGGTAATACGCCGATCGCCTTGGCGTTGGTGGGCACCAATCTCTCGGACCCGCAATGCGCCGATCCGCAGCTCACCGCTACCGACGAGAAAGGCAAGCCGCTCGATACGCAACCTGTCATCACCGGCGTACTGCCCACGCGCGTCGAATTGAAATTCCCGGACGGGGCAGGGAGCAAGTCAGGCGCCGTGATGTTGCACGTGGTGCCCAAGCACAAGGTGTTTCTGCGCGGTTGCACGTCGCAGCCGGAAGCGGTGACGGCCCTGCAGGTGACAGCGCCCATGCGCGTCTCGATCAGCTACGACTTGACCACCACATGCAGCAATGGCCAGCGTGTACCGAGTTCCGGCACGTTGCCGGACATCACGGCGTACGGCACGACATCGTCGCGCCAAGTGGAAGCTGCGTGTCCGGATCCCTCGCGTTATGCGATCAGTGCCAAGGTGACGTTCGGCGATGGCAGCAGTGCTTCGGTGGGGCTGGTTGAACAAACGGCTGCGGCAGATATCACGATGGGATTGCCGGCGGGATTCACGTTGAGCTGGAGCCCGTCGACGCGAACGGTGTTTGTGCGTTCGGCGGCGAATGTGTGCAAGGGCGTGTATTGATCACACACGTTGCGCGTAGGTTGGGGTGCGAACCCCAACATCCAAATGCGCGTGCATGGCGATGTTGGGGTTCGCACCCCAACCTACGAAGGCGCGGGAGTTACTCGCTCTCGCCCGAAATCACCTGCAATTCGCTCATGCCACCCGGCGCCAGATCCTTCATCAAATCGACAAAGCTCAATCCCACCAGCCGTTGCGCACGGCGCAACAACAACGGAATGGGGCTGGAAGGCTCGCACCGCGCGTAGTAATCGCAGATGTCGTCCAGGCGGCGAATCACATCCTGCGGACTTTCGATGCGGCCGCTGTGCACCTGCTGCGTGGAACCGGATGAACCGCCGGCAGCGACCTCACCCTCTGCATCGCCACCACCCTCGACGGCCTGCGGCGAGCGCTTCGCCAGCTGCGGCTCCAGAAACTTCTTCACTTCATAGACGTCGCTGAGCAGCGGCTTCAATTCCGGCCCGGCCGTGCCGACCTGCTCGTTGAAAATGGCATCGATCGCCTTGACGTGCTCAAGCGCCGCGCTGATCGCCGCCACGTTCGCCGCCAACTGTTCCTCCGGGCAATCCATGCAGCAGGCTTCGATCTGCGTCAGGCCGGGGCGTTCGGCATTGTCGTCATCGCCGTCGCCCACTTTCAGCGTGCCATTGGCAATGCGCAGATCGCGCAGGTTAAAGCGGCCCATGCGCGGCGATTGCACGAACGGTGTAACGCGGAAAAAGCGCAGCATGCCCTGCAGATCGGCAATCGCCGCCACCGCATTCACTCGTGCGGTGGGGTCGTTGTCGTCCTCGGCATCCAGCTGTGGATGCACGCCATCCCAGTATTGCTCCAGCAGGTTGCGGATCAACTGCAGGCCGGCGGACCAGCCGGGCAGGCCGGTCGTGCGCATCCAGGCGGTGGTCAAATGCACGGCAACGCGCAGGTCCTTGGAACGCCCCAGCAGCGCCTCCGCCTGACCGGATACCTTGTCCCAGTCCGGCTCCTCCGCCGCAATCACTTCCTCGCCAATTCCCCGTTCGGCTTTGGGCGCGGCCAGGCGCTCCAACGCCAGGAACTCGGGGTCATATTCAAGATTTTCCCCCGTGGGCGATTCACCATCGAGGGGAGACAGCAACGACTCCAGGGCAGGGCTGGTCATAGGTGCGTAGTGGTCCTTGAGGTGGTGGAAATCCTACCGCAATTGGCCGTCATGATTCACACGAAAGGTAGGTGGAGGTGAGGCGTCGCCGAACCCCAACATGGCCTGATGGCGTCGGAGATGTCGGGGGGCGCGCGCTCATCCCCACTTACGCGCCACCCCGTAAAAGGAGCCCACTTGTGCAATGCGCTGGTCAAAATCGTAAAGGCACTTGTATGGAAATCGTTGCCTGATGTTTGTTCGACTGCACCGGTTATTGCATGCACGGGGAAAGTCATGAGCACGTGGAAAAGCAGCCTTGCGGCAGCATGTTTGCTGGTATCCAGCTACGGTTGTGCCGCCACGGAGGTTCAGGTCACCGTGCATGGCGATCGGCCCGGCGCGGTCATTCATCGCGACATCTACGGGCAGTTCGCCGAAATGCTGGGGCGCGGCATCTACGACGGCATCTGGGTCGGCGAGAACTCCTCCATTCCCAATATCCACGGCTATCGCAAGGACGTGGTCGATGCCTTGAAGGAAATCAAGGTGCCGGTGGTCCGCTGGCCCGGCGGCTGTTTTGCCGATCAATACGACTGGCGTGACGGCATCGGTCCGCGCGACAAGCGGCCGGCGCGCCCGAATGCCTCCTGGGGCGGGGAAGAGCGCAATCAATTCGGCACGAACGAGTTCATGGATTTTGCCGAGCTGATCGGCGCCAAGGCTTATCTCAGCATCAACGTGGGTACTGGCTCGCCGCGCGAGATGAGCCAGTGGATCGAATACATCACCGCAACAGGCCAGACGACGCTGGCGCAGGAGCGGCGCGCGAATGGCCGCGACAAGCCTTGGAAGCTCGACTACGTCGGCATCGGCAACGAAATGTGGGGCTGTGGCGGTTCGATGCGGCCGGAGTTTTATGCGGACGCATATCGCCGATACGCGACGTTCGTGCCCAAACCCATCGAGCGCATCGCCAGCGGCGCCAACGCCGACGACGTGGCCTGGACGGACAAAGTGATGGCGATCGCCGGCAAACAGATCGATGCCATCAGCCTGCACAACTACACCATTCCCACCGGCGATTGGGCGCATAAAGGTTCGTCCACGCAATTCGATGAAGCGCAATGGATGTCCGTGCTGCAAGGCGCACTGCGCATGGATGGCCTGATCGCCAGGCACAGCGCGGTGATGGATAAATACGACCCGGCCAAACGCGTGGCGCTGGCGGTGGACGAGTGGGGCAATTGGGAAGACCAGGAGGGCAGTGACGCGCTCTACCAGCAGAACAGCCTGCGTGACGCCATTTCAGCGGCGATCACGCTGGATATTTTCCACGCTCATGCCGATCGCGTGCGCATGGCGAACATCGCGCAGATGGTGAACGTGCTGCAGGCGATGATTCTTACCGACAAGTCGAAGATGGTGCTGACGCCGACGTATTACGTGTTCGACCTGTACAAGGTATTTCAGGATGCCACCTCGTTGCCGGTGAGCGTGCAAGGGCCGGTGTATCGCTACGGGAATGCGTCGGTGCCAGGTGTGCATGCAACGGCCGGGCGTGATGCGGCAGGTGTGGTGCACGTGGCCCTGGTGAACCTCGACCCGCATCGCGCGGACACCGTTCGCGTGCAGCTGGCCGGCATCAAGGGCGTGCATGTGCAGGGCAAGGTGCTGACGGCGCCGGCGATGAATTCGATCAATACCTTCGATCAGCCGCACGTGGTGGAGCCGAAGGCCTTCGACGGCGCAGGCCTGGCCGATGGTGTGTTGACGGTCGCGCTGCCGTCGAAGTCGGTGGTGGTGTTGGATATTCGTTAGTTTCGTGGGTACGTAGCCCCTTGCCGTCATTCCGCGAAAGCGGCATCCGTTTCGCTTTTACATCAGAGCACCATGGATTCCCGCTTTCGCGGGAATGACGACCATTAAGGATACGCGGGTCATCTCCATACGTAGCGGCATAGGCATGAAAACTTCAAACGCAATGGTTTCCGTTTCTTCTCCGCGCTGGCTCGCTCGCTGCAGCCTGGCCTGCCTGCTGGGTTGCGCAGCGTTCGCCGCTAACGCGCAGCAGGGCGCTCGCCACATCGCCATCGACGTGAACGGGCCATCCGCGCCACTCGACCGCTTCTTCAATCTCTCCGTCGGTTCGGATTACCCCGGCACGCTGGAGCGCGATGACAGCATGGCGCAGCTCAAGACCGTGCGCGACGAACTCGGTTTTCGCTACATCCGCTTCCATGCCATTTTCCACGACGTGCTTGGCACGTATAGGGAAGTCGACGGCAAGCCGGTGTACGACTGGACCAAGGTCGACGCGCTCTACGACAGGCTGCTGGCGATGGGCATCCGCCCGTTTGTGGAATTGGGCTTCACGCCCGAAGCGATGAAAACTTCCGATCAGCACATCTTTTACTGGAAGGGCAACACCTCCCATCCGGTGATGTCGAAGTGGACCGCGCTGGTCGATGCCTTCGTGCGCCATCTGGAGCAACGCTATGGCCAGCAGGAAGTGCGCAGCTGGTATTTCGAAGTGTGGAACGAACCCAACCTGGCCGGCTTCTGGGAAGGTGCCGATCAAAAAGCGTACTTCCAGCTATTCGATGCCACCGCGCGCACCATCAAGCAGATCGATCCCGCCTTGAAAGTGGGCGGCCCGGCTACCGCGGGCGCGGCATGGGTGCCGGACTTGATTGCACACGCAACGCAGGCGCACGTACCGCTGGATTTCATCAGCACGCACACCTATGGCGTGGATGGCGGTTTTCTCGATGAGCATGGCCAGAGCGACACCAAGCTCTCGCCCTCACCGGATGCGATCATCGGCGACGTGCGGCGCGTGCGCGAGCAGATCAGCCATTCGTCGCTTCCCCACTTGCCGCTCTATTTCACCGAATGGAGCACCAGCTATACGCCGCGCGACGCCGTGCATGATTCTTATGTGAGTGCCGGCTACGTGCTCAGCAAGCTCAAGGCGAGCGAGGGGCTGGCGCAAGGCATGAGCTATTGGACCTTCAGCGATCTTTTCGAAGAGCCCGGTCCGCCCACTGCGCCGTTCCAGGGCGGCTTTGGCTTGATGAATCCGCAAGGCATCCGCAAGCCGGTGTACTTCGCCTACAAGTACCTCAATGAACTCGGCAGCACCGAACTTAAAACGGCGGATGCGCAAAGCTACGTGACGTGGAACGGTGGTGTGCTCAAGGTATTGGCGTGGGATTTCATGCAGCCGAAGCAGGACAAGAGCAACCGTTCGTTCTATACCAAAGTGCTGCCTGCGCAGCCGGAAGGGGACATCAGTCTCGATCTCAAGCATCTGGCACCAGGCAAATATCAGGTTGCCATTTATCGCACCGGGTTCGATGCCAACGATGCGTATTCGGCGTATTTGCGCATGGGATCGCCTGCGTCGCTGAGTGCGACACAGTTGCAGCAATTGCAGGCGGCCACGGCAGATCATGCCGACATGCGTTCGCTCATCGTCGGTGCGAAGGGGAATGCGACATTGTCTGTGCCCATGCGGTCGAATGATGTGGTGTTGGTGGAGATTGTGCCCAGCCATTGAAGTGGTGCCCACCGTGCACAAGTGGCCAAAGGATTCGTCGTCCCGGCGAAAGCCGGGACCCAGCGACTTGAAGATCGTGAAAGTCACTGGGCCCCGGCCTTCGCCAATGCTCCGAACTTAAGATTCCTCCAGTCGCTACAGAACCCAAACCCGTCATTCCAGCGAAAGCTGGAATCCAGTGCCTTTCAGCCAAAAGTCGCTGGATTCCAGCTTTCGCTGGAATGACGAACAAGAGTTTCCAGCGGTTGAAAATCCTTAAGTTCGGAGCATTGCGGCCTTCGCCGAGGCGGTGAATCGGTAGCACTGAATATTTGCAGGCAAGAAAGTCGACCTCCGATGCTGCATGGAGGCAAGTACGTTACGGCTCCTTCCAGGCCCCTTCATCCGCAGTACCACCATCCGCCACCGTACTAATCGCCTGCGTATTCACATCAAGCATATTCACCGAGATATAAACCCCTTTATCCGGCCCCGAAACGATGTGAAGCGTGCGATTGAGCAAAATGCGCGAATCGTCCCTGGACCAGTCGACGGGATAGTAAGCGTCGAAAGGATTCAGCTTGTTGGTGATCTGGCGAATGTCACCGCTCACGGAGCACATGACGAAGACTGCGCCAAACGGAAACGGCGAACCCGGCACGGCAACGTTTCGCGTGAAGGCAAAATGCTTGCTGTCGTGCGACCAGCTTGGCGAGCTGCCGTAAAGGTTGCCGAACTCGCCGCCGCGTGTCTTGCCAGTCCTGAAATCCACGATTTCCATAGCGGTCGTGGTATCCCATGCATACACCCCGCGCGTGCCGTCCGGTGAAATCGCCAAGTGGGCCTGGTCGGCGCTTTGCAGATGCGAAATGCGCGTGGCCTTACCGGTGGCGATATCGACTTTATAAACGTCGGAATACACCGGCGGGTTCAAGCCCACATTGCCGAAATAATGGATCTCGACGAACAGTTGCTTGCCGTCGAGTGACCATTGCGGCGGCTGAAACGCGCCATCGGCCGGTCCCGGACAAAACAACGTATGCTGGTCGCCGCCGTTCGGCCTGACCAGCGCCAGGCACTGATTGTTGTCCACGCCGCCATCGATAAAGGCAATCCACGAGCCAGGCCCCCATACCGGGTATTGGTGCCTGCTTTTGCCGAGGGTGATTTGCTGAAGCCTGCCGTTGTCGCGGTTCAAGCGATAAATTTGCGATTCGGTAAACCAGTCCGCGGTCGCGACGCGCTCGAAGATAATGGCGTGGCCATTCGGGGACCACCGTGCACCGAGATCCAGCGTGCCGAGGGAAAGCGGCGTGAGCTGCATTGTTTTGCCGCCTGCCGCATGCGTTACATCGATCGCGGTGGCATCCGTGATGTCGCCGGAGGCGATATGGCTTTGCGAAAACAGCACCGAACCGCCTGGTGCTTGCTCGGTTGCGTTGATTCCCGGTGCGTAAGCGGCCGCCCATGAAGCAGCTGCGGCAAACGAGAACGTCGCTGCCCAGCGACGCGCGAATTGCGTGACTTTCATAAGGAATTTCCTCTGTGACGTCCTATCGTCCCCCCATGCCGGCGATGCTACGGCTGCGCGCGTGAAGCTTCGAAAAAATCGTGATGACTACGCGCATTTGGCGTGACGCTCAAAAACCGCCATTTTTGGATTGACGATTTTTTATTCATCCGTGCTACACACTCGTCATTCCAGCAATTCCGTCAAGGCAGCGTCATGACTCAGCGATTCGATGCGGTGGTGGTGGGGGCAGGGCAGGCGGGGCCTTCGTTGGCCGAACGCTTGGGCAAAACCGGCCGCAAGGTTGCCGTCATCGAGCGCAAGCTGGTGGGCGGCACCTGCGTCAATACCGGGTGTATTCCCACCAAGGCGATGGTGGCCAGCGCCTATGTGGCGCAGCAGGCGCGGCGCGCGGCGAGTTATGGCGTGAATACCGGTGACGTGCACGTGGATATGGACGCCGTGTGGAAGCGAACGCAAGGCATATCCGGGCAATCGCGCAACAGCGTCGAGACCTGGCTGGCCGGCATGCAGAATGTTTCCCTGCTGCGCGGGCATGGCGCCTTCGAGTCAGCGCATGCGTTGCGTGTGGGCGATGCGCTGATTGAAGCCGACGAGATATTTCTTAATGTAGGCGGACGCGCCGTGGTGCCTGATTTTCCAGGCGTGGACAGCGTGCCTTACCTTACCAATACCAGCGTGTTGCAATTGCGCGAGGTGCCGAAGCATTTGGTGATTGTCGGCGGCAGCTACATCGGGCTCGAATTTGGGCAGATGTTCCGCCGTTTCGGGGCCGAGGTCACCATCGTCGAGCGCAGCGATCGCCTGTTGCCGAAGGAAGATCCCGATGTGTCGGCGGCGGTGGTCGATATCCTGGAAAAGGAAGGCATCCAATTGCATCTGGCCGCCGAGTGCATCGAGCTGCGCGGCAAGGCTGGCGAGATCAGCGTCGTGGCCAAATGCGCCAAGCCGGGCTTGGACGTACATGGCACGCATCTGCTGCTTGCCGTCGGCCGCCGGCCCAATACCGATGCACTGGGCCTGGACAAGGCCGGCGTGACGACGGACACGCACGGTTACATCGCGGTCGACGATCAATGCCGCACGAATGTGCCTGGCATTTGGGCTATGGGCGAATGCAATGGCAAGGGCGCCTTTACCCATACCGCGTACAACGATTACGAAATCGTGGCAGCGAATGTGCTGGATGGCGAGGCGCGGCGGATTTCCGATCGCATTCTCGCGTATGCGCTGTTTATCGATCCCCCTTTGGGGCGTATCGGGCTCACCGAACAAGAAGCCTTGAAGAAAGGCCATGACGTGCGTGTCGGCGTACGTCCGATGACGCGCGTGGGGCGCGCGGTCGAGCGAGGTGAAACGCTGGGTTTCATGAAGGTGATCGTGGATGGGAAGAGCGAGCAGTTGCTGGGCGCGGCGATTCTTGGCGTCAGTGGCGATGAGGCCATCCACAGTCTGTTGGATGCGATGTATGCCAAGGCGCGCTATCAAACGGTGACGCACGCGGTGCATATCCATCCGACGGTGGCCGAGCTGTTGCCGACGGTATTGCAAAGCCTGTCGCCCGCGTAGGTTGGGGTGCGAACCCCAACATCACGATCCATGGGAGATATGGGTGTTGGGGTTAGCAAAGGGAATCGGGATTCGGGAATAGCAAGAGCGGGCCGATCGCTTGCGGATGCCTGCTTTTTCTATTCCCGATTCCCTAGTCCCTCACAAGCCTGCGTAGGTTGGGGTGCGAACCCCAACAATACGATCCGTGGGAGATACGGATGTTGGGGTTCGCACCCCAACCTACGCTACGTGTTTGGCTTTCATCCATTGCTGGCGGATCGGCAATGCGCGGATTCTTTCACCTGTCGCCGCGAAAATCGCGTTGGTCAACGCTGGCGCAATCGGCGGCAATCCGGGTTCGCCCACGCCGCTCAACGGCACCGAGAAATCATCCGCGCCCACCATGTGCACGTGGATCTCGCGCGGCGCCTCATTCATGCGCAGCACCAGGAAGCCGTTGAAATTGGATTGCTCGGCGCGGCCGTTCTTGAAGCTGATTTCGCCATGCAACGCCAATCCCAACCCCATGATCACCGCGCCTTCCAGCTGCGAGCGCACGCGTTCGGGGTTTACCTGCGGACCGCAGTCGATGGCGATGTCCACGCGCGGGATGCTCAGCTTGCCGTCGGCAGTGGCTTCCACTTCGATGACCGCAGCGGTGTAGGAGACAAAGCTGCGATGCGCGGCCAGGCCAAGGCCACGCCCTTTGGGTCGCTTGCGATCCCAATCCGCCGCCGTCGTCACCGTTTCGATCACGCGCTTCAGTCGCTTGGTATCGATCGGGAAAAGTGCCGGGTCTTCGTCGTAGTTGGTAAACGGCAATAGTGTCGATGGAGCGAACTGGCGGTCTGCGCCGATCAATTCCAACAGGAAATCGCGATGATCACGCCCTGCGGCGTGTGCCAGCTCCGCCACGAAACTCTGGATGCCGTAGGCATGCGGAATGTTGTATACCGAGCGGAACCAGCCGATGCGCGTATGCGCGTCGATCGCAGGATTTTCGATGCGTACGTTGGGGATGGCGAACGGCAGGTCAACGATGCCCTGGTTCAATTCGCCGGCTTGTTCGTGATCGACGCCGGGCATGAAGGTGGATGAGATGGAGGGTGCCACCGTGCGATGCAGCCAGCCGGTGACCTTGCCCGAACCATCCAGTGCCGCCTCGAAATGCGCAGCGGACACCGCATGGAAATAATCGTTGACGATATCGTCCTCGCGCGTCCACAGCACTTTGACCGGCTTGCCGATGGCACGCGAGAGCAGGGCCGCTTCCACGACATAATCCGGTTTGGATTTTCGCCCGAAGCCACCGCCAAGCAAGGTGACATTCACCGTGATGTTGGCGTCCGGAATACCCAGCGCCTTCACCAGTTCGTTGCGCACGTCTTGCGGTGATTGCGTAGGCGCCCACACTTCGCATTTGCCATCGGCAAAGCGCGCAACCGCGCACGGCGGTTCCATGGTGGCGTGGGCGAGATGGGGAACGTAGTAATCCGCAGTGACGCGTTTGGCGGCGCCATGCAATGCCTGGTCGATGTTGCCGTCGTTGCGCACCAGCTCGCCCGGCTTGCGGTTGGCGGCGTCGAGTTGCGCATGGTAAGCGACGGAGTCGTAGCCGGCGTTCGGGCCGCTGGTCCAGTTGAGTTTCAATTGCTCGCGTGCCTTGATTGCCGTCCAGCTGTTGTTGGCGATCACGGCCACGCCGCCCAATGGCTGGAAACCGGACGGCAGCGGCGTGGAGGTCAGCGTCATCACTTTCACCACGCCGGGCATTTTCTCTGCGTCGCCGCCATCGAACGACGCAAGCTTGTCGCCGTATACCGGCGGACGTGCAATCACCGCATAAAGCATGCCGTCCAAGCGTGTGTCGATGCCGTAAGGGGCACGACCGGTGACGATGTCGTGGTTATCGATCAACGGCGTTTTGCCTTTGCCGATGTAGCGGAATTCGGCCGGTGATTTCAGCCCTAGCGTTTGGGGGGCGGGTGCGGGCAGGGCCGCGGCCTTGCCGGCGAGTTCGCCAAAACCCAGCTTGCGCCCGTTCTTGGTATCGACCACCTCGTGTATGCCGGCCTTCACCTGGCTCACCGGTACGTCCCATTGGGCCGCGGCGGCCTGTTCCAGCATTGTGCGTGCCGCCGCGCCGGCGCGGCGCAGCGCGGCGAAACTCTGGCGCAGGCTGCGCGAGCCATCGGTGTCCTGGTCGCCGTATGTCACTTCGTCGCCCGGCGCCTGGCGCACTTTCACGCGCGACCAATCCGCGCCGAGTTCATCGGCTACCACCATCGCCACACTGGTGCGCACGCCCTGGCCCATTTCGGAGCGGATGCATACCACCGTCACCGTGCCGTCCGGCGCGATCTCGACGAACAAATGCGGATCGTCGCGCAGCCCGTGGTCGGTCGCTTCGCCACCGTATTTCTTCTTG
>NZ_DATEJY010000141.1:0-27660 GCF_035277725.1 Dyella sp. | reverse complement strand
AGGAGGAAGGCGCGACGCTGCTGGCGGGAGGTGAAGGCCGGCCTGATGGCTTGCGCGCCGGATGGTTCGTGAAGCCCACCCTCTTTACCCATGCCAACAACCAGATGCGCATTGCGCGCGAGGAAATCTTCGGCCCCGTGCTGACCATCATCCCCTACGAGGATGAAGCTGACGCGATCGCCATTGCCAACGACACGCGCTACGGCCTGAGCGCCCTGGTGCTGGGCAAGAACCCGGAAAGCTGCGAACGTGTGGCACGCCAGATCGATTCGGGCCGGGTGCTCGTCAACACCTTGGCCCACGAGCCACGCGCACCATTCGGAGGCTTCAAGCATTCGGGGCTCGGGCGCGAAATGGGTCGATGGGGCATGAGCGCGTACCTGGAGCCCAAGACCTTGCTGATGGCGGCGGAGTAATCTCCCCAATCCGTCGCAGCGCTCACGTTATCCCTGACACGTTTATTACGGGCATCTTTTGTAGGACGGCTGCGTGTAGACCACAGCAGTTGCGTGATGAATGTGCGGCTGGCGCGGCCTGAGGGGTATCGTTGCGATGGATCGCGCGCGCAGAGTCAGGGCACAATCCGCATTGAGGTGCGTTAGGCCGATGACGACAACGTTCTCGGCCACGTCTTCGACGACTTCCACTGCGATCGCAGCAGCTTACTCTGCTGCGTCAACTCGACGTCGTAGCGATTCGCGCTCGAAAGCCCATGGTTATGGAGCACGGCCGAGGGCCGCGTCATCAAATGCCTGACGGTTGTCGATGACGCCACGCACAAGACTGTCGTCATCGAGGTCGAACGAGCGATCTCCGGCATGGGCGTGACGCGCGTGATGGATCGCCTGGCGCTCACCCGCGGCCTGCCCAAGATCATTCGCAGCGACAACGGCAAGGAGTTCTGCGGTAAGGCGATGGTTACTTGGGCCCACGAGCATGGCGTCCAACTGCGCCTGATTGAACCGGGCAAACCGAACCAGAATGCCTACATCGAATCGTTCAACGGCCGCTTGCGCGACGAGTGCCTCAACGAACACTGGTTTCCCAGCTTGCTACATGCGCGTACCGAGATCGAAACCCCCGGACTCTAATTCGCTCCGCTACTGAAGGCGGGGGGCGTCGCGGCGGCCCTTATTCTTCGCCGGTGGGTGCCGTGGATGCGCCCGCAACCTGTCGGCTAGCTATTCCGACATCCTTAAGAGGCCACCGCCGGTGCCGATAGAGGTTTCATCGAAACTCCTCATGCACCATAGCTATGGAAAAAGCTACTGATCACATTCTTCATCAGCTGGAACTTGAAAGACGTTTCCTCGAGTACAAAGAGCAGCTGGCATCAAGAACCCAAGAACTCATTGCGGAGCAGACGCTACGATATGAGGCCTCGCTAAAAGAACTTGCAGAGGCGAGAGTGGACATTGTTGCCGCGAAGGAGTCATTGGCGGCAAAATTTGAGATCGCAAAGGTGGAAATTGCGGAAATTGCGGTCGATAGGACGACAAAACTCTTCTCAGAAGCTAAGAACATAGTGCAGGTTGCTGCTCTTTGTGCCATACCCATTCTGTTCGGGGCAGGGTACATGGCGTACAGTTCCCTGAAGTCAACGGCCACCATGTTTGTTGATACGAAAGTCAAAGAATGGCTTTCGATGTCAACACCAGAATCTCCAGTGAAGATCACGCTGGAGAAGCTCAGAACGCAGACAGTTCTGGATTCTTTAACAGCTAGACTGGCGCGACAGAAAATAGACAATCATTTTTCCTCATATGCCCTTGGGATATCAGAGGACGAGTTGCAGAGGTTGCGGCAAATCTTGATCGACCCGGCATCCAGCGAATCCAACTTCATCGACGCGGCACGAATAATCGAAAATTCCAGGGGCTTTGGTGCAAGTATTGCTTACGACAGGGATGTTGCAAAAACATTTGAAACAATATTTTTAGACAAGCGTTATGGCGATGACAAGCGCAACGATCTATTAGAGTTTTGGAACAGCGAACGATCTATTCTTCCCGAAACTGAAGCCATTTTAAGGTCTGGCGAGTCAATTTCTGGAGATAGATGGATGCTTCTTGCTTTTCAAAACGCAGAAAAAAATTCCGATGATCTTGCAGATAAGTATGCGCCTATACTGCTTTCCAGTAAGCATGATGAAAATCAGAATGAGGCAGCTACATATTTGGCGACAAGGCATCCACTAAGTCAAGATTTAGGTCGATGGATTGATGGGATAAGGAAAATAAATGATAAAAGCTATCCGGTTATAACTGCGTTTGTTGCCTCGCATAGTGTGGATTATTTGAAAGAAAATAACGACGCGAAAGTGGTAAAGACTGTTGCCTCCTGGATCTATCAAGCCATCCAGAGTGGGGCGGTCCTTAGGGTCACTGACTTTGCTCTCGAGAGTGATCTAATGTGGGGGATGAAGACCAACAATGGCTCAAGATTTTATCAAGTAAGTATCCCCCGGCAAAGCCGGGGGCTTTATGGGTGAGCGCCTCAAAGGCGCCTTGAAACCAGGAGCCGCCCAAGGCGGCCGGTCATACGCCTAGCTTCATCTGATCGTAGCGCTCATCTTCCTTTTCCTGGTTTCTGATGTAAGCCCTCACCATCGCTTCATCCAAACCTACCGTCGATACGAAATAGCCGCGAGCCCAGAATACTTCTCCAGTGAAATTGCGCTTGCGTCCTCCAAACCGTCGCGCGATCACTATCGCACTCTTCCCTTTTAAATAGCCCACTACGCTTGCAACCGAATACTTCGGCGGAATGCTGATGCACATATGGACGTGATCCGGCATCAAGTGGCCTTCCACAATCCGGCAACCCCGCTGCTTCGCCAACTCATGAAACACCTCCCCAAGGTGCCGACGAAGCTGGCCAAAAATCCGCTTCTTGCGGCGCTTGGGGATATACACCACATGGTATTTGCAGTCCCAACGCGTATGGCTAAGGCTCTGATACTCTTTCATCGTGAATCCTCATCTCTTGGTCGAGATTCCAGATTCACAACGACCGCTGTATAGGTCAAACCTCGGGAGTCCCCCGGCATAGCCGGGGGATTTCCTCAGGTATTAAATAAGCCACGTGATTGCAGACGAAAGTCCCCGCCGTATTGGACACTTCGGCGGGCAACCTCTCCGCAAGCAAGGCCTTGAGCATCGCTTTGATGGGCAGCGTACTGAAGTAGGCAGCCGGCCCATCCGGCACGACAGCTTCATCTACAGGCTGCGCGCCGCTGTTGTCGGGCAGGCGCGCATCCTGCACATTGATCGCCACGCGCTCGATGGAAAGCCGGCTTCGCCCGCCCGCTTGCCCGATGCCGAGCAAAATGGACGGTGCTATCTCATCCACCACCGCCGTCAGTTGGCGCTGCGATTCGGCAAACGCGGTGGGCAGCAGGCGCGATACCACGCGATGGCCGCCGATGTGCTTGCCATCAAGCACACGCACCGCTTCCCAGGAAGGATTGATATCTTCCCCACCGAACGGCGTAAAACCGGTCAGCAAGATGCGCGGCTGTTCGCTCATGGCGTCACGGAACCCTGTCAACGGAAGACCAGCAGCCACATGGTAATGAAGGTGACTGCAAAGATGCTTGCCGCACTCCACGCTTGCGCACGAATGACGCCATAAGGATTGCGCAGTTCCAGCAACGCGGCAGGCACCAAGTTGTAATCGGCAGCCATCGGCGTAAGCAAGGTACCGCAATAGCCGCACAACATACCCATGGAACCCAGCACGGCCGGATGGGCGCCATAGCGCTGCACCAGCAACGGCAGACCGATGCCAGCCATCATCACCGGGAAGGCCGCAAAGGCGTTGCCCATGATCACGGTGAACAGCACCATGCCGAAGGCAAACACCAGCAGACACAGAAAGGCATTGCCCTGGGGCAGCAGCATGCTCGCCAGTGCAGCGATATCACCGCCAACGCCACTCTGCGTAAATACCTGGCCCAATGCGGCCAGCAACAAAGGCAGCAAAGCCGCCCAACCGATGGCATCGAGCAATCGCCGCCCTTCCGCCAGTCCGTGATGCGGCGGCGCCCGCGCAATACGGGCAGCGGCGAGCAAAGCCACCACACAGGCCAAGGCCAGGCCAGTCAACGTCATCTGCGGTTTGGCAAACAACGCCGCGCCGCCGACAGCAAGGTGCTCACCGAACAACGCGACCAGCAGCGTGACCAGAGGAATCAGCAACGCCGGCACAAACAGCTTGTGGCCAAGGCGCACTGCCGAGACAAGTCGCGCAGGGCTGTGGGCGATTTCCGAATGCGTTCGCCTGCGAAGACAGGGCGCCAGCAATGCAAGCGCAATCACCATGCATCCGGCAAGTTGCGCAGGCCATGCGTTACCGGCTTGCTGCTGCGCCAGCACCACATCGCCACCTGCAAACAACACCCCCAGCAGCAACCAGAATGCAGCACGCGCGAATTGCCGTTCCCGCAGATTGCGCCACGCGGCGAACAACAGAAAAGCAGCGATCAGCCAATACACATACTCAATGCGCAGCATGCTCAGGTTTCCGTTACCCGGGCACGGCGTGCCAGACGACGCTGAAATAACCAGATGCGTACGGACTGAATCACGAACGCGGCGATGGCGGTTGGCAATGCCCACAGCGCGATGGATAGCGGCGTAAGCTCGATGCCGTGCTGCGCGTAGAACCCTTGAATCAACAGCACGGCGCCCAAGGCAATAAACACGTCTTCGCCAAAGAAGCGGCCAATATTGTCTGTGGCGGCGGCGACGGCGCGCACCTCATCCCGATCCGCATCGCTCAAACCGGGATGCATCTTTTCGGCAGCAGCCTCGCCCATCGGCGCCAACAACGGACGCACTGTCTGCGCCGGGCCTGCCACGCCGGTGAGACCCAGCATCGCCAGTCCTTCGCGCACCAATAGATAACCGATCAGCAGGCGCGCAAGGGTAAGGCCTCGCAACTGCCCCATCCATCGTTGGGCGTGCTCGCGCAAACCGGCATGCTCAAGCAGGCCAATCGCCGGCAAGGTAAGCACGAACAGCAACAGCACGCGTGAGGACACAAAACTTTTTCCCAATAACGCCAGCAGCTCCGGCAGATGCAATCCCGCCAGCAAACCACTGACGAGCGCCGCACAAACCACTACCGGCACGGCATTGAAGCGCAGTGCAAAGCCGATGACGATCACAGCGACGCCAAGCAACGGCCAGTAGTTCATGCTGATTCCTAGTTCAATGCGGGCGTGCGATACCAATGCCAGCCGCTTCCAGCGCGGCACGTAGCTGGCGTGCAAAATCCACCGCGTGCGCACCGTCGCCATGCACGCACAGCGTATCGGCCTGCAACGCAACGATGCTGCCGTCGACTGCACGCACATGCCCTTCGCGCGCCATTGCCATAGCCTGTGCGATGGCTTCATCGCTTTCCTGGATCACCGCATCCGCCTCGCGCCGCGGTTGCAGCGTGCCGTCGGCGCGATAGCGGCGATCGGCAAACGCTTCGGCTGCCACCGGTATACCGATCGCATTACCCGCATCGACGAGCGCCGAGTTCGCCAGACCGAACAAGCGCAAGGCGGGATCGAAGTCATGCACGGCACGTGCGATCGCCGCCGCCAGTTTCGCATCGCGTGCGGCCATGTTGTACAGCGCACCGTGCGGCTTTACGTGGCTCAACCGCGTACCCGCTGCCTGCGCAAATCCGTGCAGTGCACCGATCTGATACAGCGTGAGCGCATACGTCTCGTTCGGTGTAACGGCCATCTCGCGACGGCCAAACCCCTGCAAGTCGGGCAGCGATACATGAGCACCGATGGCAACATCATGCTCCACCGCCATCGCCACGGTGCCGCGCATGATGTCCGGATCGCCGCCGTGAAAACCGCACGCAATATTGGCCGAGCTGACAATGGCGAGCAGTGCCGCGTCGTTGCCCATGCGCCAGGCGCCGAAGGATTCGCCCAGGTCACTGTTGAGATCGATGGTCTTGGCGAAGGCATGTTTCATGGCGATTCCAGACGTTGTTCGATGCGTTGAAGCAGTTGCCGTAGTGATGCCTCGCGTTCGCGCAGGCGCTGCAGCGATTCATCC
The DNA here is from genome assembly GCF_035277725.1 of Dyella sp. Classification (GTDB taxonomy): domain Bacteria; phylum Pseudomonadota; class Gammaproteobacteria; order Xanthomonadales; family Rhodanobacteraceae; genus Dyella_B. The sequence continues at coordinate 21,589 of NZ_DATEJY010000141.1, read as the reverse complement.
ATGGAGGTCTCGCGGAAATATACGGCATCGCCCGGCCGGCGCTGCGCCAGGCGCGGGAGATCGACGGCGGCAAGCTGCCCGATGCGCGGGTAGCCGCCGATGACCGGCGCCTCGGCCAGCAACAGGATCGGCTGTCCCGACGGCGGCAATTGCAGTGTGCCGGGCAGCGTGGCTTCGGATATCAATTCAAGTGGCTCGCGCAGTCGCAATGGCGAACCATCCAGTCGATTGCCCGTGCGGTTACTGTCTTTGCTGACCCGGAAGCGCTGCGTGAACAGTGCACGTTGCGATGCATCATCGAGTGCGGCGTAATGATGACCACGCATCAATGCGAACGGTGCTTGCGCATAATCCAGCCACGGCTGCGGATCGAGTCCCCAGCGCAACGCCTGCATGGGTTTGCCGGAGCGGAACCATGGCGCCGCGGTGTGCTCGCCTATCGTCAGCATGTCGCCCGCCTTGATGGCCGCACCTATGCATGCGTGCAGATCGGTGCTGCGGCTGCCGAGCACCGGCGTGCTGTCAAAACCACCTCGCACCGCGAGATAACTGCGACAACCGTGACGCATGCCGCCAAAACGCAGCACGGTGCCGGCAGGCAACAAGCAGCTTGTCCATAACGGCAACGGCTGGCCGTTTGCGCGCACGTCGATGATCGCACCCGTCACCGCAATCACCGCATGCTCCTGAAAACGCAGCGTCGGACCGCCGAGCGTGATCTCCAGCGCAGCCTCGCCCCCGGTATTGCCCACCAGCGCGTTCGCCAGCCGCCATGACGACTCGTCCATCGCACCCGCACGCCCTACGCCAAGCGCGGCATAACCCCGGCGCCCCGCGTCTTGCAAGCTGGTGAGCAGGCCAGGTTTGATGACTTCGATCGTCATGGCTCACATGATTGCCGAAAGGCCTTGTAGGTCGGGTTGGGGTGAGGCGCAGCCGAACCCCAACGTCGCATGCATGAGTTCGTCATTCCAGCGAAAGCTGGACGTAGCGCGAAGCGTGGAGAACGTCCGAAGGATGGCCCCGAAGGGGTGAGCGAAGCGAATCATCCAGTGTCTTTCGATCTCAAAGTCGCTGGATTCCTCGCTCCTCAAAGCCGAGCACATCCATGTGTTCTCCCCACGTACCAGCTTTCGCTGGAATGATGAGAAAGAGTTTTCGGCGGTTGAAAACCTTGCGTTCGGAGGAGCGGGACACGTTGGGGTTCGCATGCGTTCACCCCAACCTGCGCAGCCGTCGATATTCGTGCTCATCGATCGCTCGAAAGCGCACGCAATCTCCGGCTTGAAACAGCGATGGCAGCTCCGCCGCTACATCGAACAAGGGCAACGGCGTGCGGCCAATCAATTGCCAGCCACCGGGAAGCTCCTGCGGATAAATGCCGGTCTGCTGCCCACCGATCGCCACGCTACCAGCGAGCACTCGCGTGCGCGGATCGCTTCGTCTCGGCATCGCCAGCGCGGGATCGAGGCCAAGCAGGTAAGGAAAACCCGGTGCAAAGCCGAGCATCGCAACGCGATACGTCACGCCGGTATGGCGGGCAATCACTTCCTCCGTCGACAACCGCGCATGAGCCGCCACAGCGTCAAGATCCTCACCTGCCTCCCCGCCGTAGCAAACGGGAATGGTCAGCTCGCGCGATGCCGTTTCGGGCATGCCTGATGACCGCAAGGCAGCGTCGATAGCGTCCTCCAAACGTCGCGCGGAAAAATGCGCCTCGTCATCCAGCCAGCGCGCGGGATCGAAACGCAACAGCAGGCTCGCATACGCTGGCACGCATTCCACACCGACAAGCTCCGCCTGCAATCTCGCCGCCACGGCAAGCACACGCGCATTCACCCCGGCGTCGATGGTTTCACCAAAACGCAACAGCCATGCGTCTTCCGCCAGCGGCTCGGCTTGCATGTTTGACCAGGCCTGCGTCATGCGCCCCTTCCCGTGCGATCGTGTCGATGACTTTAATCCAGTTGCCGCATGCCATGCGGGATGCGCGCCGGCAAAATCGCCCGCTGGCATGCCTGGTTCCGTTCCCCGTGGGCGGTCTGCCCAAATGCTATGATCCGGCGCAGACTGGCCAACCAAGCCGCCTGCTTGACCTCCCCTGGCCTGACCACCCATTCTCCCGCGCTCACTTCCGTATCCAGCATCCGCATGAGCAGTCGCTATAACGCCGCCGACATCGAAGTCCTCTCCGGCCTAGACCCCGTCAAACGCCGGCCGGGCATGTATACCGACACCACCCGCCCGAACCACCTGGCGCAGGAAGTGATCGACAACTCGGTCGACGAGGCGCTGGCCGGCCACGCCAAGTCGATCGAAGTGATCGTGCACACCGATGGCTCGGTGGAAGTGAGCGATGATGGCCGCGGCATGCCGGTGGACATCCACCCGGAAGAAGGCATTCCCGGCGTCGAGCTGATCCTGACGCGCCTGCACGCGGGCGGCAAATTCTCCGGCAAGAACTACAACTTCTCCGGCGGCTTGCACGGCGTGGGTGTGTCGGTGGTCAACGCGCTGTCGAACAAGGTGGAAGTAACCATCCGCCGCGACGGCAACGAATACCGCATGACGTTCGCCAACGGCGACCGCGCCACGTCGCTGGAAACCATCGGCACGGTGCCGAAGAAAAAGACTGGCACCACCGTGCGCTTCTGGGCCGATCCGAAATACTTCGACTCGCCGAAGATCTCGCTATCCAAGCTCAAGCACCTGTTGCGGGCCAAGGCAGTGCTGTGCGCCGGCCTCAATGTGAAGCTCCTCGATGAAGCGAGCGGCGAAGTCAGTGAGTGGTATTACGAAGACGGCCTGCGCGACTACCTGCGCGGCGAACTCGACGGCGCCGAATGCCTGCCGGCCGAGTTGTTCGTCCATCACGTGGCGCGCGATACGGAAGGTCTCGATGTCGCTTTCACCTGGCTGCCGGAAGGCGAGCTGGTGCAGGAAAGCTACGTCAACCTGATTCCCACCGTGCAAGGCGGTACACACGTCAACGGCCTGCGTAGCGGCTTGACCAATGCGGTGCGCGAATTCTGCGACATCCGCAACCTGCTGCCGCGCGGCGTGAAGCTAGCACCGGAAGACGTGTGGGAGCGACTGGCTTTCGTGTTGTCAGCGAAATTGCAGGATCCGCAATTCGCCGGCCAGACCAAGGAACGCCTTTCTTCGCGCAATGCTGCCGCGCTAGTGGAAAGCGTGGTGCACGATGCTTTCAGTCTGTGGCTGAACCAGCACGTCGATCTCGGCGAACGCATCGCGCAACTTGCCATCGAACGCGCCAGCGCGCGCCTGAAAGCCGCCAAGCAAGTGGTGCGCAAGAAGATCACCCAGGGCCCCGCCCTACCCGGCAAACTGGCCGACTGCACTGCCACCGATCTCACCCGCACCGAGCTGTTCCTGGTGGAAGGCGATTCGGCCGGCGGCAGCGCCAAGCAGGCGCGCGACAAGGAATTCCAGGCGATCTTGCCGTTGCGCGGCAAGATCCTCAATACCTGGGAAGTGGAATCCACTTCGGTGTTGGCGTCGGAAGAAGTGCATAACCTGGCCGTGGCCATCGGTTGCGATCCGGGCAAGGACGATCTCTCCGGCCTGCGTTACGGCAAGGTGGTCATCCTGGCCGACGCCGACTCCGACGGCCTGCACATCGCCACCCTGCTCAGCGCACTGTTCCTGCGCCACTTCCCTGCGCTGGTGCGCGAAGGCCACGTGTTCGTGGCGATGCCGCCGCTGTTCCGTGTCGACGTGGGCAAGCAGGTGTTCTATTGCCTCGACGAAAACGAAAAGCAGGCCATGCTGCAAAAGGTCGAGCGCGAAAAGATGAAAGGCCAGGTCACCGTCACCCGCTTCAAGGGCCTCGGCGAAATGAATCCCGCGCAGCTGCGCGAATCCACCATCCACCCCGATACGCGCCGCCTGGTGCAGCTCACGGTGGAAGACAGCGACGGCACCGCCAAGCTGATGGATATGTTATTGGCGAAAAAGCGCGCGTCGGATCGCAAGAGTTGGCTGGAAGAGAAAGGCGACTTGGCCACGCTGGAAGTGTGACTTTCCTCTAGGACCGCATCGGCGGTATGGTGACGCCCGGTTTCCACCGGATCGGGCTTATGTCGTTGCTACCACCCCTCGACCTGCAACGCTGGATCGACGAACACCGCCACCTGCTGAAACCGCCCGTTGGCAACAAATGCATTGTCGATGGCGATTTCATCATCATGATCGTCGGCGGCCCCAACGCGCGCACCGACTATCACCATGACGAAGGCCCGGAGTTCTTCTATCAGCTCGAGGGCGAAATGGTGCTGAAGGTGCAGGACGAAGGCGTTGCCCGCGATATTCCCATCCGCGCCGGTGAAATCTTCTATCTGCCACCACGCGTACCGCATTCGCCGCAACGCATGCCCGACTCGGTCGGCTTGGTGATCGAACGCCGCCGGCTTGCTCACGAGAAAGATGGCTTGCTGTGGTTTTGCGAGCGATGCAATCACAAGCTGTATGAGGAATATTTCATTCTGCAGAGCATCGAAGCAGATTTTCCGCCCGTGTTCGATCGATTCTATTCATCGAAAGAGGCGCGCACGTGCAAGGCGTGCGGGCATCTCAATCCAGCACCCGCACGCTACGCTTGACGCCTTTGTAGGTTGGGGTGCGAACCCCAACATCACTATCTCGATGGGTATGGCGATGCTAGGTTCGCACCCCAGCCTACGCAAGCCTTTGAGCGCGCGCCAGCCACTTGAACGCCATGCGTTGCAAGGATTCATCCGCATCCTGCGCCTCAGCCAGCTCGCGAATGGAAATCCAAGCAAGCTCCAGCGACTCATCACTCACCACAAACTGCTCGCTGCCACCGGTAGATACAACGTAACGCACGTCGTAATGCCAATGTCCAGGCTCGTTTTTGTGCTCCGGAATCCAATGCCGGTCGACATCGAAAATACCGGGCTCGACGGTCAAACCCTGCAAGCCTGATTCTTCTTCTGCTTCGCGCAAGGCCACCGCAGCAAGATCGCTGTCGCCATCGGCGTGGCCGCCCAGTTGCAACCAACGCTGCAACTTACGGTGATGAGTCAACAACACGCGCCCTCCATCGCGACTCACCAGCCAGGCCGAGCCTGTGAAGTGTCCCGACGCATGCTCGCGATCGAACGGCTGCTCCGCTTTCTCAAGAAAAGCTAAACATGCCAACGCATGGGGATCACCCGGAAAAGTTTCCACGTAATGGCGCAAGGCCTGCTGCAAAGTCACACGCACCTCTTCAATGAACAACGTTGGCGGATTTTAAAAGTAATTCGATAGTTCAAGTGCGACCCCTTCTTTAGTTTCGATCGAGTGTCAGCGCGCACCTACCGCGCCTTCTTATCCCCACGCGATCGAGACCTTTCCGATGAAACGACCCGGCCTGAAACATACGACCTTCGCATTGCTGCTCACTTCCATCGGCTGGTGCGCACAAGCCAGCGCTGCGGATTCCGATATCAACTTCACCGGACCGCTCCTCACGCCCAACCCGAGCGTCGCACCCAAAGGCACATGGGTGATCGAACCCTACCTTATGTATTACAAGAGTGCGGATGCCTACGACGATCAGGGTAACAGTCATCCCAAAACCAGCAGCGTGCGCCAATGGCAAACCCTGGTGCCGGTCTTCTACAGCGTCACCGACCGTTTCCAGGTGCAAGCCTCCATCGGTGCCGCACATGCCATGTCCGGCGGCATGCGAACGAGGGGTTGGAGTGCCGCGGATACCTCCATGGGCGGCCAATACCTGTTGTTCGCGCACGATGAGCAACGCAAGACGCCCGCAGTCGCCGTGAGCTATACACACCGATTCCCCACCGGCGCCTACGACGAGCTCAACGAAAATCCGCTCGACGCCACCGGCAACGGTGCGCATGTCGATACGTTTTCGCTGCTGGCACAGCAATATGTCTGGCTGTCCAACGGACGTCCCCTTCGCTTTCGTGCGTCGCTGTCCTACTCGCTGCCTCCCAGCCGCGTCGATGTGAAAGGCACAAGTGCTTACGGCACGCCGCAAGATTTTCGCGGTGGCATTCGATTGGGCAATTCGTTCGGTGTTTCCACCGCGGTGGAGTACAGCATCAACTCGAATTGGGCGCTTGCGCTGGACCTTGCCTACAACCGCACAGCGGCCTCGCAATTGAGCGGCATTCAAGGCGAAGGAAACCATACAATCGCATTTTCGCGACGCGATCCGGCGCAAAACGTCTACAGCCTGGCTCCTGCAGTGGAGTACAACTTCAACGATCGCTTCGGCCTGATCGCCGGCGTTCAATTCAGTTTTGCCGGACGCAACAACGATGCGTTCATGACCCCCATGGCGGCTTTCAACATGGTGTTCTGAAGGACGATCGCCGCTGAAAACGCAAGTGCCATCCGGCGTCGAAAAAACGGTGCCGGAGTGATTCATACCCCGTGATTTGAACTGCAATGCAGCTTGTACCACCGCCCTCCGCTGGGCTATGGTTCGCCGATGCCTCGGGCCTGCGGGCTGATTCTTAAAGGTGTCGATTAAACGAGGCAGTTCGTTCTCACGGGGACCACTCAATGCTATTCAAACGCGTCAAGCCACTCGATCAGATTCTCGCCACGGCCGAAAAAAAGGCCCTCACTCGACAGCTTGGCGCGTTCCAGCTCACCATGCTCGGCATGGGTGCGATCATCGGCACCGGCATCTTCGTGCTTACTGCGGAAGCCGGCCAGAAAGCCGGCCCCGGCATGATGATCTCGTTCGTGATTGCCGCCGTCGTCTGCGCACTGGCCGCGCTGGCCTACGCGGAACTTGCATCGATGGTGCCGGTGGCCGGTTCTGCTTACACCTACACGTATGGCGTACTCGGCGAGGGCCTGGCCTGGATCGTCGGCTGGGCGCTGGTGCTTGAATACACGATTGCGGCCAGCACCGTGTGCGTGGGGTGGTCCGGCTACATGAACGGCCTGCTCGCCAATCATGGGCTCGGCTTGCCAGCCTTCCTGCGTGCAGGTCCGATGGATGGCGGCGCGTTCAATCTGCTGGCCTTCCTTATCGGTGCCGTTGTCACTTTCCTGCTGGTGATCGGCACATCGAAGTCGGCGAAGGTCAATTCGATCCTGGTGCTGATCAAGGTCATCGCCTTGACGGTCTTCATCGTCATCGCCCTGCCGAGAGTGCAAGACACCAATTTCCATCCCTTCACTCCCAACGGTTGGGGCAATCCGATGGGCGGCATCGGCGTACTGGGGGCGGCCGCTTCTATCGTCTTCGCCTACATCGGTTTCGATGCGGTTTCCACCGCTGCCGAGGAAACCAAGAATCCCAACCGAAACATTCCCATCGGCCTGATCGGTTCGCTCGGCATCTGCACCGTCTATTACCTGCTGGTGAGCTACGGCGCGATTGGTTCGGTGGGTGCGCAGCCGGTGACCGGTCCGGGCGGCGCCATGCTGCAGCCGGGCACGCCGGAAATGGCAGAAGCCTGCAACGGCTCCGCTGCACTGGTATGCAGCAAGGAAGCGCTTGCCCATGCCCTGCGCGTACTGCATCACAACTGGTGGGGCGACGTGATTGGCGCAGCAGCCAGCATTGCGTTGCCTTCGGTGATTCTCACCATGACTTACGGTCAGACGCGCATCTTCTTCACCATGGCGCGCGATGGCCTGCTCCCCGCGTCGTTCTCCAAGATCCATCCCCGTTTCCACACGCCGCACGTGATCACGCTGACCACCGGCCTGTTCGTGTCGCTGTTCGGCGCCATCTATCCCGTCGGCCAGCTTGCCGACATCACCAACTCGGGCACGCTGTTCGCCTTCATGATGGTAGCCATCGGCGTGATGGTGCTGCGCGTGACGCAACCGGATCGCAAGCGTCCGTTCCGCACTCCATTGGCGTGGGTGGTGTGCCCGCTTGCAGTGCTTGGTTGCTTGCTGCTTTTCGTCAACCTGCCGGCCAGGACGCTGATCGTGTTCTTCGGCTGGGGGCTCGCCGGCCTGGTGGTGTATTACCTCTATGGCCGCCGCAAGAGTCATCTGGCCAACGGCACCGAACCCGCCTGAGGTCGCGCGCCGCGTTATAAAGTGAATCTGATCCGGCACGGTGAGCCACACCGTGCCGGCTTTCTTTCAGGGAAGCGTATGTTGAAACAGCTGTTCGCCCGCAAAACCGATTTTTCTGACGATACCGATACCGGGCACGGCCCGAGTTTGCGGCGAACACTTGGTCCCTGGGGCATTACCGCATTGGGCATCGGCGCCGTGATCGGCACCGGCATTTTCGTGGTGACCGGTCAGGCAGCCGCCGATAACGCGGGACCGGCCGTGCTCATCTCGTTCATTCTCGCGGCAATCTGCAGCGGCTTCACGGCGCTGTGCTATTGCGAGTTCGCCACGCTGATACCGATTTCCGGCAGCTCCTATTCCTACGCCTACGCCACGCTGGGCGAACTGGTCGCCTGGTTCATCGGTTGGAACATGGTGCTGGAATACGCCATCTCCGCGTCGGCCGTCGCAGTGAGCTGGACCGGTTATTTCACCAGCCTGCTCGATCACGCCGGCCTTCACCTGCCCGCCACCTTGACCGGAGCCCCGCTCGATTTTTCCAATGGCCACCTGGTCGCCACCGGAAATCTGTTCAACCTGCCGGCAGTCGCCATCGTGCTGGCGCTCACGTGGATCTGCTACATCGGCATCAAGGAATCTTCCGGCATCAATTTCCTGATGGTGCTGCTCAAAGTCGGACTGATTGTGATCGTGGTCGTGGCGGGCTATCGCTACATCGACACCGCCAACTGGCATCCCTTCATTCCCGAATCGCAAGGCGGACACAAATACGGCTGGGCCGGCATCATGCGCGGCGCAGGCATGGTGTTTTTCGCCTACATCGGCTTCGAAGCCACCTCCACCGCCGCGCAAGAATGTAAAAACCCGCAGCGCGATCTGCCGTTCGGCACGCTGGTGTCGCTGGTGATTTGCACCGTGCTCTACCTGGCGATGGCCGCGGTGCTGACCGGCCTGATCCCTTACACCCAACTGGGTACCGATGAACCCGTGGTCACCGCCATCAAGGCCCATCCCGAACTCGGCTGGCTGCGCCTGATCGTGGAGATCGGGGCGATGATCGGCCTGTCGTCGGTGATCCTGGTGATGATCATCGCGCAACCGCGCATCTTCATGATCATGTCGCGCGATGGTCTGCTGCCCACGATCTTCAGCCGGATCCATCCGCGCTACCGCACGCCGCATCTGAATACGCTCATCACGGGATTTGGCATCGCGATCCTCGCCGCCGTGTTTCCGCTTGGCGTGTTGGCCGACCTCACCTCCATGGGCACGCTGATCGCTTTCGCTGCCGTTTGCGTCGGTGTGCTGATCCTGCGCTATACCGCGCCCGAGCTGCCGCGCACGTTCCGCGTGCCGTGGGCGCACTTCGTGTGCATTGCCGGCACACTGAGCTGCGGCGCGCTGCTCGCCACCATGGGCTGGTACAACTGGGCGCTGATGGTGGTCTGGACCCTGTTCGGCTTTGCGATTTATTTCACCTATGGGGTTCGCCATAGTCACCTGCGACGCGCCAATGATTCGATAAAGGGTCAAACGTCGGCAATTTGACGCGATCTGCGGCAAACAGCGCAGAACAGCCAGCAAACGGTCGCTAACGATCTTTTAATGAACTGAATGTAGACTCATCGATTAATCATTCAATCCATTGAATTTCAAGGATATTTTTTTCAGCCGATACAAATTTCCTGCCCCAGCCCGCCCCATTTCGGTCAACCGGAGTATCATCAGTGGCCCGTGGGTTGATCACTTGGCAGTGGGCCCCGGATCGCGACCCGGCGCATCAGGCCAGTTAGCTCCTCGTCCTGATGCGCCGGGAAGCACCTTTCAGCAACACCCCTTCGTTTCTTTTTACAAACGCCTGCCTCGCGCAGGCGTTTTTTTATGCGTGCGTTTTTTTATGGACGCATTCGCGCAAACAAAAAGGCCGGCGCGAGGCCGGCCTAGATGGCGCGAAGCAGAGCGTCAGGCTTGCTTGGCCGTGTGCGAGATGCACCAGCCTTTCGCTGCTACGGCTTTGCCTGGGAACAGCTGACACGGTCCATAACCGGCCGCAGCGCCGGAGTAGAACTGGCAATTGGCGCAGTTATCGCCCGCCTTGTGCTTGGGATCTTTCGTTGTCGAAGCATCGTCGACGTAACCGAGCGCCTTGGCCGTGGGATCGGCATCGGAAACATGCGGCAGATCATCGGCGCGCGCAACGCGCGGCAATCCGCTCACCAGCACCGCTGCGGCAGCGGTACCGGCAGCAAACTTGAGGAAACGACGGCGTGATTCGATATCTTTTGGTTCTGACATAACCACCCTCATGGCACGTTGTTCGCCGCGGGGACTGCGGCGATGCTTTTCGCATCCTAACGCCATGCCTCGCGCCGAAGCCCTTTCGCGAATAGCTCGCATTTGGGGCTGTACCCGCCGTGCTATAGTCGCCGCTCATTTGGACGTCCATTTGCCATGAGCCAAACCCTGCCCGCCTCCATTCCCGCCGCGCTTTTTCACGAGCGTGCCGACGCTATTGCCGATGCGGCGCGCGAACTTGCGCAACACGGCTGGACGCCCGCCACCAGCAGCAATTTCTCGATGCGCGTGGATAGCGATCACGCAGCGATAACAATCTCTGGACGCGACAAAGGCAAGCTCGGCCGCGACGACATCATGCTGGTGGACATGCAAGGCAAGGCCGTGGGCACCGCCTCGCGTCCCAGTGCGGAAACCGAATTGCACACGCAGGTCTATCGCCGCTGGCCCGACGTGAATGCCGTACTGCATACCCACTCGCGCACGCAAAGCGTGGCCTCGCGCCTGTTCGCCGCCAACGGCGTGATCCAGCTGGAAGGCTGGGAACTGCAAAAAGCCATCCGCGGCCACACCACGCACGAAAGCGTGTTGAACATTCCCGTGTTCCCCAACACCCAGCACATGCCCGAACTGGTCGCGCAAGTGGATGCCTGGATCGACGCAGGCAAACCGCTGCACGCGTACTTGATCAATGGCCACGGCATCTACACCTGGGGTCATGACATGGCCGAAGCGCGCCGCCATCTGGAGGCGCTGGAATTCCTGCTCGGCTGCGAACTCGACTTGAGGAGACTGAACGCATGAGCCGCCTGCGCATTTTCGATGAACGTCATCCGCAAGAACCGCTCTCGGTACACGAAGATCACGCCGGCATCGCCCGCGAACTGGGCAAGGTCGGCGTGCGCTTCGAGCAATGGGAAGCGAACCAGCCGGTGGCGCCCGGCGCCAGCCAGGACGACGTCATCGCTGCCTATCGCGCCGACATCGATCGCCTGATGCGCGAGGAAGGTTATCAATCCGTCGACGTGATCAGCCTGACGCCGGATCACCCCGACCGCGCCACGCTGCGCCAGAAATTCCTGAGCGAACACACGCACAGCGAAGACGAAGTACGTTTCTTCGTCGCCGGTGCCGGTCAGTTCACCCTGCACATCGACGGCAAGGTCTATGACGTGCTGTGCGAGCAAGGTGACCTGATCGGCGTCCCGGATGGCACCCGCCACTGGTTCGACATGAGCGAGTCGCCGTATTTCGTGGCGATCCGCCTGTTCACCAACAAGGAAGGCTGGGTCGCCAACTTTACCGGATCGGACATTGCGCAGCGCTTTCCGCGCATGGAGCCGCTGACCGTCTCCGCGTAGGTTGGGGTGCAAACCCCAACATCGCCATGTCGATCAACACCATGATGTTGGGGTTCGCACCCCAACTTACGGCGCGTGAAATTCTGTGCGCGGCATGTCGAACCGGGAAATCAACCACTTGCGCCTACACAGGCCCACGCTAAGCTTGGGAGCCCCCACCCCCGACGGCTCCCATGACCGCCATCCGCGCCATCGTCACCGATATCGAAGGAACCACCAGCTCGATCAGCTTCGTCAAGGACGTGCTGTTCCCCTATGCCCGCCGGCGCCTGCCGGCCTACGTGGAAACCCACGGTGACACGCCCGAAGTGCAGCACTGGCTGCACGAAGCGGCCAAGGAAGCCGACATCGTCGAGGCGACCCGGCAGGAGATCATCGAGCTGCTGCTGCGCTGGATCGATGAAGACCGAAAATCCACCGCCCTCAAGGCCCTGCAGGGCATGATCTGGCGGGAAGGCTACGAATCGGGCGAATACCGCGCCCACATGTATCCGGAAGTGGCTGCGCGCCTGCACGCCTGGCGCGGCGAAGGGTTGCATCTTTACGTGTATTCCTCAGGCTCCGTGCCGGCGCAGAAGCTGTTCTTCCGCTACAGCGAATCGGGCGATCTCACGCCGCTCTTTTCCGGCTACTTCGACACCGAGACCGGCCCCAAGCGCGAGCAGGCCTCCTACCAGCGCATCGTGGAAGCGATCGGCGAGCGGCCCGAACATGTGCTGTTCCTGTCCGACATTGAGCAGGAGCTGGACGCCGCGCGCGCCGCCGGTCTGCATACCGGCTGGCTGCTACGGCCACCGCTGGAAGTACCGCCCCAGCCCAAGCACCCCGCCTACGCCAGCTTCGACGCCATCCAGCCTTGAGCGTGAGTCCGCCATGCGCATGCGCACCCTACTGACCGCCCTGCTCTCTTTCGCCGCCGGCGTGCTGGTGATGTTGCTGGTCACCTGCCACCGTCTGCCGTCCAATCAGGAAGCTCAAGGCGTAGCGCCCAGCAGCAGCGCCTCGCCGGCGCCCGCTTCGTCCAGCAGCAGCGATACGGACGACAACAATGACAACGACAACTGGCCCAGCCAGGGCCCGTCGCCGGAACAGGTGATTTACTCGCAGCCGAACATGGTCAGCCAGGCCGTCTCCAAACTGTCGCCGCGCGTAGCCGACAAAACCAATCTCTACCTGGTCAGCTTCGCCGGCGACGGCGGTGAAGACGTCTTCCGCAACGAAGCCGAATACGCCGCCCAACTGTTTACCCGACGCTTCGGGCCAACCGCGCACGCGCTGGTACTGGAAAACAATCCGGCCACCCTGCAATCGCACCCGCTGGCCAGCTGGAGCAATCTCGAAGCCACGCTTGATCAACTCGCTACCGTGATGAAACCCGACCAGGACATCCTGGTGCTGTACATGACCTCGCACGGCGACGAAGACCACAACCTGCTGGTCGACATGGACCCGCTGCCACTGGACCAGATCGGCACACCCGACCTCGCCGGCATTCTGAAAAAGCGCCCGTTCAAATGGAAAGTGGTGGTGGTGAACGCCTGCTATTCCGGCGGCTTCGTGCCCGATCTGCGCGGCGCCGGCACCCTGGTACTGACGGCAGCACGCACGGACCGCAGCTCATTCGGCTGCGGCAGCGATTCCGACATTACCTACTTCGGCAAGGCGTGGCTGGTGGATGCGCTGAATAAAACCGACGACTTCGTCGATGCGTTCCAGCTCGCCAGGCACGATATTGCCAGCTGGGAACAGCAGGACAAGCTGACCCCTTCCGAGCCGCAGATGGATGTCGGCGCAGGCATTGCGCAGCAGCTGGCGGCATGGCGCAAAGAGGTGACGCCAGGGCCGGCCGTACCATTCATGCCACCGCCGCCGTCGACGGCCAATGCCAGCGCAGCAACGCAGTGACGATGCAAGCACATCAGTCGGATGAATGTAGGTTGGGATGAACACGTAGGTTGGGGTGAGGCGCAGCCGAACCCCAACATGATCTGCACGTATCCGAGAACGTTGGGGTTCGGCAAGCCTCACCCCAACCTACATTCACATCACGCCCGGTTACCCGTGCCGCCCCACCAGCACCTGCGCCACATCGGCAAGCCCGAATCCCCGCGCACGCAGCAACACGGTGAGGTGAAACACCAGATCCGCTGCTTCACCCAGCAACTCCTCGTCACCCTGCGCGACAGCGGCCAGCGCCGTCTCCACGCCTTCCTCGCCCACCTTCTGCGCAATCCGCCGCGTGCCTCCATCGAACAACTTGGTGGTGTAACTGCCTTCGGGCATCTGGTTCTTGCGGCTTTCCACCAAGGCATCCAGTTGTGCCAGAAAACCCAACGGCGGACGCACTTCATTGCCGAAACAGCTGCGTGTGCCGAGATGGCAGGTTGGCCCATGCGGATCGGCCATCACCAGCAACGTATCGCCGTCGCAATCCACGCGAATCGATTTCAAATGCAGCACGTGGCCCGAGCTTTCGCCCTTGGTCCACAGGCGTTGCTTGCTGCGGCTGTAGAAGGTCACCTTGCTGCTGGTCTGTGTGAGCGCCAGGGCTTTTTCATCCATGTAGCCGAGCATCAACACCTCGCCCGTCAGCCAATGCTGCACGATGACGGGCACCAGTCCATCCGATTTCTCCCAATCGATCTGGCCGAGATCAAGCGCGTCGAAACCGTTGACTATCTCACTCATGGCTGGCTGTCTCTTGCAATCGAATGACGATGCCTTCCTGCTGCAAATACTGCTTGAGCTCGGGAATGGCGATGGCGCCGCTATGGAAAACGCTGGCTGCCAATGCACCATCAACACGAGCTTGCGTGAACGCGTCGCGAAAATGCTGCTTGTCGCCGGCTCCGCCGGATGCAATCAGCGGCACGGTGCACACCTTGCGCGCCGCTGCCAGTTGCACCAGGTCGTAGCCCTGGCGCACGCCATCCGTATCCATGCAGTTCAGCACGATCTCGCCCGCACCGCGCTGCTGCGCTTCGGCCATCCAGTCCAGTGTGCGTCGTGCCAATGAACGCGTCTTGGAAGGATCGCCGGTGTACTGGCGCACGCGCCATTCACCATCCGCATCGCGCATGGAATCGATGCCCACCACCACGCATTGCACGCCAAAGGCGTCGGCCAACTCATCGATCAGCTCGGGGCGTTCCAACGCAGGCGAGTTGATCGATACCTTGTCCGCACCGGCATGCAACACCTCGCGCGCATCCATGACCGAGCGAATACCACCCGCCACGCAAAACGGAATATCGATCTCGCGCGCCACGCGCTCCACCCAGCCACGATCCACGCTGCGCCCTTCCGGGCTGGCGGTGATGTCGTAGAACACCAGTTCGTCGGCGCCTTCGTCGCGATAGCGCAAGGCCAGCTCGACAATCTCGCCCATCACCACGTGATCGCGAAACCGCACGCCCTTGACGACTTTGCCGTCGCGTACGTCCAGACAAGGAATGATGCGACGACTCAACATGTCAAGGCGTCCTCCAATGTAAAACGCCCTTCCAACAGGGCACGCCCAAGGATCACGCCACGCGCGCCGGCATCGCGCGCCGCACGGATATCGTCCAGCGAACGCACACCACCCGAAGCCTGCACCGCCAGCTGCGGAACGGTTTGTGCCAAGTGGCGGTAAAGCTCCAGATTGAAACCGGCCAGCATGCCGTCGCGCTCGATATCCGTGCACAACAGATGATGTGCACCGCGTGCGGCGTACCATGGCGCCAGTTCGTCCAGCGTGCGCGCTTCATCCTCGGTCCAACCTGCGCTCGGCAGCGTCCAGGCGTTATCGCGACGACGCGTGTCCAAGGCGATGGTGAAGCGTTCCGCACCGTGCTTGCCCAACCATTCCGCCACGCGCTCCGGCTCGCGAATGGCGACGCTGCCGACCACGACGCGAGTGACACCGGCATTGAACAGGCGCCGCACGTCATCTTCCGTGCGCACGCCGCCGCCGGATTGCACATGCATACCGGCCTTCACCAGCGCCTCGATCACCGAGAGATTGGCCAGATTGCCGGCGCGCGCACCATCGAGATCCACCACGTGCAGCCAACGTGCGCCGGCTTGCGCATATTTTGCGGCCAGGTCACCTGGTGATGACGCATATTGCGTCTCTTGCGCGTAATCGCCCTGGCGCAGGCGGACCACTTGGCCGCCGCGAAGGTCGATGGCTGGGATCACTTCAAAGCTCATAACACTCCACAAACCGTATCGCTTGGCTCTCGGCGCAGGTTGGGTTAGCGCAGCGTGACCCAACGTATTCGAAGCGCCTTGTTGGGTTACGCTGCGCTAACCCAACCTACGTGAGCGTTTCAACGGAAACATCAAAGCTCAAGAAAACTCTTCAACAACTTGGCTCCCACCTGCGCCGAGCGCTCGGGATGAAACTGCATCCCATGAAAATTCCCGCTCGCAATCACCGCCGAAAACGCGCCGCCGTAATCGCTGCTTACCAGCGTGTAATCACCCACCGGCACCGCATAGCTGTGCACGAAGTAAGCCCAATCACCCTCTGCCAAGTTCTTCAGCAAAGGATGGCTGGCTATCGAAGACAAACGATTCCATCCCATGTGCGGCACGCACAGCTCTGGTGTTTCCTCAAACTTGCGCACGGTAGCGGGAATCACACCCAGACACGGCGTATCGCTTTCCTCGGAATGCTCGCACAGCAATTGCATGCCCAGGCACACGCCGAGCACCGGTTGGGTCAGCGAACGAATCACATCTACCAAACCCAGCTCCTGCAACCGCGCCATGCCCGGCTTCGCCGCACCCACGCCAGGCAAAATGACCTTGTCCGCCGACCGGATGCTTTCTGCATCCGCCGTCAACGCGGCATCCACGCCAAGGCGCTGCAAGGCATAGCGCACGGAACCGATATTGGTACCGCCAGCATCGACCAGGACCACGCTCATTACAGTGCCCCTTTCGTGCTCGGCAACTCGTCGCCCTCGCGGCGAATGGCCTGGCGCAAAGCGCGTGCTGTCACTTTGAAGCAAGCCTCCACCATGTGATGCGCGTTTTCACCCTGCACGCGCAGATGCAGATTGGCGCCAAGCGTGTCGCACAGCGAGCGGAAGAAATGCGGCACCAATTCCGTGGGCACTTCACCTACGCGCTCGCGCGGAAACTGACCTTCGAAAACAAAATACGGGCGGCCCGAGAGATCCAACGCAGCGCTAGCCAACGCTTCGTCCATCGGCAACGTGAAGCCATAACGGCCGATACCGCGTTTGTCGCCCAACGCCTGGCGCAAGGCCTGTCCCAGCGCAAGACCGCAATCTTCGATGGTGTGGTGTTCGTCCACCTTGGTATCGCCATCGCATTGCAGACTCAGCGCAAAGCCTCCGTGTTTGCCGATCTGTTCCAGCATGTGGTCAAAAAAGCCCAGACCCGTATGCGCCGCCGGTTCGGTCTGTGCATCCAGATCCACGCGCACCTTGATGCGCGTTTCCTTGGTATTGCGCACGACTTCCGCCATGCGAGGCCGATCGAGCAATTGGTGCGCAACCGCTTCCCAGCTGATCCCGCTCGGCCCAACACGAAACCCGCGCACGCCCATGTTGGCGGCAAACAGCAGGTCCGTTTCGCGGTCGCCCACCATCGCCGACTCGGCACGCGTCCAGCCGTCATCGGCCAAGTAATCGCGCATCATGCCGATGCCCGGCTTGCGTGTATCCAGTCCTTCGTGTGGAAAACTGCGGTCGATCAGTACTTCGCGAAAGCGCACACCTTGCGAGGCCAGAATGCGCATCAACAGATCGTGCGGACCATCAAAATGCGTTTGCGGAAAGCTGTCCGTGCCGAGGCCATCCTGGTTGCTCACCATCACCAGTTCGTAACCGGCCGCCACGATGCGCTGCAAAGCCGCGATAACGCCCGGCAAAAGCGCGAGCTTCTCGTAGCTATCGATCTGCTCGTCGGCCGGTTCCTCGATCAGGCAGCCATCACGATCAATAAAAAGAATTTTGCGGCTCATGTTATCAACCTCTATGCCGATCCATCGGCAGCACGCCGACCAGCCACGGATGAACTATTCAAAAGAGCGAGCACCCGCGCGTTTTCATCAGGCGTGCCGATGGTGATGCGCAATGCATCCTGCAGCTTGGGATAACGACGCACGTCGCGTACCACGATGCCGGCCTGCAGCAAACGCTTGTAAACCTCGCCCGCATCATCGAAGCGCACTGCCAGGAAATTGGCATCGGAAGGCAATACGTCGCGCACGCCGGGCAATCCCACCAGCGAGCGGCGCATAAAGGCACGCTGCTCACGCACGATCGCGATATGGGCACGCGCTGCAGCCTGACCCGATGGCGAGAGCGCGGCGAGCGCCGCCGCTACGCAGGGCAACGGCAGCGGATACGGCGGCATGATGCGACGGATCAAGCCAATCACGTCCGGACTTGCCACCAGCGTGCCGATGCGCGCGCCGGCCAGCGCCCACGCCTTGGACAAGGTGCGCAGCACGGCCAGATGTTCATAACGGCCGATCAACGTCATGGCGCTGGGTTGATCGGAGAACTCGATATACGCCTCGTCCACTACCAGCAACGCACGGCCGGCCAATGCCTGGGCCACATGCTCGATCTCCGCGAGCGACATCGACTTGCCGCTGGGATTGTTCGGCGTGCAGAGAAACACCAGCTTTACCGCCGGCGTGATTGCGGCAAGCAATGCCTGAATGTCAAGGCTGAAATCATCCGCCAGCGGAACTTCGATCACCGCTGCGTTCTGAATGCGCGCGCTGACCGCATACATGCCGAAGGTCGGCGGTTGGATCACGATGGCATCCTGATCCGCACGGCAGAACGCGCGAACCAGCAGATCGATCGCTTCGTCACTGCCGCGCCCCACGAACAACTGCTCGCGCTGCACGCCATACAGCGTGGCCAGCGCCTGCAACAACGCTTGTGGCTGCGGATCGGGATAGCGATTGCAGCCCGCGCCGGCTTCACCCACCGGTTCCCACGCCGATTCGTTGGCATTGAGCATGACCTGCCCGCCGCTCGCTTCCATGCGCGCGGACGAATACGGCTGCAACGTGCGGATTTCCGGCCGTGCCAGGTCGAGAACGCTCATAGACGTGTCCCCAATGCAGCCAGCCGAAGGGTGACGGCGCGGCGATGCGCTTCAAGCTGCTCCGCCTCCGCCAGGATGGCCGTGCACGGACCGATTGCGCGCAAGCCGTTGGGATCGAGTTCCTGCACCGTGATCTGTTTCAGATAGCTGGCCACCGACACGCCGCTGTAGCTGCGCGCATAGCCGTAGGTTGGTAATACGTGATTGCTGCCGCTGCAGTAATCGCCCACCGATTCGGGCGTCCACGCGCCAACAAAGATGGAACCTGCACTTTCAATGCTGGCCACCAGTTCGCGCGCGTTATTCACTTGCAGAATCAAATGCTCCGGTGCGTAGCGGTTACTGACTTCCACCGCCTGCGCCAGCGACTGCACTTCGATCAAGCGGCTTTGCGCCAGCGCCTGTTCCGCAATGGCGCCACGCGGCAACTGCGCGCACTGACGGTCCACTTCCGCGGCCACTTGGTCGAGCAACGCGGCAGACGGGCTGACCAGCACGACTTGCGAATCCGGCCCGTGCTCCGCCTGCGACAGCAGATCCGCCGCGACGAACACGGGATTGGCCTGGGCATCGGCAATCACCAACACTTCAGATGGCCCGGCGGGCATATCGATCGCCGCACCGTTGGGATCGGATGACACCTGCAGCTTCGCCTCGGTCACCCATGCATTGCCAGGCCCGAACAGCTTGTCGCAACGTGGCACGCTTTCCGTGCCATACGCCATCGCCGCAATCGCCTGCGCGCCGCCGAGTTTGAACACCCGGTGCACGCCGACGATGCGCGCCGTGAACAACACCGCTTCATCGCACGTGCCATCCGCACGCGCCGGCGAGCACAGCACCACGTCGCGGCAACCGGCGATGCGCGCCGGCACGCCCAGCATCAATGCCGTGGAAGGCAACGGTGCGCTGCCGGCCGGTACGTACAAACCGACACGATGGATGGGACGAAGAATGCGTTCCACGCGCACGCCAACCGCGGTATTCACGCCGACCGGCTGTGGCGCAGCAGCGGTATGGAATGTTTCGATGCGCGCGGCGGCTTCGCGGATGGCGGCTTTCAGTTCTGGCGCCAGCTTGGCCTCTGCGGCAGCAAATTCTGCGTCGCTGACTTCGATCGCATCCAGCGTGCAACGGTCATAGCGCGCGGAAAGCTCGCGCAAGCCCGCATCACCCTTGGCGCGCACTTCCGCGATGATGCGTTCCACGCCGTGGCGCAATTCTTCCGCGCGAGATTGGGCGGGCCGCGCCAACGCGTCATTGCGCTCGGCATCGTTCAAGGTGTTCCAATCGATTCGCTTCATGCCGAACGTCTCACGCAAGCATCTTTTCGACCGGCAGCACGAACATCTCGCGCGCGCCGGCCTTCTTGATTTCTTCCAGCTGCCGCCAGCTCACCTCGCCAGCGCACAACGCCTGCAACATCAACTGGTCGGGCTGGCCCGCCACCGGCAGCAAGGTGGGTTGCGGGCCGCCCGGCAACAGGCGCGTCACCGCATCGAGCGTGTTGCGCGAGGTTTGCAGCAACAGCAGACGCGATTCGCGCACCTGGATCACGCCATCCAGGCGCTTGAGCAGCAGCTCGATCATGTCGCCGCGTTCGTCCGTGGGCAGCGCTTCTGGACCCGCGAGCACCGCTTCGCTTTGCAGCAGTACATCCGTTTCGCGCAATTGATTGGCCACCAGCGTGCCGCCGCTCTGCACCAGATCGCAGATCACATCGGCGGTACCGAGCTTGGGCGCAATTTCCACGGAACCTGCGAGCGTAATGATGCTGGCCTCCACCTGCTGCTCGCGCAGCCACGTGCCAAGCAAGCCGGGATACGAGGTGGCGATGCGCAGACCGGCCAGGTCACCCGGGCCTTCATAGGCCACATCCTGCGGTACCGCAATGGAAAGACGGCAACGGCCGAAGCCCAGCGAACGCCATTCTGTCAACGTCGCGGCGCCATCACCGGCCACGCCCTTGAACTCGTTGAGCACGTTGCGCCCGACGATGCCCAGATCGCATACACCTTGAGCGATCAGCCCGGGAATGTCGTCGTCGCGCACCAGCAGAAGGTCGACTGGCTCGCCCTCGCCAAAGCAGAACAGCTTGTCGCGGCTTTGGCGGAAAGTAAGCCCGCAGCGATTGAGCAGATCCAGCGCCGGCTCGGTCAGCCGGCCGGATTTCTGCATGGCGATACGCAAACGATCCCGCGGTTTCATGCGCGCGCCCTTTTCGCCGCCGCACGCGCACGCGTTGCACGCGCCGCCGCCGCGAGATAACCACCACTGCCTTGGTTGAGATAGCGCGCGACGCGGCCGATGGTGGTGATGCTCACCGCCGTGCGGTCATGAATCTCGCGGTAGGACACCCCTTCCAGCAGATACGGCACCACCCGCCAGCGATCCACCAGCACTTCCAGCTCGGCCGGCGTGCACAGGTCGTTGAGGAAGGCGTTCATTTCCTCGGCGTTCTTCAGCGACAGCAAGGCGCGGCACAGGCTGAGCCTGGCGGACTCTTCCGGGGTTTCGGGGTCGATCGATCGGCGCTTCATAATGTGCTAACGCGTTAATACAGTGGAGCGCATTGTAGTGACCCGCCGCAGCGGGCGCAAGCTGCCTGGGATGCAAATCGTAGGCTGGGATGAAATCCCAGCACCGCCATGCCCATGAAAGCTGGGATTGCCATCCCAGCCTACGCCGCTTCGCGCCACGTATCATGCGGTGCCAGGCGCCTGCGCCCTGACATGGAACCGTTATGAACCATGGGATTTCCCCATCGATACGCCCTGCGGCTTACCTGATGGCCTTTGCGG
>NZ_DATEJY010000140.1:0-9151 GCF_035277725.1 Dyella sp. | reverse complement strand
GTATGGAATTCCACCGCCACGCAGCCGAGCGCTTCGAAGCCGTACTTGAGCAACAGACGCTTGCAGGCGGTGTTGACATGACTCTTCTGCCAGCGCTTCGCATACCACGTGTAGCCGATGGCGATGCGCGGCAGTTCCGGTGCGAAGTCGTAGAAGCGCGTGGTGCCGACGATCTGGCCGCTGGTCTTCTCGCGCACCGCAAACGGCAGCATGGCGTTTGCGGCCAGGCCGGCGAGCGCCTTTTCGATATACGCCTTGGCCTCGCCTGGCGCCGGCGCGCTGGTGAACCAGAGGTTCCACAGCTCACCGTCCGCAGCCGCCGTTTCGAGGTCGGGCGCGTGATGCAGGGCGAGGGGTTCCAGCAGGACGTGCTCGTCCTGGAGTGTCGTCGGGGTGAGCGTCATCAGGCGTCCAGATCCGGGATGAGTTTGCTTTCCAGGCGCGCAATCGCGTCTTTCAACAACAGCTTGCGCTTCTTCATGCGGGTGATCTGCAGTTCATCGCAGCCGATCGAGTTGGACATCTGCTGGATCGCCACGTCCAGGTCGCGATGTTCCTGGCGCAATTCGGCCAGCAAATGGGCGATTTGGGCGGGATCCTGGACCTGCATGGCAGCGTTGCACGGGCGGCGGCGAAAGAAGCTGCAATTGTAGCGCGCCCGGATATGGCCGGCGGGCTAGGAGCCTGTCGGACTTGAGTGGTCGAGGCGAGGCGCTTTACAACAGCGGAGCTGGTCAAATGCGACTGCGCGAGGACAGATTTTCGGCGGTTCGCCGGCCCATAGCGGTTCTATGGGTCAAGAATCGACGGAAAGATGGACCGCGCAGGCGGATTTGCAGCCCGGCCAACTCAAGTCCGACAGGCTCCTAGGTACAATAGGCGTCTGCCCGCCGTATCCCGATGCCGCCCATGTCTGCCCATCCCGAGGCTCTTCCCGATCTCGCCCGCAAGCGTGCCCACGAGGCCGCCAAGCTGGCCAAACGCTTGCGTCATCAGGTTGGCCAGGCCATCGCCGACTTCAACATGATCGAAGACGGCGACAAGGTGATGGTGTGCCTGTCCGGCGGCAAAGACTCCTACACCATGCTCGACGTGCTGCTGTCACTGCAGGCCAAGGCGCCGGTGCGCTTCGAGCTGATCGCGGTGAACCTGGATCAAAAGCAGCCGGGCTTCCCTGAACACGTGCTGCCGCAATACCTCACCGAGCGCGGCGTGCCGTTCCACATCATTGAGCAGGACACCTACAGCACGGTCACCCGCGTGATTCCGGAAGGCAAGACCATGTGCAGCCTGTGCTCGCGCCTGCGTCGCGGTGCGCTGTACAGCTGGGCGGCTTCGAGTGGTATCACCAAGATCGCGCTGGGCCATCATCGCGACGACATGCTCGCCACCTTCTTTCTTAATTTATTCCACCAGGCCAGCCTGAAGGCGATGCCGCCGAAGCTGCGCTCGGATGATGGCCGTCATGTGGTGATCCGTCCGCTGGCGTACTGCAAAGAAAGCGATATTGCCGAATACGCCGAACACAAGCAGTTTCCGATCATTCCCTGTAATCTCTGCGGTTCGCAGGAGAATTTGCAGCGCAAGGCGGTCGGCCGCATGTTGCAGGATTGGGAGCGTCAGTTTCCTGGACGCAGCGAAACCATGTTTCGCGCACTGGGCAACGTGGCGCCCTCGCAATTGGCGGATCGCAAACTGTTCGATTTCGCTTCGCTGGGCTCGCGCGATGGCGCCAAACGCGCCGATGCGCATGGCTGGCTGGCGGGAACCGAAGGCGAGAACCACTAAGTACAAGGCGGACGTCTGGACGTCCATATCTCTTCCCTCATTTTTGTAGTCGAGTAGACCCGTGTCCCATTTCGCATCCGTAGAAATGACCCCAGGCGATCCGATCCTGGGCCTTACCGAAGCCTTCGTGGCCGATTCGCGTCCCGGCAAAGTCAATCTGGGCGTGGGCATCTATTACGACGAAACCGGCCGCATTCCGGTGCTGCGCGCCGTGCGCCAGGTGGAAGAAGCACTGGCGAAGGAATCGCTGCCGCGCGGCTATCTGCCGATCGACGGCTTGCCCGCCTACACGCAGGCCACGCAGAAACTGGTGTTCGGTCCGGAATCGCCGCTGCTGGCTGCTGGACGCGTGGCGACCTCGCAGACCATCGGCGGCAGCGGTGCGCTGCGCGTGGGCGCGGAACTGCTGAAGAAGGCATTGCCCAAGGCCAAGGTGGCGATCAGCAGCCCCAGCTGGGAAAACCATCGCGTGGTGTTCAACGCCGCCGGTTTTGACGTGGTCGATTACGCCTACTACGACGCCGCCACCAACGGCCTGGATTTCGCCGGCATGCTGGCGGATCTGAACAAGCTGGAGCCGGGCACCGTCGTGCTGCTGCACGCTTGCTGCCACAACCCTACCGGCGTGGATCTGTCGGTCGAGCAGTGGAAGCAGGTCGTGGCGTTGGTGAAGGATCGCAAGCTGATGCCCTTCATCGACATGGCCTATCAGGGCTTCGACAAAGGCATCGATGCAGACGCCGCAGCGGTACGCCTGTTTGCCGAATCGGGCATCGATTCGTTCGTGGTGGCGAACTCGTATTCCAAGTCGTTCTCGCTCTATGGCGAGCGCGTGGGTGCGTTGTCGGTGGTGGGCGCGACGCGTGACGAAGCGCTGCGGGTGCAGTCGCTGGTCAAGCGCATCATCCGTTCCATCTACTCCAGCCCGTCCACGCACGGCGGCGCATTGGTGGCTGGCGTGCTCAACAGCGCCGAGCTGCGTGCAGTGTGGGAGCAGGAACTTACCGAAATGCGCGAGCGCATCCATGCGATGCGTGCCGGCATGGTGGAGAAGCTTGCGGCGAACGGCGCACCGCAGTTCGGCTTCATCCAGCAGCAGGCTGGCATGTTCTCGTACTCGGGGCTCAGCAAGGCGCAAGTGGATCGCTTGCGCGAAGAGCATGCGATCTACGCGATCGGCACTGGTCGTATCTGCGTGGCGGCGTTGAATCGCAACAATCTGGATAATGTGGTTGCTGCCGTCGCCGCTGTTATTCGCTAATCACCCTCATCGTCGCCCCGGCGAAGGCCGGGGCCCAGTGACTTATTCGCCTCCACGGCGCTGGGTCCCGGCTTGCGCCGGGACGACGGACATTCGTGACCGGACTAAAGCATGTTTTTCCGCAACCTCACGCTGTTCCGCTTTTCCCCTTCCATTGCCGAAGACCTGACCCGCCTCGATGAAGCGCTGAACGATCATCGCCTGCGCCCCTGTGGTCCGCTGGAAATGGGTACGCGCGGCTTCGTGCCGCCGGTTGGGCGTGGCGACGAAGCGCCGATGACGCACGTGGTGAACGCCTGCACGCTCGTCACCGTGGGCAGCGAAGAAAAGCTGCTGCCATCCGCGGTGGTGAACGACGAACTGCAGCGCAAGGTGCAAAAGATCGCCGAAGAAGAAGGCCGCAAGGTCGGCGGCCGCGAGCGTAAGCGCCTCAAGGAAGATTTGCTTACCGAACTCTTGCCGCGCGCCTTCGTGCGCAGCTCGCGCATGTCCGCTTATGTCGATCGCAAGCACGGTTGGCTGGTGCTCGATACCTCTAGCCGCAAGAGCGCGGAAAACGCGCTGACGCAAGTGCGCGAGGCCCTCGGCAGTTTCCCCGCCGTGCCGCTTGCGCCCGAAGAAAGCCCGCGCGTGCTGATGACCGATTGGCTCGCCACCGGCAATCTGCCTGGCAGCCTCGCGCTGGGCGACGAATGCGAACTGCGCGATCCGGCGACGGCTACTGGTGCGATTGCGCGTTGCCGCCGCCAGGATCTCGATGCGGAAGAAGTGAAAGAGCACCTGCGCAATGGCAAGCAGGTGTTTCAGCTTGGCCTGGTGTTCGACGAGCGCATCAGCTTCGTGCTTGGCGAAGACCTGGTGGTGCGCAAGCTGAAGTTTCTCGATGCAGTGGTGGATGAACTGGGTGACAGCCAGCAGGATGCCGCCGCGGAAATGGATGCGCGCTTTGCGTTGCTGACGCTGGAACTTGAGCGCTTGCTGGGCAAGTTGGAAGAGTGGTTCGGCTTGCCGCGGCCCGAGTAAAGCCTTACACCGGACGCAGGTTGGGGTGCGAACCCCAACATCACCATCCTGATCGGCATGGCCATGTTGGGGTTCGCACCCCAACCTGCGCGGCCTCATGACAGCCAGATGTCACGCCAGGTCTCCGCAATGGGAGAGGGGGGCAAAAGCCGTCCCACGCCCCCTGAGACGCGCGCCAGACCGGGCTTCCCGCGGCCGGGGCAAAAAAGGCCTTGCGCGCAGCCCCGGCACCCCACATTCTGCCTGTGCCCAGACCCTCCCCTTCGGCCTGGGAGCAGTTCGGAAAGGCTTAAATCATGGCGTATCTCGACGGTGACTGGCTGGAGCTGGCAACCCCCAGCGGCAATACCATTCGTGTGCTCAAAGCATCGCATCCGCGGGCGCGGCGACTGCGCCTGACGGTGTCGACGAAGGGTGCGCGCATCACCTACCCGCAGGGCACGCATCCCTCGCAAGTGAATGCATTCCTGCGCCACAACGCCGACTGGCTGGAGAAGAAGCTCGGCGAACTCAACCTCGTGATCGATCCGTTGCCGCCGTTGCGCGTCGGAACGCCGATCGAATTTCCATTCCGTGGCGAAACCACCATGTTGGATTGGGCCGAAGGCGCCTACCCGCGCGTGGTCGCTCACGATGGTGGCATCACGCTGGAAATCCCGCGTCCGCATAGCCGTGCGCTACCTGTTGCGCGTGGCTTGCTTGCCTCGTATTTCGAAACGCAGATTCGCCGCGACGTCTCGCGCTGGCTGGCCGGCTACGTACCGCAATTGGGACTGGCGCCGACGGCCTTGCGCATTCGCCCGATGAAGAGCCTGTGGGGCAGCCTGGATACGCGCGATCGCATCAATCTCGATCTCGCCCTTGCGCTCGCGCCTCCCGCCGCCTTGCGCTACGTGCTTGCGCACGAGTTGTGCCATCTGAAAGTGCGCAACCACTCGCCGCGCTTCTGGGCGCACGTGGAAGCGATTTTTCCGGACTGGCGCGAACAGCGTGATTGGTTGCGCCAGAACGGCGCGTTGTTGAAAGCGGAACTGGATCGCCTGATCGCCGACGTCGCCGACTGACGCCATGCTACATGCGACGCGTTAAAGCGCTCGCATTTCGGTTGATTTGAATCGTCCCGACTTCACTCGCACTCCACGGGCATGTTCGTAGCGTTTTGTCTTTGGACGGCGATTCGCCCTGCATGGCGGATGCCCCATCGACGCAAAGTCCGGTGATGAACAAGCAGTCTCTCGCAAGCCCGCGCATCAAGCCTGCAGGTGTGGCACCTGCAGACACGCTGACGCCTGCGGACCGTTATCAGGAATTGTTCGTCGACGTGCAAATGCATCGTGTGTTTGCCGACAGCAAAACTTTCGTCGACTGCGCGCCGAAGGGTGAGCCGGAACGCATTCTTGCATTGTATCGAGAGCAACGTGGTCATTCGGATTTTGATCTCGCCACGTTCGTGCATGCGCATTTCGATGCGCCCGTCGTGCACGGCAGCCATTATGTTTCTGTGCCCGGGCAACCCTTGTGCGAGCACATCGACAGCCTGTGGGATGTGCTGACGCGTCGCCCGGATCTGCATCCGCCGAAGTCGTCGTTATTGCCGTTGCCCAATTGCTACGTCGTGCCGGGTGGTCGCTTCAGCGAGCTGTATTACTGGGACTCCTACTTCACCATGCTTGGGCTGGCGGAAAGCGGGCGCCACGACCTGTTGCATTGCATGGCGAGCAACTTCGCGTATCTCATCGACGCCTACGGCCACATTCCCAATGGCAACCGAACCTATTACCTGAGCCGTTCGCAGCCGCCGGTATTCGCCTTGATGGTGGGTTTGTTCGAACAGCACGGCGTGGACGAGGCGGTCGCCTGGCTGCCGCAGTTGTGCAAGGAATACGATTTCTGGATGGATGGCGCCGAAGCATTGCGGCCGAATGATGCGCACCGTCATTGCGTAAAACTGGACGATGGCAGCGTGCTTAATCGTTACTGGGACGATCGCGATACGCCGCGCGAAGAATCGCACCTGGAAGACGTACTCACCGCACGCCGCAGTACGCGCCCCAGCACGGAGGTCTATCGCAACCTGCGCGCTGGTGCCGCATCGGGTTGGGATTTCAGTTCGCGCTGGTGTGACGAAGGCAAGCTGGAAACCATTCGCACCACCGCCATCCTGCCGGTCGATCTCAATGCGTTCCTGTACTACCTGGAATGGCAGATCGCCGAGCTCAGCCGTGCCGATGGGCAACACAAGCAGGCGGATGCTTTCGAGCTGCGGGCGCAACGTCGCCGCGAAGCGATCCACCGCGTGTTGTGGAACGAAGCCGCTGGCTGCTTTCTCGACTACGATTGGCAGCGCCGTGCACCGCGCGATGCGATCAATGCGGCGGCCAGCGTGCCGTTGTACGTCGGGCTCGCCAGTCACGACCAAGCCGTGCACGTGGCCGAAGCGTTGCGCACGCACCTGATGGAAGAAGGCGGCCTGGGCGCCACCGCTTTCAAGACAGGGCAGCAATGGGACAAGCCCAACGGCTGGGCGCCGCTGCAGCGGTTGGCCATTTGCGGCCTGCGTCGTTACGGCATGCATGAGTTGGCCGAAGAGATTGCGCACCGCTGGCTGCAAACCGTGGGCAGCTTGTACGAGCGCGAAAGCAAGCTGGTCGAAAAATACGTGTTGATGGTGCCGCCGGGCGGGGCGGTGGGTGGCGGCGGTGGCGAATATCCTCTGCAGGATGGCTTCGGCTGGACCAACGGCGTCACGCGCCTGCTGCTGCACGAAAAGCCGGATCATCCGGCCAACGAAGCATGCGCGGCAGCCACGGCGTAGCGTCGACACATCGCATCGTCATGCCGCTCACGCCGGATCTACGGCACTGACGACAGGCTTGGCCCTTGGCAACGACGAGGATGGCCAGCATGAACACCACGCCAGTCACATATTCCACCGCGCCGCCGTTATTGATACCCAAAACCTTGAAGGGCCAGAAAGCGCTGGTGACCGGCGCCAATTCCGGCATCGGCCGCGCAGTGGCGATCGCCCTGGGTGAAGCCGGCGCTGACGTGGTGGTCAACTACGTCAGCGGCGATCAGGCAGCGGATGAGGTCGTTGCCGCCATCCGTACGCATGGTGTGAATGCAGTGGCGTACCGGGCCGACGTGTCTGTCGAAGAACAAGTCGCCAGGATGTTTCGCGAGGTGATCGCGCGTTTCGGCACGCTCGACATTCTCGTCAACAACGCCGGACTGCAACGCGATTCCTCTTTCCCGGCGATGACGCTGGAGCAGTGGCACACTGTGCTCAACGTCAACCTTACCGGCCAGTTCCTGTGCGCGCGGGAAGCCATTCGCGAATTTCTGCGCCGTGGTGTGATGCCCGAGGTTTCCTGTGCGGCAGGAAAAATCATCTGCATGAGTTCGGTGCACCAGGAGATTGCGTGGGCGGGTCATGCCAACTACGCCACCTCCAAAGGCGGCATCAAGCTGTTGATGGAAAGCCTGGCGCAGGAGATGGCGCCGCATCGCATTCGCGTCAACGCCATCGCACCCGGCGCCATTCGCACGCCGATCAACACCTCGGCGTGGAACACGCCCGACGCCTACAAAAGCCTGATGACATTGGTGCCTTACGGGCGCATCGGCGAACCGGAAGATATCGCGCGCGCTGCCGTTTGGCTGGCATCCGATCTTTCCGATTACGTGGTGGGCACCACGTTGTTCGTCGACGGTGGTATGACGCTCTATCCGGGATTTGCCACAGGCGGCTGATCGTGGGTTGCCATGCATGTCGGCTCGCGGGTGACTGCAGGTTGGGTTAGCGCAGCGTAACCCAACATTGCCGGAGTCATTCGTTGGGTTACGCTGCGCTAACCCAACCTACGCCCATTCATCATGACGGGTCGCGCAGGCCGTCACGCGGCCCCGGCCATTCCGGCCGGGCTGCAGCCTCTTCAACCGTCATCGAGGCACCTTCGGTAGCACGCACCGGCACCACGTTCGGATCGAAACCTTTCAAACAAAACACATTGACGCCGTAGTGATCAGGTGCAGCGCGTTTGCGATGAAACACGTAAATGCCGCAATGCTTGCAGAAATAATGCTTCGCGCGCCGCGTATTCCATTGATAGAGCGTGAGTGCATTCTCGCTCTGTGTCAGCGTCAACGCCTGCTCGGGTACCTTGAGCATCAGCGCATGGCGCATCTTGCACAGCGAGCAGTCGCACGTGGTGATTTCCGTTACCGTCGCCACGACGCGGAATTGCACCGCTCCGCAATGACAGGAACCATCGAAGGTTTGCACGGCGTCCATGCGTTCTCAATGCGCCAGCATGAAATTCGTCAACACCTGCGCAAACGCCTGCGGCTTTTCCATCTGCGGCATGTGATTGCAGCCGTTCAAGATGCTGGTGCTGATCGATGGCGTATGCGTAAGGCCGGTGCGCAGGCTCTCGAGCGCGGAAATATCGATGATCTTGTCGTCATGGCACCACATGCCGAGCACCGGCATGGTGAGTTTGTCCAGTCGCGTCTGCAATGACAGCACCTGCGAGTTCTCGCGCAATTCGTTGAAGGTGTTGTCGATGAATGCGCGGTTCTTGATGTTTTCCTGCACGAAGACGTCGATGAAGCGGCCTGGGATGTGCGGTACCTGTTCGAACGCCCATGCGTTCGCGCGCAGGAAGCCGGCGCGATCGTCGTAGTCGAAGACGTTCTTGCCGCTCGTTGCCTCTTTGGCGAATTCGTTTTCCTTGAACTTCAGGCCGAACGAATCGATCAGCGCCAATTCCGCGACATCTTGCGGATGCTCGGCGGCATACACGCCGGCAATCGCGCCGCCCATCGAGTGACCCACGATCAGCGCATGCTGCAGATGCAGTGTCTGGATGAAGTCATTCAAGCGCGCGGCCTGGTTGTCGATGTTGTAGCTGGCGCCGGCATTGCGCGAGGACTCGCCCCAGCCGGGAAGATCTGGAATCACTACGTGGAAATGCGCGGTAAGCAGCGGCGCCACCGGTAGCCACACTTCCTTGCTCGCCGCAAAGCCGTGCAACAGCACGATGGTCGGGCCCTGGCCGCCTTCGTAGTACACCCAGT
>NZ_DATEJY010000139.1:0-36736 GCF_035277725.1 Dyella sp. | reverse complement strand
AGTTCCCGCGAACCGGTCGCGGTAGGTCTACCGCAACCCGGCCAGGCAACAAACAGAAAGGCACCCCGTGATGACGCGGGTGCCTTTTGTTTTCTCGGGCGGCCGCGTTATCCCCAGCCACCCACAAGATATCCACAGACTTATTGGCTCGTCTCAGACGATGAGACCTCGTAAGCTCATTACTTGTGCCTGCGACCTACACGGTGTCGAGCACCCCTCTTGCTACAGGGAATGTCCATGTCCTTCGTCCCCGAACGCAAATCCTCCCTTAGCGCCGTTGAGGCTTTGCGTGTACCGCCGCACTCCATCGATGCGGAGCAGGCGGTGCTGGGTGGATTGATGCTCGCGGCCGACGCGTTGGATCGCGTTGCCGACAAACTCGGCGAGCAGGATTTCTATCGCAAAGACCATCGCCTGATCTGGCGCGCGATCACCGAGCTTGCCAACAAAGGCATGCCTTGCGACGCGATCACGCTGGGCGATTGGTTCGAAGCCAACGGCCTGGCCGAGATGGTGGGCGGCGCCAGCTATCTGGTCGAACTGGCTAACACGACACCCAGCGCGGCGAACATCATTGCCTATGCCGAGATCGTGCGCGAGAAATCCGTGCTGCGCCAGCTGATCGACGCCGGCACCGCGATCACCGAAGACGGCTATCGCCCGGAAGGCAAGACAGTGCACGAGGTGCTGGAAACCGCCGAGCAGCGGGTCTTCCACATCGCTGAATCCGGCGCGCGCGGCAAGAAGGACACCGTATCCATGCGCGAGGCGGTAAAGGACGCCTTCCGCCAGTTGCACGAGCGCTACCAGAACCGCGGCCAGCTCACCGGTATCTCGACCGGCTTTAGCGACCTGGACAACCTCACGTCCGGCTTGCAGCCGTCGGACCTGATCATCGTTGCGGCGCGTCCGTCGATGGGCAAGACCGCTTTCTCGGTCAATATCGCCGAAGCTTGCGCGCTGCGTGCAAAGAAACCGGTCGCGATTTTTTCGATGGAAATGTCCGCCTCGCAGCTGGCCTTCCGTCTGATCTCATCGGTCGGGCGCATCCATGCCCAACATCTGCGCACCGGTGACCTGGCCGAAGAAGACTGGCCGCGCGTCACCAATGCCATCGCGCTCCTCTCCGAAGCGAAGATATTCATCGATGACACACCTGGCCTTTCTCCGGTGGAAATGCGTTCACGCGCGCGACGCCTGGCGCGCGAACACGGCGGACTCGGCCTGATCGTGATCGACTACCTGCAGTTGATGCAGGTGCCCGGCAACAAGGAAAACCGCGCGACGGAGATCTCGGAAATCTCGCGCTCGCTGAAGGGTTTGGCGAAAGAGCTCAATGTGCCGGTCATCGCGCTGTCGCAGTTGAACCGCTCGTTGGAACAGCGCGCAGACAAGCGACCGATGATGTCGGACTTGCGTGAATCGGGCGCTATCGAGCAGGACGCGGACGTGATCATGTTCATCTACCGCGACGAGTACTACAACAAGGAATCACCGGACAAAGGCTTGGCCGAGATCATCATCGGCAAGCAGCGTAACGGTCCTACGGATACGGTGAAATTGACCTTCCTGGGTCATTACACCAAGTTCGAAAACTACAGTCCGGACTCCTATACCGGGCATTTCTAAGCAAAGGTTGCCCTCGCATTGCCACCTGCATGCCACGACCTGATGAGGCTTAGCGGCTACCCTGTGCCTCGATGGCTTGCGCCCCTCGAAGAAGAGGCTGGGTCGCCACGATATCCACGCTCTGCCAGGAACCGCACTTCGTCCATGCAAGCATCATGAGCCGCACGACCGTCGCCACCATCCATCTCGGCGCACTGCGCCACAACCTCGCGCGCATCAAAGAGCTGGCTGCGCCGGCCAAAGTCATGGCGGTGGTGAAGGCCGATGCGTACGGCCATGGACTGGAGCGCGTCGCGCGCGCGCTGGATGGCGCAGCGGATGCTTTTGCGGTGGCATCGCTGGGCGATGGTTTGCGCTTGCGCGCGGCGGGACACCACCAGCGCATCGTGGTGTTGTCAGGTCCCGATCAGGCCGGCGATATCGCGGAAATGCAGCGGCTTGGCCTGGACGCCGCCATCCATCATGAGAGCCAGCTGCAATGGCTGTCGGAAGCATCGCCTACACGTGGCCGCCTGCGCGTGTGGTTGAAAATCGACAGCGGCATGCATCGTCTCGGCTTTGCTCCCGAGCGTGCGGCGATCGTGCATGGGCAACTGGCTGCGATGGCAGGCATCGATCCGGATATTGGCTTGATGACGCATTTCGCCGAGTCCGAAGTGTTCGATGGCGATCGCACGCGCCAGCAGATCGAGCGGTTTCAAGCCGCCACGCAACACTTGTCGGGGCCGCGTTCGCTTTCCAACTCCGCCGCGGTGCTGGGTTGGCCTGAAGCGCGCGGCGATTGGGTGCGCACTGGCGGCCTGCTTTATGGGCTATCCGTGGTGGAAGGCAAAAGCGGCGCCGACTTCGGTTTTCGCCCTGCCATGACGCTGGCCACGCGCCTGATCGCCATCAACCTGATCAAGCGCGGCGAACGCATCGGGTACAACGGTACCTGGGAATGCCCGGAAGACATGCCCGTTGGTGTTGCTGCGGTCGGTTACGGTGACGGTTATCCGCGCAGCGCCATGGCCGGCACGCCTGTGCTGGTGGCAAACAGGCGCGTACCGTTGATCGGCCGTGTGTCCATGGACCTGATTACGCTGGATCTGCGTGATGCGCCCGGCGCCAAAGTAGGCGATCGCGTTGTGCTGTGGGGACCGGAGCTGCCGGTGGAAATCGTCGCGACACGAGCCGGTACGATCAGTTATGACCTGACGTGCGGCATGACGCGCCGCGTACTGTTTGTGGAGGACGACCAGTAATCGCACGTCTCGCGGCCTGCGACCCTTGCAGGCTAAGCTCTCGCTCATCGCTTCCACGCATGCAGTGTCATGGCCAAAGCTAAAACCGCCTACGTCTGTGCCGATTGCGGTGCCGAACATTCCAAGTGGCAAGGCCAATGTGTGGAATGTGGCGCCTGGAATACGCTGTCTGAATTCGTCGTGCAGCCGGCACAGAAATCGGTCGGGGCGGCAAGGCAAAGCGGCTACGCCGGCGCCGTGAATGGCGTGGCGCGCGTGACGCCGCTGACCGACGTGCTGGTGACGGCCGAATCGCGGACGCTGACCGGTATTGGTGAACTCGATCGCGTATTGGGCGGCGGCTTGGTCGATGGCTCGGTGGTGTTGATCGGCGGTGATCCTGGCATCGGCAAATCAACATTGCTTCTGCAAATGCTCGGCAAGCTCGGCGAAAAACTGCCCAGCGTGTACGTCACCGGCGAAGAATCACTGGCACAGGTGGCATCGCGCGCACAGCGCTTGGATTTGCCATTGCAGCCATTGCATGCGCTGGCCGAGACGGGTATCGAACGCATCCTCGATCAGGTTTCCGCCACGCGGCCACGCGTGTTGGTGATCGACTCCATTCAAACGATCTGGACGGATCTGCTTACTGCAGCGCCTGGTTCGGTAAGCCAGGTGCGTGAATCCGCTGCCAAACTCACGCGATTTGCGAAGGAAACCGGTACGTCGGTTTTCCTCGTAGGGCACGTCACCAAGGAAGGTGGCATTGCAGGTCCGCGCGTACTCGAGCACATGGTCGATGCCGTGCTGTATTTCGAAGGCGAATCCGGCAGCCGCTTCCGCGTCTTGCGTGCCTTCAAGAATCGCTTCGGTGCGGTCAACGAACTGGGTGTGTTCGCGATGTCCGAGAAAGGCCTGCGCGAAGTACCCAATCCCTCCGCAATTTTTCTTTCCGCGCACAGCGGGCCGACGTCAGGCAGCGCCATCATGGTGACGCGCGAAGGTACGCGTCCCTTGCTGGTGGAAGTGCAAGCGCTGGTTGACCAATCGTCGCTGGGAAATCCGCGCCGTGTGGCGCTCGGTCTCGAGCAAAATCGTCTGGCGATGCTGTTGGCCGTCTTGCATCGGCATGGCGGTGTGGCGGCCTACGATCAGGACGTCTTCGTCAATGTCGTGGGTGGTATTCGTGTGCAGGAAACGGCTGCCGATCTGCCTGTGCTGCTAGCCGTGCTTTCATCCCTGCGTGATCGTCCATTGCCGGAAAAAGCCATTGCCTTCGGCGAGGTAGGTCTTTCTGGTGAAATTCGCCCGGTTCCCAATGGCGAAGAGCGCTTGAAGGAAGCTGCTCACCATGGTTTTCAGCGTGCGATCGTGCCGAAGGCCAATGCGCCAAAGAAAGGGCGGGTAGGCGATATGGAAGTGATCGGCGTGGAACGCTTGTCGCAAGCCATCGATGCTTGCCGTTGAGCTCAATCCACCGCGCGATGCAGGATCACTTCCAATACAAATTTTGATCCAAAGAATGCCAGTACCAGCACGCTCATGCCGATCAGCGTAAGGTTCACCGCGCTGCGGCCGCGCCAGCCGTGCCGCCAGCGGCCGTAGAGCAGGGCGCCGAATACCAGCCATGCAATGATCGATAGCACGGTCTTGTGGACCAAGTGCTGGCCGAAAAGGTTGTTCACGAACAAGATGCCGGTAAGCAGGGCTACGGTGAGCAGTGCAAAGCCGGCGCCGATCAAGCGGAACAGCAAGGATTCGGTCAGCGTCAAAGGCGGAAGAGCACTCAGCCACGGGCCGATATGGCGATGTCGCAGTGCTTTTTCCTGGATCGCGAGCAAGATCGCCATCGCTGCGGCAATCGACAGTACGCTGAAGGCAAGCAAGGCCACCGTCACGTGCAGCTTGATGTGCCAGTCCATGGAAATCGGCACCGTCGCGGGAGCGAAGAAGCTATCGACGAGCAGAAGCAGCGCGCTTAGCGGAAACACGATCACACCTAATGCCATCACCGGCCGTGTGAGGTTCACGACCAGCGTGAGCGCCGACACGACGCACGCCACCAGCGACAGCGCAGCAAAGAAGTGCAGATCGAGTGCGCCACGATGTGCGGCCAGCAACCATGCGGCGTGCGCCAAAACCGCAAAGGTGGCGATGACCAAAGCAGGGCGCGCAACCCGCACCGGTACCGTTGCGCGGCTGTCGAACAGTGGCCATGCCAACAACCCGCTGGCAAGCAGGTAGCAGGCGATGGCGAAGATGGAGAGGGCAGCGAACATGGCGTGCAAGTGTCGCACAGGGTGGTGATAGGGTGAACGCGACTGCTCCCAGTCGTCGCGCAGCGTTGCGACGACCGTCGTGGCTTCTAAGCGGACCGATGGGCGTCTGCATGGGGCAGTGCAAAGCGGGTGGTTAGTTCGACACCCCTTGGGAGCGTGGAAGATTGTTTGGTCCCGCGTCGGAAAGCCGCAGACATGGCTCTTCGCTAAGAGGCCTCCTCGCCCGGCTCTGGTATCATCGCCAGTCCATTTGCTTCACCCATTCGCCTTTATGTTCGAATCCCTCAGTCAACGCCTCTCCACCACCGTCAACCGCCTGCGTGGCCGCGGCCGGCTGACCGAGGAAAACATCCGCGAATCGCTGCGCGAAGTGCGCATTGCGCTGCTGGAGGCCGATGTGGCGTTGCCGGTGGTGCAGGCGCTGATCGAGCGCGTGAAGGTGCGCGCCGTCGGCCAGGAAGTGCTCAAGAGCCTATCGCCCGGCCAGGCGCTAGTGAAAGTGGTCAGCGATGAGCTGACCGCCGTAATGGGCACGGCCAACGCCGAACTGAACCTCGCCCAGCAACCGCCGGCCGTCGTGCTGATGGCGGGCCTGCAGGGTGCTGGTAAAACCACCACTGTGGCCAAGCTGGCGCGCTTCCTTACCGAGCGCAAGAAGAAGCGCGTCATGGTGGTGAGCTGCGACGTCTATCGTCCGGCGGCGATCGAGCAATTGCGCACTTTGGCCGAACAGGTCGAGGTGAAGTTCTTTCCTTCCGAGGCCGGCCAGAATCCGGTCGACATTGCCAAGGCGGCGATCGTTGCCGCACGCAAGGAAGTGATCGACGTGCTGCTGGTGGACACCGCCGGCCGCCTGCACGTCGACGAAGCGATGATGGCCGAGATCAAGGCGCTGCACGCCGCGATCACGCCTATCGAAACCCTGTTCGTGGTCGACTCGATGACCGGCCAGGACGCGGCCAACACCGCCAAGGCCTTTGCCGAGGCATTGCCCCTTACTGGCGTGGTGCTCACCAAGACTGACGGCGACGCCCGTGGCGGTGCGGCGCTTTCGGTGCGCTACGTCACCGGTCGGCCGATCAAGTTCCTCGGTGCGGGCGAAAAGACCGACGCGCTGGAACCGTTCTATCCGGACCGTATTGCGCAGCGCATCCTTGGCATGGGCGACGTGTTGTCGCTGGTCGAGGAGGTGGAGCGCAAGGTCGATCAGGAAAAGGCGCAGAAGCTGGCCCAGAAGGTGATCAAGGGCAAGCGCTTCGACCTCAACGACATGCGCGACCAGCTCGAACAGATGAACAACATGGGCGGTCTGGCCGGCCTGATGGACAAGCTGCCGGGCGTGTCCTCGCTGCCGGATAACGTGAAATCCAAGGTCGGCGATGGTGAGATCAAGCGCATGATTGCGATCATCAGCTCGATGACCAAGAAAGAGCGCCGCCATCCGGACCTGCTCAACGGTTCCCGCCGCGCCCGTGTGGCGCGTGGTTCCGGTACGCAGCCAGCGGATGTGAACCGCCTGCTCAAGCAGTACATGCAAATGGAAAAAATGATGTCCAAGCTCTCCAAGGGCGGCACCAAGGGCCTGCTGCGGCAGA
Organism: Dyella sp.; assembly: GCF_035277725.1. GTDB lineage: Bacteria > Pseudomonadota > Gammaproteobacteria > Xanthomonadales > Rhodanobacteraceae > Dyella_B. The sequence continues at coordinate 30,007 of NZ_DATEJY010000139.1, read as the reverse complement.
TGCGCGGCGCCATGAAGGGCATGGGCGGCATGGGTGGCGGGTTTCCGCCGATGCGTTGAGGCGAGTGAACCGCTAACCCCTTCCTTTTTCCGCGAATTTCATTAAAATGTCGCGTTTACCGCGTCCGGCCTAGGGCGTGCTTGCCGGAGACGCCGGCAACTCTGGAGCTTTCAACTATGGTCAAGATTCGTCTTTCGCGCGGCGGCGCCAAGGGCCGTCCGTTCTACCACGTCGTTGTGACCGACTCGCGCAGCGCGCGTGATGGCCGCAATATCGAGAGCGTGGGTTTCTACAACCCGGTCGCCTCGGGCAAGGACAAGCGCCTTGAGCTGAACGTTGCGCGCGTGCAGGAGTGGGTGGGCAAAGGCGCTCAGTTGAGCGACAAGGTTGCCTCCCTGTTGAAGGAAGCCGCCAAGCAGGCTGCTTGAGCATGAGTGCAGCCGGTCGACGCGTCCTGGTTGGACGCATCGTCGGGTTGTACGGCGTACAGGGCTGGGTCAAGCTCGAATCCTGGACCGAGCCCCGTGCGCAGATCTTCAAGTACCAGCCCTGGCAGCTCACCGCGCCGGGCCAGGAGAGGGAGATCAAGGGAATCGACGGTCGACCCCAAGGCAAGGGCCTCATTGCCAAGCTGCCAGGGGTGGATGACAGGGATGGCGCCACGGCACTGGTAGGGCAGGACATCTACGTCGCCCGCGAGTTGCTGCCGCCGCCCGGCAAGGATGAGTATTACTGGGTCGATCTCGAAGGCCTCGAGGTCGTCACCACCGAAGGCGTAGCATTGGGACGCGTGAGTCATCTTTTCGCGACCGGCGCCAACGATGTGGTGGTCGTAAGGGATGGCGAGCGCGAGCGGCTGGTTCCTTTCGTCCAGGGTGTGTACGTGCGTTCGGTGGATATTCCAGGCGGACGCATGGTGGTGGACTGGGATCCCGAGTTCTGAGGATCCGATGCGCATTGATGTCGTCACGCTGTTTCCGGACTTCATGCGCCAGTGCGCCGCCGTCGGTGTCGTAGGACGCGCGCAGCAGCGCGAGTTGCTGCAGGTGGAAGCCTGGAACCCGCGCGATTACGCCACCGACAATTACCGTACCGTGGATGGCCGCACTTGCGGTGGTGGTCCCGGCATGGTGATGCTGATCGAGCCTTTGCGCAAAACCCTGGCGGCGATGCGTGAGGCGGCACCCGAACCGGTGCATGTGATTTACCTCAGTCCGCAAGGAGCGCGGCTGACGCAGGACAAGGTGGAAGCGCTGGCCAAGATGCCGCGTCTGGCTTTGCTCTGTGGTCGTTACGAAGGTGTGGACGAGCGTCTGCTGGCGCACGAGGTCGACGAGGAGCTTTCCATCGGCGATTATGTGCTGTCCGGTGGCGAGTTGGGCGCCGCGGTGATCATCGACGCGGTGGGACGCCTGCAGGAGGGTGCGTTGAACGACGCGCAATCCGCCGAGCAGGATTCCTTCTCGAGCGGCTTGCTCGATTGTCCGCACTACGCAAAACCGGTGCACGATGCACTGGGCGACGTACCGGAGGTGTTGCTTTCCGGCGATCACGCGGCCATTCGCCGTTGGCGTCTGAAGCAATCGTTGGGACGAACGTGGTTGAGGCGTCCCGATTTATTGGCGCAGCGCGCGCTGGGTAAGGAATCCCGTGCGCTGTTGGATGAATTCCGCCGTGAGCATGCTCAAGCACAGCTACGGCAAAACGATGCGGCCGATGAAGACCGCAGTCATTGAACAAAGACAGGTGTTGTCATGAACAAGATCATCGAACAGTTCGAAGCCGAGCAGATCACCCGCCAGCTGCCGGAGTTCGGCCCTGGCGACACCGTGGTGGTCAACGTCAAGGTGAAGGAAGGCAACCGCGAGCGCGTGCAGGCGTTCGAGGGCGTCGTGATTGCCAAGCGCAGCCGCGGCCTGCATTCGGCCTTCACGGTGCGCAAGATCTCGCACGGCACGGGCGTGGAGCGCGTGTTCCAGGCGCATAGCCCGAGCATCGAATCGGTGCAGGTGAAGCGCAAGGGCAAGGTGCGTGGCGCCAAGCTGTATTACCTGCGCAACCTGGAAGGCAAGGCTGCTCGCATCAAGGAAGACATCGCTGCTTCCACGTCGGCCGACTGATTCCGGTCGATGCCGTAGATATAAAAAGCCCGCGGAGCGATCCGCGGGTTTTTGTTTTGCGTGACTGTTGGGTATGCGTTGCGTGTTCTGGATCTGGGGGCGTAACTCGGTAATTCCATGTGTTCAGTTGGGTTGCGCTGCGCTAACCCAACCTACGCGCGACTTGTTGGATAGTGGATGGAAATCTGCAGGCGACAGGCGGGGCTAACGGCCCGTTCGTCTCTGGAAACGGCTACACATTCGCCACAAGCGGCTGCGGTTCCTGCAGGAAGTTGCCCTGCACGAAGTCCACGCCGCAGGCAAACAACAACGAGGTACTGGCGGCATCCTCCACCCACTCGGCCACGGTCAGGCGCTTCATCTCGTGCGCCTGCTGGCAGATCTCGGTGACCTTCTTCTGGTTTTCCGGATGCTGCGGCAGATCGGCCATGAAGCTGCGGTCGATCTTCAGATAATCCGCGTCGATGTGGTTGAGCAACTGGAACGAGTTGAGACCGGAGCCAAACTGCTCCAGCGCGAATGAGCCGCCGAGTTGCTTCCATCCATTGATGAACTCCTGCGCCGGCCGCAGCATCGTTACGACCTTGCTTTCGGTCATTTCCAGCACCAGGCGGCCGTGCTTGAGGGCTGCCTGCTTTAGCGCGCGGTCCAGCCAGGGCAGCAAGTTGGCTTGCTGCTGCATGGAATCCGGCGTGAGCTTGACGAAGAAGGTGGTCGGAATGCCATGCCGGTCGCGTGCTTTCAAGGCGCTGATGGCCTGGTTGAGCACCCAGCGATCGATTTCGGCATTGAGCCCGTACTTCTCCGCGATCGGCATGAAGAAGCCTGGCGAGACTTCTCCCTGCGGGCCGTTCATGCGCAGCAGGATTTCCGAATAGTCACCCTCGGCATCCTGCAGGCTGATGGTCTGCTGGTGATACAGCGCAAACTCGTTCTGGGTGAGCGCGCGGCGCAGCAAGTTCAGCCAGTTGCGCTCGCGTTCGGCGTCGGCCTTTTCTCTCGCTGCTGGATCGTGCAATTCGCTGCGATTGCCGCCTTGCCCCTGCGCACTACGCAGCGCCTGGCCGGCCTGGTTCAGCAGCATCTCGGCGTTGGCATTCTTTTCGCCCAGCAAACTGCCGCCGATGCTGGCGGTCAAGGTGATCGACTGCGTGCCGAGATCAAAGATCTCGCTGGAGATCGCCTTTTGCAGGGTGTCGATCCAGGCCCGGATGGCCTCATCGGTTTCCGTGTGCAGGATCACGCCGACGGTGTGTTCGGCCAGCAGGCCGGCAACGTCTTCCTGTCTCAGCTGCGCGCTCACGCGATGGGCGAAGGCGGCCAGCAATTCGTCAGCCTTGCCCAAGCCGACGTTGTTGACGATGTGCGCCCAATTGTCCGGCTCGATCAGCAGCATCGTCTGGCCCTTGCGGCCTTCGCTGGCGGCGGCCACGGCGTTGTCGATGTATTCCAGCGTACGCGCACGGTTGAACAAGCCGGTGACCGGATCGCGCTGCAGTTGCTCCACCAGGGACGGATCGATTTGCTGTCGCCGGAACACGATCTGCAGGCAAGGCTCGCCTTCGAAAGTCGCATGGGCGAATTCGGCGGTAGCCGGAAAGGTGCTGCCGTCGGCGCGGCGGGCGTGCAATTCCAGGCGGTATTCGGCTTTCTCGCCTTTCGACAACGCACGCAGCAAACTCTTGAAGGCATCCGCATCGGCCGGACCAATCAAATCCAGCACCGGCAAGCCGAGCAAGTCGTCGTAGTCGGTATAGCCGAACGTATCGAGATACGAGCGGTTGGCGCGCACATGCATGCCTTCGTGCACGTAGGCGATGGGATCGTTGGAGGAATCCAGCAAGGCGTCGCAGCGTCGTTCCGACTCGCGCAGGGCCGCTTCCAGGCGTCGAACCTGACGGCGCGCGTGCAGCGATTCGAATTCGCGACGGATAACGGTAATCAGCTGCTTGGGCTGGCTGCGCGAGCCGACGCCATGCACCACGCCATCTTGAAACATGTCCGCGACGCTTTGTTCGTCGATTTTCGCGACGCAAGCGATCAGCGCGATATCGCGGGCGCTGGCATCGATCAGCTGGCCCACTTGACGCAACGACAGCCCGCCGACGTTGGGGTTGTACAAGACCACGTCGGGACCGATTTCCTCCAGCGCTGTGTGGATCTGTTCGGGGGTGGTGGCCCGCGCTGGGCGAACGGCAATGCCTGCGTTACGCAACAAGGTATTGATGTGTTCCGCGTCCTCGACCGAATTCTCGATAAAGAGGATCTTGATGACGGAGTCTGTCTTCATGGGCGCGTCGTGCTTTCCTTCGATAGGGGCTGCTCGCGCGGAAGGCATCCGAGGGCAAGCCGGCACTCAATATAGGGTGTTTTAACGGATTCCTTGCAGACCTGCCAGCGTCAATGCGTGCATTGGTGACGAAGCGCAGGCATACGGTTGTCCCTCACCTGTTTTTCGTCAAGGGCATGCAGCTGGCATGGCCCATCAGGACAGTCAAAGCGGCCGCTTCGACGGATCGCCTCCCACCTCGCGCACCAGCTTGGGCACCAGGTACCCGGGCAGACGGCCGCGCATGCATTCGATCAGCACTTGCGCCTGGGTATCGGTTACCTCGAAATGCGCTGCGCCCTGGACGCGATCGAGCTGATGCAGGTAATAGGGCAGCACACCCGCAACGAACATGCGTTCCGACAGCCCTATCAGCGTATCGGCATCATCGTTGATTCCCTTGAGCAGCACGGCCTGGTTGAGCAGCGTCGTGCCGGCGTCGCGCAGGCGTGCGCACGCCTCATCCACGGTGTCGTCGAACTCGTTGGCGTGATTGGCATGCAGGACCACCACCTTTTGCAGAGGCAGTGCCTTTAGCCACTCGACGAAAGACGTGTCGATGCGTTCCGGGAGCACCACCGGCAGGCGGGTATGGATGCGCAACCGCGTGACGTGCGGGATATCCGCCAGCCCGCGGCTAAGCTCTTCCAGCTTGCCAGTGGCCAGCGCGAGCGGGTCGCCGCCGGACAGAATCAGCTCGCTGATCGACGCATCCTGGCGAACGTGTTCCAACGCCTGATGCCATTGACCGGCCGCGGCCATCTCATCGCCATAAGGGAAATGACGTCGAAAGCAGTACCGGCAATTCACCGCGCAGCTGCCGCTGGCGATCAGCAATGCACGCCCCTGATATTTATGCAGCATGCCCTTGGCGGAGCGGGCCGCCATATCGCCCACGGCGTCCGTGCTGAAGCCGGGCATCCGTTGCGTTTCGGCCAACTGCGGCAGCACCTGCAGCAGCAACGGATCGCGGGCGTCGCCCCTGCGCATGCGGGCGACAAAACCACGGGGTGCGCGCAGCGGGAAGCCGGCATCCTCGACGGGCAGGGTATCGGCAAGCTGTTCCAGCCCTACCAGGGCCAATAATTCGCGCGCATCGGTAATGGCTTCGCGCCATAGCGTGCGCCAGTCGGGCTCGGGCGGTGATAGGCGGGCAGCTTGGCTTGCGGTTATCATAGTGAGTCTTGAACCGGGATCAGGCCCGGGAAACGCCTATTCTAGCTGCCTGTCGGCGGCATCACATCTGGAGCACACAGCGCATGGCCACCGTCGGTCTCAACGACGTCAAGAAGGGTATGAAGATCCTTCACAACAATGACCCGTGGGTCATCACCGACGCCGATTTCATCAAGCCCGGCAAAGGTCAGGCGTTTACCCGCATCTTCATCCGCAATCTGAAGAACGGTCGCACCACCGAGCAGACGATGAAGTCCAGCGACAGCTTCGAAGTCGCCGACGTGGTCGATACCGACATGCAGTATCTGTACTCCGATGGCGAATTCTGGCATTTCATGCATCAGGAAAGCTTCGAGCAGCATCAGGCCAGCAAGGTTGGCATGGGTGACGCTGCAAAGTGGCTCAAGGGCGAGGAAGAATGCGTGGTCACGCTGTTCAACGGCGAGATCATCGCCGTGCAGCCGCCGAACTTTGTCGAACTGAAGATCACCGAGACCGATCCGGGCCTGCGCGGCGACACCTCGGGTGGCGGCGGCAAGCCGGCCACGCTGGAAACCGGCGCTGTGGTCCGCGTGCCGTTGTTCGTCAGCACGGACGAAGTCATCAAGGTCGACACCCGCACCGGCGAGTACGTCAGCCGCGTCGGCAAGTGACGTACTGGCCCGCAACGTAGGCTGGGTTAGCGCAGCGTAACCCAGCATCATCGAAGCGCCACAGTTGGCTTAGGCTGCGCCAACCCCCCTGCCGACGGCGTTTCAGCCAAGTCATAAACGAAAACACCGGGGCGGTACATCGTAAGATGTACCGCCCCGTTTCATATCCCCACATAAAGAATCCCCATGACGAGCCAGACCGCGCCGCAGCCTGTGGATGTACTCATTGAAGCCCGCTGGGTGGTGCCGGTCGAACCGCGTGGCGTGGTGCTGGAACACCATGCGGTGGCGATTCATGCCGATCGCATCGTGGCCATCCTGCCGATTGCCGAAGCGCGCCATGCCTATGCGCCGCGCGAGCGGGTCGAGCTGGGCGAACACGTGCTGATCCCCGGTCTGATCAATACGCACGCACACAATCCCATGACGTTGATGCGCGGTCTCGCTGACGACCTGCCGCTGATGGTCTGGTTGCAGCAACACATCTGGCCGGTCGAGGCGAAGGTGATCGGCCCCGAGTTCGTGCGCGATGGCGTGGAACTGGCCATCGCCGAGATGCTGCGCGGCGGCACTACATGCGCCAACGAAAACTATTTCTTTCCGGATGCCATCGGCGCGATGTACCGCAAGCATGGCTTCCGCGCCGTCATCGCCTTGCCGGTGATTCAATTCCCCACCGCTTGGGCGCGCACGCAGGACGAATACTTCGAGCGTGCCGGCGAAACGCATGACAGCTTCCGCAACGATCCGCTGATCCGCACCGCCTTCGGTCCACATGCGCCGTACACGGTGTCTGACGAATCCTTCGAGCGCATCCGTATGCTGGCCGATCAGCTTGATATCCCCGTGCATCTGCATCTGCACGAAACAGCGCACGAGGTGGAGGAGGAGCGCAAGAAAAGCGGCCTGCGTCCGTTCCAGCGCCTGCAGAAGCTGGGCTTGATCAACGACCGCCTGATCGCCGTCCACATGACGCAACTTACCGACGGCGAAATCGCCGCCTGCGCCGAAGCCGGCGTATCGGTAGTGCATTGCCCGGAATCCAATCTGAAACTGGCTTCCGGTTTCTGCCCGGCGGAAAAACTGCGCAAAGCCGGCGTGAACGTCGCGTTGGGTACCGATGGCACTGCCTCCAACAATGACTTGGACATGTTCGGCGAAATGCGCACCGCCGCTTTGCTCGCCAAAGCGGTAGCCGAAGACGCGGCAGCGTTCGATGCCGAATATGCGCTGCGCACCGCCACCATCCAGGCCGCCAAGGCGCTGGGTCTGGATGCGGAAATCGGCTCCATCGAAGCCGGCAAGCAAGCAGACTTGGCAGCGGTTCGATTGAGCGATCTGGAAACGCAGCCGTTGTTCCACATCGTGTCCCAGCTCATCTATGCCACTGGCCGCCACCAAGTCACCGACGTATGGATTGCCGGCAAGCGCAAACTCGCTGCCCGCGAACTGGTAGATATGGATCTCGATGGCATCATGGGGCGTACGCATGCATGGCGCGAGCGCATCGCGGCACTGGATCCGGTATGACACGTTTTCTCGTCATGCTGATGCGCAGGCCGCACGTCGATCCGGCGGTGATACCGCTGCATCACGCGTTTCTGGCCACCTTGCGCGAACAGGGGCGCAATGAGATGTCCGGCCCGTTTGCAGACCGTTCCGGCGGTGCCTATCTGCTACGTGCAGCGTCCATGGAAGAGGCCTTGGCAATCGCTCACAGCGACCCGGCGCATACTAGCGGCGGTTGGGATGTCACGGTTTACGAATGGAACACCCACTAAACACCGGATTCATGGGAGTTGTTCGTCATGCAAGCCACGCAAAACGTCAGTCATAAAGAAATTGCGCGCTTCGACAAACTGGCCTCGCGCTGGTGGGATCCGGATGGCGAATCACGCCCATTGCACGATCTCAATCCGGTGCGGATGGACTATGTCGCATCGCGTGTGGCCTTGCGTGATGCGCGTGTCGCCGACGTGGGTTGTGGCGGGGGGCTGTTGAGTGAAGCGCTCGCGCGCGCCGGTGCCGACGTGGTCGGTATCGACATGGGCTTGAAGGTTATCGAGATCGCTCGGCTGCATCTGCACGAGTCGAACGTGAACGTCGACTACCGCAAGCAATCCTCCGCGGAACTCGCCGCGGCTGAGCCGGCCAGCTTCGATGCCGTGTGCTGCATGGAACTGATCGAACACGTTCCCGATCCTGCTGCACTCGTGCACGATCTGGCTGCCATGCTGAAGCCGGGCGCAAGGCTGTTCATGTCCACGCTCAACCGTACACCGGCTTCGTTTGGCGCGGCCATCATTGGCGCGGAATACATCGCGCGCCTGTTGCCACGCGGTACGCATCACTACGCACAATTCCTCAAACCTTCAGAACTCGCACGCTTGCTGCGGCACGAGGGCCTGGAGCTGGAAGACATCAGCGGCCTGGGCTACAACCCGATCACGCGCAAGGCATGGCTAAGCCGCATCACCGCCGTCAACTATCTCGTCTGCGCACGTAAACCCGCATGAAGCCACTGCCCGCATCGACCCAAGGCGTGTTGTTCGATCTGGACGGCACTTTGCTGGACAGCGCACCAGATCTGCATGCTGCGCTGGCTGTTTATTGCAATGAAGTGGGCGCATCCGTTCCTTCGTACGCAGCGGTGCGCACCGTGGTGTCGCGCGGTTCGCGCGCTATCCTGCGCTGTGCGTTTGATGAAAGCGACGATGCGCTGCTTGAGCGCATGCCCCGCTATCTGGAGCTTTACCACAGCATGATGTCGCGCCATACGCGTCCCTTCGAAGGCGTCGATGCACTGCTCGATACACTCCAGGCGCATGGCATTGCCTGGGGCATCGTCACCAACAAGCCGGGCTATCTCACCGATGATCTGGTGAAGCAGATCGGCTGGGGCGAACACGTGTGCGCAGTGATATCGGGCGATACGTTGCCGGTGCGCAAACCCGACCCGGCCCCTGTGTTGCTGGCATGCGAACGTGCTGCGCTGGAGCCGGCGCACTGCCTTTTTGTTGGCGACGATCGCCGCGACGTGCAGGCGGGACACGCCGCCGGCCTCTACACCGTAGCCGTGCAATGGGGCTATCTCGATGGCGGCGATCCACATACCTGGGGCGCCGACTCGGTGGTGGAGCACCCGCGTGACTTGACCGAGTTGCTCAAGTTGAAGGTTCCGGCGTGAGCGAAGAGGTTGCCCTGCACGGCGCGCTGCAAAGCTACGTCGACAAATGGCTGGCCGTGCAACCGCAGCAGCGCACCGCGCTGGTGTTCGTGGATCCGGCTAAATATCCGGGCCACATCGCGCTGGCGGCGTGGGAGCAAGCGTTGCTATCGGCCGCCTACGGCATTCGCGAACCGCATGTCGCTGCCACCAAGCTCCATTGGTGGGCGGAGGAATTGAGCGGTGCCGCAGCCAGCGGTGGCAGGCATCCGCTGACCCGCGTGTTGTTCGATGACGAGCGTGCCCATGCGATGCCGGCCGAACGCTGGCTGGCCCCGGTGCTGGCCGCGATGGCGCAACTGGAAGAGGGCACGGCGGTGGATTTCACCGCGCAGCTCAATGCGGCCTCTGCCTTGCATGGCGCGCTGGCTGCACTGGAAACCGCCTGGTGGTATGGCGAAGCCGCTTCGCCGGAACGCGCCGCGCGCTTGGCCACCTTGAATCACCTGTTGTTTGCCCTGCGTCGTCTGCAAGAGGATGCGGAACGCGATCGCCTGCCATTGCCCATGGCGCGGTTGGCTCGTTTCGGCCTGAGCCGCACCGGTTTGCGTCAGCACAGTGAGGCGCGTGATCAGGCCATCAAGGCTCAGCTGGACGATCTGCGCTCGGCCTGGAGCGAGGCGACTCGTCTCGATGGTCCTCTCAGCGTTTTCCGGGCGCTGGAGGCCGGCGAGGGTGAGCGGCTGGTGCGCCGGGCCGCGCACGCCGGCGAGCCCTTGAATGCGTTGCAAAAAGGTACGCCGGACAGGGGCTTCATGGCGACCATGCGCGCCTGGCGGGCGGCGCAGCGATGGCAGCAGCAGGTGAGCGGCTAAGCGCGATAGACGCACCGTTTCCGAAGCAAGGCCTGTTGCGACGCGGCAAGCTGCCCCAAGATTAGCGCCGTGACAGCCTTGTACAGCGCCTCCGTAAAGCGGGGTGATTGAGGAGCTCCCATGCACACCCATGAAAACACCGTTCGCCTGATGCCCGACGTTGCCACCCAGGCACAGCCGCATCTGGCCGGCGCGCTGGATTGGGTCGGCATGGACGGTATCGAGGTGCCCGTGCTGTTCGATGCCGGCGATGGCGCGGCCCAGCGTTCCAGCGCGCAGGTGGGTGCTTTCGTCAATCTCACCCGGCCCGACAAGCGCGGTATCCACATGTCGCGCTTGTATCTGCTGGTGGATGAATACCTGAGCGCCAAGCCGGTCGATGCCGGCATGCTGGAATCCTTGCTGCACGCCTTCCTGGAATCGCATCAGGAACTGGCTGATCGTGCGCGCATCAGCATTCGCTTTGATCAACTCGTGCGCCGCGCTGCTCTGCGTAGCAGTAATAGCGGTTGGCGCGCGTACCCGGTTTCGATTGAAGCCAGTCTTTGCGAAGACGGTTTTCGTCTGGAGCTGGGAACGGAAGTGGTTTACTCCTCGACTTGCCCCGCATCAGCCGCGCTATCGAGACAGCTGATCCAGGAGCAATTCGCCAAGGATTTCGACGCGAACAAGCCGCTGGATCACGCCGCCGTGCTGGCGTGGCTGGGTAACGAAAAAGGCATCGTAGCGACGCCGCATGCGCAGCGCAGCGTGGCGCGCCTGCTGGTGCGCTTTGTCGAGGGCGCGCCACTGAATCTCATCAGCCTGCTCGATCGCGTCGAACAGTCCTTGGGCACGCCGGTGCAGACCGCGGTAAAGCGCGAAGACGAGCAGGCGTTCGCCCTCGCCAATGGTGGCAACCTGATGTTCTGCGAGGACGCTGCGCGCCGCATCCAGCACGCGCTCGACACGGACGATCGCATCGCTGACTTCCACGTGCGCCTCGAACACCAGGAAAGCCTGCATCCGCACGATGCCGTGGCCTACGCCAGCAAAGGCGTGGCCGGTGGTTACGGCAACGGGCGCGGCTGATGCAACGCCGGTACACGCGCGGTTGTTATCATCCGCGTGTCCGCAGATGAGGAAAAACCTATGAAGATCCGCTACGGAATGCTCCTGGCCGGCGCGTGTTTAATGGCCGGTTGCAGCTGGATGCCGCACTTCGGCAAGCACAAGGCGCCGCCGCCGCAGCAGACGCTGATGAAGTCGTTGACCGGCGAAGTCGACTATCACCTCGCGCACGACCTGCCGTCCGATGCTTATCTCCTCGTCACGCTCGATCGGCACGATGCGCCCGCAGGCGTGATTGCGACTGACCGCATTGCGCCGATCGGCGCGTCGCCGGTGTCGTTCGTGTTGAGCTACGAGCCGAGTGATGTGGCCAACGGCACGGATTTCCGGGTGTCGGCGAGCATCAAGCAGGGTGATCGCACCTTGGCGACCAGCGATACGCAGGCCAGGGTGCTTGGCGATTCGGGCAACGATGGTCCGGTGTTGGTAACGATTTCCGAGCTGCACTGATGGCTGCCTGCGTCATGCCCGCATGCGGGCATGGCGCAGGCCTAAACGGCTTCAGCGATCAAATGCCAGGCGCTCGCCGCGCACGCTTTCGTCCAGGCGCGTGCCGTCCCACACGCGTCGCCCGTTGACGAACGTCGACGCAATGGAATGACTGAAGGTGTAGCCCTCGAAGGGTGACCAGCCGCATTTCGACAGCACTTCCTCGCGACGCACGGTATGCGGCTTGCGTGGATCGACCAGCACCAGGTCGGCTGCATAGCCTTCGCGCAGAAAACCGCGTTCGTGCACGCTGAACAGCGTCGCCGGCGCATGGCTGACGGCTTCCACCACGCGTTCCAGCGTGAGCTTGCCTTCGGTCACGCGCTGCAAGGCCGCTTGCAGCGCAAATTGCACCAGCGGCAGGCCGGAAGGGGCCTTGTCATACAGCTGTGCCTTTTCTTCCAGCAGATGCGGTGCGTGGTCGGTGGCGAGCACGTCGATGCGGCTTTCCGCCACGGCCTTGGTGATCGCCTCGCGATCCGCAGCCGTCTTGATGGCGGGATTGCACTTGATCAGGAAGCCCAGCCGCTCGTAATCCTCGTCGCTGAAGTGCAGGAAGTGCACGCAGGTTTCTGCCGTGATCTGCTTGCCCTTGAGTGGGCCGGGCTGGAACAAGGCCAGTTCGTCGGCGGTGGAGATATGCAGCACGTGCAGCCGCGTGCCGTGCTTTTGCGCCAGCGAGATCGCCAGCCGGGTGGACTTGATGCAAGCCTCGCGCGAGCGGATCAGCGGATGCTCGCGTGCCGGAATGTCGTCGCCGTATTTTTCGCGCGCCTTGGCATGCAACGCGTCGATCATCGGCGTGTCTTCGCAATGCGTGATGATCGGCGTGGGCGCTTCGCGGAAGATGCCGTCCAGCGTGTCGGGGTTGTCCACCAGCATGTTGCCGGTGGAGGCGCCCATGAATACCTTGATGCCTGGTGCGGCTTTGGGGTCGAGCGTGCGGATCGCTTCCAGATTGTCGTTGCTGGCGCCGAGGTAGAACGCGTAGTTCACCGCCGAGGTTTCCGCCGCGCGCGCGTACTTGGCTTCCAGCGATTCTCGGTCCAGCGCCGGCGGCTTGGTGTTGGGCATCTCCATGAAGCTGGTGATGCCGCCCGCGGCGCAGGCGCGCGATTCGTGCGCGATATCGGCTTTGTGCGTAAGGCCTGGTTCGCGAAAGTGCACTTGGTCATCGACCATGCCGGGCAGCAGCCAAAGGCCGGTGGCATCGATCACCTGCTCGCCCGGGCGAGCGTTCAAGCTGTCGCCGATGGCATCGATGCGGCCGTGCTTGACGCGCAGGTCGGCGTGGAAGCGGCGACCTTCATTGACCAGTTCGGCGTTCTTGATCAGCCAATCGGTGGACATGCGAACTCCTCAGCAAAAGGGAAAGGCAGTGGACTTGCGTCGCGCTCAAGCAGCCCCATCTTCCGACCCCTTGCCTGTGGCATGGCAGCCGGAAAAATGGAAATGCTCAGGCACCGGATCGTTACCGCCCGAGCACAGCGGCTGACAGCGTAGTATCCGCCATCCGGCCAGCAAGCCGCCGCGCCATGGACCAAAGCGGGAGACAGCAATGCGTGCATAATCGGAGCAACTGGGGTAAAAGCGACAACGCTGTCCTAACAGAGGGCTCACGAAGCGCTTGTAGAGATTGAGCAGGAAGATAATCAATCGACTCACGGCGTTCACATGGCCGAAACCGCTTTGAGACCCAAGGGTGTAAGTATTCCAGAAGGTGTAAGTATCCCAAAGGGATGGTTGCCGGTGTGAAGGGTATTGGGCTATAACAGCCGGCCGCCAAGGCCAAAACGGTGAAGGTAAATGGCGAAAACCACGCATAATTCGACCGCCGCCAAGAACGCTGCAAAAGGGAAGGCTGCGGGCAAGAGCAACGACACCAAGGTCAGCAAGGCCAAGGTCGCTGCCCCCAAGTCCGTGAAAAAGGCGGCGCCGGCCAAGAAGGCCGCGGCGAAGAAAGCACCGGTCAAGGCGGTTGCCAAGAAGGCGGCGCCAGCGCCGGCCAAGAAGACCGTGGCCAAGCCAGTCGCCAAGGCGCAGCCAAAGCATGCCGAACCGGTCAAGGCGCCAGCAAAGAAGGCAGCCAAGCCAGAGGCCAAGAAGCCCGAGCCCAAGCACGCGACGCCTGCCCACAAGCCAGCGCCGGCACCGGTCAAGAAGGCGGCGGAAAAAACGCCCGCCAAGCCGGCGGCGCCGAAACCGGCACCGGCTCCGGCCGTGGCATCAAAGGCGACATCAGCTACACAAACTGCAACACCGCAAGCCGTATCATCACCTGCCGCCCGGCCCATTGCGGGTAAGGTGGCCAGCGCCGTGGGACCGTCCCCGGCGCCGCGCGTTGCGAATGCCACTGCGCAAAATTCCTCCAGCAAGAAACAAAAAACCACGCAGTCATCAATGAATAGCTCCGCTACAACGCTCGATAATGGTGTAACCCGCGAAGACGGCCGTTACGCCCTGCCCATCACCACGAACATCGATTTGCCTGCGGGCTATCGTCCTTCGTCCGACGAGGAGTACATGAATCCCCGTCACCTTGCGTACTTCCGCAACAAGCTGCGTACCTGGCGCGAGCAGTTGGTGGAAGAGTCGCGCCAGACCATGGAGAACCTCCGCGACGAGGTGCGTGACGTTGGCGATGAAGCCGAACGCGCGACCCGCGAAACGGAAAACTCGCTGGAGCTGCGCACGCGCGACCGCTACCGCAAGTTGATTTCCAAGATCGACAAGGCCTTGCGCCGCATCGAGGAAGGCCGTTACGGCTACTGCGAAGAGACCGATGAAGAAATCGGCCTCGAGCGCCTCGACGCCCGCCCGATCGCTACGCTGTCGCTGGATGCGCAGGAGCGCCGCGAACATCTGCAGAAGCAGATGGGCGACTGATACCCGCGATTCCAACGAGAATAAAAAGCCCCGCCAAGAGCGGGGCTTTTCGTAGGTTGGGGTGCGAACCCCAACATTGGAACAATGGACATAGCGATGTTGGGGTTTCACCCCAACCTACAGCGCTGCGGCAGCGTACGCCTTCAGCTTCACCAGCATCGCCGCCAAGCCATTCGATCGCGTCGGCGACAAATGCTTGGCCAAGCCGATTTCCTGGATGAACGCAGGCTCCGTAGCCACGATCTCGGCCGCTGGACGATCGGAATACACACGCAACACCAAGGCGATCAAACCGGAAACGATGGCCGAATCGCTGGTCGCGTCGAAGTGCATGTTGGAGGCATCGCCACTCGGCACCAGCCATACCATCGACTGGCAGCCATGCACGCGGTAATCCTCGGTCTTCTTGTCTTCCGGAAACGGCGGAAGCTGCTTGCCGAGGTCGATCAGGTATTGATAGCGCTCGGTCCAGTCGCCGAAGAAGGCAAACTCGTCGGCGATTTCCTGTTGAGCCTGGGCGGCGCTGGTTAGGGCAAGAGTGTTCATAAGTAAATTATCGCGCGGTCCGGCTTAGCTCGGGCCGAACCGGGCTATTTCAATGTTTCACCACGCTCCAGCGTGTGCCTTGGGCGCCATCTTCGATCACCACGCCCATGGCCGTCAGCTCCTCGCGGATTGCATCGGCTCGTGCAAAGTCGCGTGCGGCCCGTGCGGTGCGGCGTTCTTCCAGCAGCGCTTCGATACGCGCGGCATCGACCGCATGGCCGCCGGCCTGCTTGAACCAGGCTTCCGGATCCTGTTGCAGCAGGCCCAGCGCAGCGCCACCGCCGAGCAGGGCGGCTTTGGTTGCGGCGCCCGGGGTCTGGCGTGCGGCGTCGGCCAGCAACGAAAGTTCGGCCAGCGCCTGCGGGGTATTGAGGTCATCGCAAAGCGCGGCTTCCAGACGCTCCGGCACCGGTAGCGGTTGGTTCGCGTCGACAGCGATGTCGCTCAGTTCGCGCAGCACGCGGTACCAGCCATCCAGCGTGCTGATGGCCTGGGTGATGGCCGCCTCCGACCAGTCCAGCGGCTGGCGGTAGTGGCCGCGCAGCAGCAGCAGGCGCAACGCTTCGTGCGGATGCTGCTTGAGCAGCTCATGCACATGCAGCACGTTGCCCAGCGACTTGGACATCTTGCGCCCATCGAAGGTAAGCATGCCGTTGTGCAGCCACCAGCGCGCAAACACCTTGCCGCCATGCGCGCAGGTGGATTGGGCGATTTCGTTTTCGTGATGCGGAAACTGCAAATCCACGCCGCCGGCATGGATGTCGATGGTTTCGCCCAGATGCGCGGCGCTCATTGCCGAGCATTCGATATGCCAGCCGGGGCGCCCGCGGCCCCAGGGACTCTCCCAGCCGGGCAGCTCGGGCGTGGAAGGCTTCCACAGCACGAAGTCGGTGGGATTTCGTTTGTACGGCGCCACTTCCACGCGCGCGCCGGCGATCAACTCGTCCGTATCGCGGCCAGACAACTCCCCGTAGGCCGAATAGGAGGCCACGTCGAACAGCACGTGCCCCTCGGCCTCATAGGCGTGACCGTTGCCGATCAGCGTCTGGATCATCTCGATGATCTGGCCGATATGCGCGGTGGCGTGCGGCTCGACGTCCGGCTGGGCGATGCCCAGCCCGGCCATGTCCTCGCGGTACGCCTGGGCGAAGCGGCTGGTGATCTGGCCGATCGGCACGCCTTGCTCCAGCGCGGCGGCATTGATCTTGTCGTCCACATCGGTGATGTTGCGGGCGTAGACGACCCCGGCGTAATGCCGGCGCAGCAACTTCACCAGCACGTCGAACACCACCGGGCCGCGCGCGTTGCCGATATGGACATAGTTGTAGACCGTAGGCCCGCACAGATACACCGTCACCCGGTTCGGATCGAGCGGCGAAAACGGCTCGGTGCGACGGCTGAGGCTGTTGTAGAGCGAGATCGGCATGGCTGGGGCACGGTCGGGTCAATAAGCCCGCCATCTTATCAAGCTCTTGCGGCCGTGCTGCCGGGAAACGGCTTAAAGTTTCGCCAACCCGCCGCGAACAGGGCACTAAGTTACGGCAGTTCTAAGCGTGGATTCAGAGTGAATTTGCTGGAATTTCAACATGCGCCACGCGCGACTATTCCTCTTCCGGAGGCTATTCATGAATAACAAGATGCTGTTGATCCCCTTGCTTGCGCTGACCGTGATGTCCACGGGCGCGATGGCACAGCAAGACGGCTATCCGCCTCCGCCCCCGCCGCAGGGCGCCCCGGGCCCGGGGCCCGACAATGCGCACTATGCCTGGGCTGACGTGCTGCGCGTCGATCCGGTCTATGGCGTCGCCCGCACGTCCACGCCCAGCACGCAGTGCTATGACCAGCAGGTAGTGCAGCAGACGCCGGGCAATAAGGGCGTGGGCACCGTGCTCGGTGCTGTTGTTGGTGGTGTGCTTGGCAGCACCATCGGCCATGGCCGCGGCAACACGGCGGCGATCGTGGGCGGCGCGGTGGCGGGCGGTGCGGTTGGCAACTCCGTTTCCAGCGGCGGCCAGACCTACACCAGTAACCAGACGGTCTGCCAGCCGGTAACCCAGGTCAGCGAGCAGCGCCAGATCATCGGCTACGACGTGGAATACCGCTATCACGGCGACGTTTACATGTCGCGCCTCAGCTACGACCCAGGCGAGCGCCTGCGGGTGCGGGTCAGCGTTTCGCCGGCCGATTGAGCTGCGTCACAGCCACCTATCAGGCGACCGTTGCCCCCGGCACGGTCGCCTTTCTTTTGTGAAAAATTTTCTGTTGCATGACAACGAGAATCCCGTCATGATGGCTGTTCAACCACCCGGAAGCCTCATGTCTTCAGCCGTCTATACCGCTACCGTGCTCACCAGCGCCCGCATGGCCGCTGGCATGACGTCGCGTGCGCGCCGACCGCTGAATCGACATTCGGCCGGGTAGGCTGTCGCCACGTTGCATGTGTATTACGACGACTAAACCCGGCCCTCGCGCCGGGTTTTTTGTTTTTTGGACTGGAGTCAACGATGTCACTTCGTCATTTCCTTACCACTCAGGATTACGGTCGCGCCGAGATCGATGCGCTGCTTGAACAGGCTGCTGCATTCAAGCGCTCGCCGCGTGGCCAGCAACTGGCCGGAAAATCGGTGGCGTTGCTGTTCTTCAATCCCTCGATGCGTACGCGCACGAGCTTCGAGCTGGGTGCGTTCCATCTGGGTGGTCATGCCATCGTGCTATCGCCGGGCAAGGATGCATGGCCGATCGAATTCCGCCCCAACGTGGTGATGGATGGTGAAGCGGAAGAACACATTGCCGAAGTGGCACGCGTGCTGAGCCGCTACGTCGATTTGATTGCCGTGCGCGCCTTCCCGAAATTCCAGGATTGGTCGGTGGATCGCGAAGATGCCGTCATCAAGGCATTCGCCCAATACGCCACCGTGCCCGTGATCAACATGGAAACCATCACGCATCCGTGCCAGGAGCTGGCGCATGCGCTGGCGCTGAAAGAACGCTTCGGCGATCTCACCGGCCGCAAATATGTGCTGACCTGGACCTATCACCCCAAGCCGCTGAACACCGCGGTGGCTAACTCTGCACTGCTGATTGCCACCAAGATGGGCATGAACGTCACGCTGCTGTGCCCCACGCCCGACTACGTGCTGGACGAGCGCTACATGGCCTTCGGCGAACAGAACGCGAAGGACAATGGCGGCTCGCTTACCGTCAGCCATAACATCGAAGAGGCCTATCGCGGCGCCGACGTGGTGTACGCCAAAAGCTGGGGCGCACTGCCGTTCTTCGGCCGTTGGGAGCAGGAAAAGCCGATCCGCGATGCGCACAAGCATTTCATCGTCGACGAAGCCAAGATGGCGCTCACCAACAACGGCGTCTTCAGTCATTGCCTGCCATTGCGCCGGAACATCAAGGCCACCGATGCGGTGATGGATTCCCCGGCCTGCATCGCCATCGATGAAGCCGAGAATCGTCTGCACGTGCAGAAGGCCGTGATGGCTTCGCTGATCGCGCAACGCTGAGCCACATCATGTATCTGCCCAAATCTTTCCATGAAACGCGGCCGGACGTATTGCACGCGCTGATGCGCGACTATCCGTTTGCCACCATCGTCATGCATGGGAACGACGGCTTGGTGGCGAATCACGTGCCGCTGGAGCTGGTCAGCGATACATCGCTGCACGGACACGTGGCGCGCGGCAACGAGTTGGCGAAAGCCGATGGCGCAGAAGTACTGGTGATCTTCCATGGTGTGGATGGCTACGTCAGTCCCAGCTGGTATCCGAGCAAGCACGAAACCGGCCGCGAAGTGCCTACCTGGAACTATGCGGTGATACACGTGCACGGCCGCTTGCGCGTAGTGGAAGACCAGGCTTGGCTGCGCCAATTGCTGGAACGTTTGACCGATCGCCACGAGGCATCGCAACCCAAGCCATGGCACGTCAGCGATGCGCCGGAAGATCACATCGAAAAAATGCTGCGCCTGATCGTAGGCATCGACATCGCGATCGACGGCATCGAGGGCAAGTTCAAGCTGAGCCAGAATCATCCGGATGCCAATCGCGCGGGCGTATTGAAAGGCTTGGCCGAGCGCAATGGACGGCGGGATGCCGAACTGGCCGAGCTGATGCAGCACACCGAGGAGCGCCGGCATGAGCGATAAGCAGCATGAGTACCCCGTTCAAGTGGTCTGGACCGGCAATCACGGCAGCGGCACCAAAACCTATCAGGGCTACGGTCGCGAGCATGAAGTCCGCGTCGCCGGCAAACCGGTGATTGCCGGCTCGTCCGACGCGGCCTTTCGTGGTGACGGCAGCAAGCACAATCCCGAAGACATGCTGGTGGCCGCGCTATCGAGCTGCCACATGCTCTGGTATCTGCACCTTGCTGCCGTAGCGGGCGTGGTGGTGACCGACTATGTCGATGATGCCGTCGGTACCTTGCAGGAGCGTGGCAACGATGGCCGTTTCACCGACGTCGTACTGCGTCCACGCGTCACCATTACCGTCGACAGCGATCCCGAAACCGCCAAGCGCGTGCACGACGACGCGCACCATGCGTGCTTCATCGCCAACTCCGTCAATTTTCCGGTGCGCTGCGAACCACGCATTGTCATCGAATCCGTGTAAACCACCTTTCTTTTTGGATCTCGCATCATGAGCAAAGATATCGTTCTGGCCTTCTCCGGCGGTCTCGACACCAGCTTTTGCATTCCCTACCTGCAGGAACGCGGCTGGGCCGTGCATACCGTGTTCGCCGATACCGGTGGCGTGGATGCCGAAGAGCGGGCCTATATCGAAGCGCGCGCCAAGGAATTGCAGGCCGCCAGCCACGTCACCATCGACGGCGGCCCGGCGATCTGGAACGGTTTCGTCAAGCCGTTCGTGTGGGCTGGCGAAGGCTACCAGGGCCAATATCCGCTGCTGGTATCCGACCGTTATCTGATCGTGGACGCCGCGCTCAAGCGTTGCGCCGAGCTGGGCACCAAGGCGATCGCGCACGGCTGCACCGGCATGGGTAACGATCAGGTGCGTTTCGATCTGGCCGTGAAAGCACAGGGCGATTACGACATCGTGGCGCCGATCCGCGAGATCCAGAAAGAACACACTGAAGTGCGCGCCTACGAGCAGAAATACCTGGAAGCCAAGGGTTTCGGCGTGCGCGCAAAACAGAAGGCCTACACCATCAATGAAAACCTGCTCGGCGTGACCATGTCCGGCGGCGAGATCGATCGCTGGCAGACGCCGGGCGAAGGCGCCGTAGGCTGGTGCAAGCCGCGTTCCGAATGGCCGTCCCAATCGCTGCGCCTGAAGCTCAGCTTCGTCAACGGCGAAGCCGTCGCGCTGGACGGCGAAAAGATCGAAGGCCACAAGCTGCTAGCCAAGCTCAATGGCGTGTTGGCGCAGTACGGCGTGGGCCGCGGCCTCTACACGGGCGATACCACCATCGGCCTCAAGGGCCGCATCATTTTCGAAGCGCCGGGCCTTACTGCACTGCTGGTTGCGCATCGCGCACTGGAAGAAGCCGTGCTGACCAAGCAGCAGAATCGCTTCAAGCCGGACGTGGCACGCAAGTGGGTGGAACTGGTTTACGAAGGCTTCTTCCACGATCCGCTGAAGACCGATCTGGAAGCGTTCCTCGCCTCGAGCCAGTCGACCGTCAATGGCGACGTGGTGCTGGAAACCAGCGGCGGCATCATCAATGCAGTCGCGGTGGAGTCCAAGCACATCCTCAATGCCAAGGGCGCCACTTACGCGCAGGCGGCCGATTGGGGCGTGGCGGAAGCGGAAGGCTTCATCAAGTTGTTCGGCATGAGCAGCACGTTGTGGGCTGAGGTGAACCGATGAGTGCTGCGGGACTCGGGACTCGGGACTCGGGACTCGGTGCAGCGCTGCTCGACGCGACGCTGAAGCATTTGCGCGCACTGGTGTCGTTCGATACGCGCAATCCGCCGCGCTCGATCGGTACCGGCGGCATCTTCGACTATCTGCGCGAACAGCTGCCGGGTTTCGACGTACGCGTGACCGATTACGGTGCGGGCGCAGTCACACTCTATGCCGTGCGCGGCAAGCCGAAGTATTTGTTCAACGTGCATCTGGATACCGTGCCGGACTCGCCGCACTGGACGCGCGATCCACATGTGCTGGACGTGACGGAAGACCGTGCGATCGGCCTTGGCGCTTGCGATATCAAGGGCGCGGCAGCCGCATTGCTTGCCGTGGCGAACGCCTGCCAAGGCGATCTGGCCTTGCTGCTCTCTACCGATGAAGAAGCCAACGATCCGCGCTGTATTGCCGGTTTTCTCAAAGAGGGACACGCTTACGACGCAGTGATCGTGGCCGAGCCCACCTGCGGCGAAGCGGTGCTGGCGCATCGAGGCATCCATTCCGTGCAGATGCGCTTCACCGGCCAGGCAGGGCACGCGTCGGGTGAAATCAAGGCGAGCGACAGCGCGGTGCATCAAGCCATCCGCTGGGGCGCTGCCGCACTGGATCATGTCGAAAGCCTCTCGCACGAACGCTTCGGCGGCCTTACCGGCTTGCGCTTCAACATCGGCCGTGTCGAGGGCGGCATCAAGGCGAACATGATCGCGCCCACCGCCGATGTGCGTTTTGGTTTTCGCCCGCTGCCGAGCATGGATCCGGACCAGTTGCTGGAAACCTTCCGTACGCTGGTTGAACCCACGCCGGTCACCTACGAGGAACTGTTCCGCGGCATGTCGCTTCCCGCCGGCGATGTTCCCAATGCCGAAGCACGTCGCCTTGCCGCGCGCGACATGGCCGATGAACTCGGCATTCCCGTCGGCAATGCCGTGAACTTCTGGACCGAAGCGGCGCTGTTTTCCGAAGCCGGTTATATCTCCTTCGTCTACGGCCCCGGCGGTATCGCGCAGGCACACACCGCCGACGAATGGGTCGCGCTGGATCAATTGCAAACGTACGCCCAAACCATCTACGAGATCGTGAACCGTGGAAGCGCATAAGAACACTCGCCAGACCATTGTGCGTCTGCTCTCCGCCATGGGCAGCGCCAAGGAAATCCAGCAATACCTCAAGCGCTTTTCGCAGCTCGATGCCAAGCGCTTCGCCGTGGTGAAAGTCGGCGGTGCGGTGTTGCGCGACGAGCTCAACGATCTGACCTCATCGCTGACCTTTCTGCAGCAGGTGGGGCTGACGCCGATCGTGCTGCATGGTGCCGGTCCCCAGCTGGACGAAGAATTGCAGGCTGCAGGCATCACCAAGCAAACCGTCAACGGCCTGCGCGTCACCTCGCCGAAAGCCCTGGGCATCGTGCGCCGCGTGTTCCAGCAGCAGAACCTGCGCCTGGTCGAAGCACTGCAGGCAATGGATACGCGTGCCACTTCGGTGCCGTCTGGTGTGTTCATGTCCAGCTTTCTGGACAAGGACGTCTACGGCATGGTCGGCAAGGTCGACAGCATCAACCTGGCGCCGATCGAAGCGAGTCTGCGCGCGGGCTCGATTCCGGTGATCGCGAGCCTCGGTGAAACGGACGAAGGGCAGTTTCTCAACATCAACGCTGACTTTGCGGCCAACGAACTGGTGCGTGTGCTGCAGCCCTACAAGATCGTCTTCCTGACCGGTACCGGTGGGTTGCTCGACGACCAGGGCCAGATCATCGATTCGATCAATCTGAGCACCGAGTTCGAGCATCTGATCCAGCAACCGTGGATCAACGGCGGCATGCGTGTGAAGATCGAGCAGATTGCCGATCTGCTGCAAAGCCTGCCGCTGACCTCGTCGGTGTCGATCACGCGTCCATCCGAACTGGCGAAGGAACTGTTCACCCACAAAGGTTCCGGCACGCTGGTGCGCCGTGGCGAGAAAGTGTTCCGCTTTGCAAGCTGGGAGGGCGTGGACCAGGTACGCATGCGCGAACTGATCGAATCCAGCTTTGGCCGCAAGGTGGTCGACGATTACTTTGCGCGCACCAAGCCCTATCGCATCTACGTCAGCGAAAACTATCGCGCTGCGATGATCCTCACCACCGAGGATGGCCTGATCTACCTCGACAAGTTCGCCGTGCTCGACGATGCGCAAGGCGAAGGCCTCGGCCGCGCCGTATGGCAGGTGATGCGCGAGGAAAACCCGCAGCTGTTCTGGCGTTCGCGCCACGGCAACGCCATCAATCATTTCTACTACGCCGAGTCGGACGGCTGCTACAAGCAGGAACGCTGGAAGGTGTTCTGGTACGGCCTGGACGGCTTCGACACGATCGCGCGCTGCGTCGAGCACTGCGCTACACGCCAACCCACCTTGATCGACTGACGACCATGGCTACTTCCGAAAAACGCATCGGCATCGTTGGCGCGCGCGGCCATACCGGCGCGGAACTGATCCGCCTGGTGGCAGCGCATCCGTCGCTGGATTTGGCCTACGTGTCCTCGCGCGAGCTAAACGGACAACGCGTGGAAGATCACGTCGAAGCGTACAAGGGCGAACTGCGCTACAGCTCGCCGGCGCATGAAGAACTGCCTTCACTCGATGCCGACGTGGTAGTGCTGGCGCTGCCGAATGGCAAAGCATCGGTTTGCGTGGAGGCATTCGACGCGGCCGGTAAAGATCCAGTCATCGTGGATCTTTCGGCGGACTATCGCTTCGACAACAGCTGGTATTACGGCTTGCCCGAACTCACCCGCAACAAATGGCGCGGCGAGAAGCGCATCAGCAATCCCGGTTGTTATGCCACGGCGATCCAGCTTTCCGTCGCGCCGCTCAAGGACGTGCTGGCCGCGCCGCCGGTGTGCTTCGGTGTCTCCGGCTACTCCGGTGCCGGCACCACGCCTTCCGACAAGAACAACCCGGAAAAGCTGCGCGACAACCTGATGCCGTATTCGCTTACCGGGCATATGCATGAGAAGGAAGCGAGCCGGCATCTCGGTATCCCGGTGGAGTTCATGCCACACGTGGCGCCGCATTTCCGTGGCCTTACCGTTACCACCAATCTGTATCTTTCGCGTGCATTGAAACGTGAGGACGTGCTCGCGCGTTTCCAGCATGCCTACGAAGGCGAACAGCTGGTGCGCGTGCTGGATGATGCGCCCTGGGTGAGTTTGATCGCCGGCAAGCATCACGCCGAGATCGGTGGCTTTGTGATGTCCACGGACGGCAGGCGAGTCGTCATCGTTGCCACGTTGGATAACTTGCTAAAGGGCGCTGCGACGCAGGCGATGCAGAACATCAATCGGGCGATTGGCGTGGATGAATACACGTCGATCCCCATCCTCGCCTGATCTAAGCCCTCTCTCCCCTCCGGGGAGAGAGCTGGGGTGAGGGGCTTGGCTTGCCGAGAACCAGAATACGTCGAGGCATCCTTTAGAACGCTTCCAATTTCTTTATTCAACATCACTGCAAGATTCTTCCCTCACCCCAACCCTCTCCCCGGAGGGGAGAGGGGGCAAAAACAACGAGACTCACCCTATGACCGACCTTCTTTGGCAAAAAGCCGGCGTCGAAACCAACGCGAAAATCATGAAGTTTCTCGCCGGTGACGATGTGCTGCTGGACCGCGAGTTCTTCCTGCACGACATCACCGCCAGCAAGGCGCACGTGGAAGGCCTGGCCAACATCGGGGTCGTCAGCGCGCAAGAGGCGGAAGACCTGAAGCGCGAACTCGACATACTGGCCGAGGATTTCCGCGCCGGCCGCTTCGTGCTGGACGAGCGCTACGAAGACGGCCATTCCGCCATCGAAGCGCGGCTTACCGAGCGCCTCGGCGATGCCGGCCGTCGCGTGCACACGGGCCGCAGCCGCAACGACCAGATCCTGGTTGCCACGCGCCTGTGGCTGAAGGAAAAGCTGGCGCTGCTGGGAGCGCACTGCCGCAGCATTGCCGACGTGTGCTTGCAGCGCGCCGCGCAACCGTCATTGCCATTGCCGGGCTACACCCATCTGCAACGCGCGGTGGTGTCGTCCACGGCGATGTGGTTTGCCGGCTTCGCCGAAGGCTTTGTCGACAACGCCTGGCGCGCCAAACAGACCGCTGCATGGATCGATGCCAATCCGCTTGGCACCGCCGCCGGCTACGGCGTCAACCTGCCGCTGGACCGTGCGCATACCACGCAGGCGCTGGGTTTCGGCCGCATGCAGGTGTCGCCCATCTACGCGCAACTTTCGCGCGGCAAGTTCGAGATGGCGGTGATGGAAGCCTTGAGCAGCGCGATGCTCGATGCGCGCCGCCTGGCCTGGGACTTGTCGCTGTTCACCACGGCGGAATTCAACTTCGTGTCGCTGCCATCGGAATACACCACCGGCAGCTCGATCATGCCCAACAAGCGCAACCCGGACGTCGTAGAGCTGCTGCGCGCTTCCTATGCCACGGTTGCCGCTGCGCGTTGCGAAATCGAACAGCTGCTTTCGCTCCCGTCGGGTTACCAGCGCGATCTGCAGTTCTCCAAGGGCTCGCTGTTCCATGGCGTCACGCACGGCCTCGCCGCATTGGAACTGCTGCCGGATCTGCTCGCGCGCATGCAATGGAACGAGGCCGCGATGCGCGCCGCGATCGAGCCGGCGATGTACGCCACCGACGTCGCCATCGAGCAGGCTGCCGCAGGTGTTCCGTTCCGCGAAGCCTACCGTGCTGCGGCGCAAGCTGCGCAGGAAGCGGGGCAGGGACGTACACCTGAATCCAGCCTCGCGGCGCGCACCTCGCCGGGTGCAGGTAACGACGTGCAGTTGGCGGTATTGCGGCAGCGTCTCGACAGCCTGGCGTCATAGCGAACCGACATGAACACTATCCGTTTGCCCGAGCACAACCTGCCTGCATGGCGCCGCGCCGTGCTGAAAGTCGGCAGCAATTTGCTCGCCGCCGACGGCGGTGGCCTTACGCCGCTTTACGCGCAAGCCTTGGCCGGTTTTATCAGCGCCAGTCAGCGCGCAGGCCGTGAGGTGGTACTGGTTTCCTCCGGTGCCGTGGCTGCCGGCCGTGCCTTGCTGCGCATGCGCACGGCACCCGGGCCGGAACTCGCTGCGAAGCAGGCGTTGGCCGCGTTGGGCCAGGCGCCGATGATCGCCTTGTGGCAACGCCTGTCGGAGCAGCCCGTCGCGCAAGTGCTGCTGACACATGATGACTTGCGCAACCGGCGCCGTTACCTCAACGCGCGTGCAACGTTGCGCGAGTTGCTGATGCTGGGCGTGCTGCCGGTCGTCAACGAAAACGACACGGTGGCCGTGGACGAACTCAAGCTCGGCGACAACGACAATCTTGCCGCCATCGTCGCTGCCCTGGTCGATGCGGATTTGCTGCTCATCGCCTCGGATGTGGATGCGCTCTACAACGCCGATCCCCGCCGCGATCCCACAGCCGAACCGATTGGCCATGTGCCGCAGCTGACCGCGCAGATCATCGCCATGGCGGGCGGCAGCGGCACTACGGTAGGCACCGGCGGCATGCGGACCAAGCTCCAGGCTGCCGAAAAGGCGGCCGCAGCCGGCATTCCCACGGCGCTGTTCAGCGGCCGCGAGCTGGCAACGGTCAAGGCCTTGGAAGAAGGGCAACTGCGCGGCACATTGATCGATGTCGCCGGCAATCGCATGCAGGCACGCAAATATTGGTTGCGTCACGCACCGACCGGCAGCGGCCGCATCAGCGTTGATGCAGGCGCCGTGCGCGCACTGACCGGTGGGCGGGCGTCACTGCTGCCTGGCGGCATTCTCGACGTGGCAGGCGAGTTTCATCGCGGCGACCTGATCGAAATCGTCGACGCGCAAGACCGGCCCGTGGCACGCGGACTGTGCCAGTACGGTGCGGCGGAAGTGCGTCGTCTGGTCGGGCGGCACAGCCGCGATATCGCATCCATCCTCGGCTACAGCTATGGCGATGAAATCGTGCATCGCGACGATCTGGCCACCATTGCAGGAGACTCGGAAGCATGAGCGAGATTCGACATCTGGCCCTGGCCTGCAAGGACGCTGCGCAGGCCATGTTCGCCCTCGATACGGATACCAAGCGCAAGCTGCTGCATGACATGGCGGCTGCGCTGGAAACGCAGCGCGATACCATCCTCGGCGCGAACGCACGCGACCTGCAGCACGCTACAGCAAAAGGCACGCAAGGCGCGATGCTCGATCGACTGCGTCTGGATGAAGCCCGCATCACGGGGGTTGCCAACGCCGTGCGCGAGATCGCTGCCTTGCCCGATCCCGTCGGCCTGGTTACTCGGCGCGAAACGCGTCCGAACGGCATTGAGGTGGAACGCGTGCGCATCCCGCTCGGCGTGATCGCGATGATCTACGAAGCACGCCCCAACGTCACCGCAGACGCTGCCGCCCTATGCCTGATGGCCGGCAATGCCGTGATCCTGCGCGGTGGTTCTGAGGCCTTGCATTCCAACGTCGCGATCGCGTCGGCCCTGCACATGGCCTTGGAAAAGCATGACCTTCCCGCTGCGGCGGTGACGCTGATCGAAGATCTACGCCGCGAGACGATGGAGGAACTGCTGCAGCTCAGCGATATCGTGGACCTGGCCATTCCACGCGGCGGCGAAGGCCTGATCCGTTTCGTCGCCGAACATGCACGCGTGCCGGTGATCAAGCATTACAAAGGTGTTTGCCATTTGTACGTCGATGCCTCGGCCGATGAAGCACTGGCCTTGAATTTGCTGGTCGATGGCAAGACCTCGCGCCCCGGCGTCTGCAATGCGCTGGAAACCTTGCTCGTCCATCGCGACATCGCGGCATCGTTTGTGCCCAAGGCGATGCAGGCACTGCAGGGGCGTGGCGTCGAAGTGCGCGGTTGCGAGCGTTCGCGCGCGCTGGTCGAGGGCATGCGTCCCGCCACCGACGACGACTACGCTGCCGAATTCCTCGATCTCATCATTGCTGTACGCGTCGTCGATGATCTCGGTATGGCCATCGGCCATATCCAGCGCTTCGGTTCCGATCACACCGAGGTCATCGTCACCCGCGACGACGATGCCGCGCGCCGCTTCGTGCAAACGATCCGCTCGGCGGTGGTCATGGTCAATGCGTCGTCGCGCTTTTCCGATGGCGGTGAATTGGGCCTCGGCGCCGAAATCGGTATTTCCACCACGCGCTTGCACGCCTATGGACCCATGGGCGCCGAAGCGCTGACGGTGGAGCGCTTTGTGGTGCGTGGCGACGGGCAAGTCAGGCATCCGCAGAGCCGTCTGTGAACGGCAAGAAAGCCAGAGCATGGGAAATGAGGCATCTATGATTGACGTTGTACGTCCTGCGCGGGAGCAACTGGAGGCCTACAACGCGCGCGACATCGAGCGCTTCATGCAATGCTGGGCCGATGACTGCCGCTATTACGCCTTCCCGTCTGAGCTGCTCGCGCAAGGAGCTGCGCAGATTCGCGAACGGCACATCGAGCGTTTCAAGGAACCGGATTTGCATGGTCGCCTGGTCAATCGCATGGTGGTCGGCAATACGGTGATCGACCAGGAAGTCGTCACACGGAATTTTCCCGAAGCCATCGGCGAAGTCGACGTGATCGCGATATATGAAGTCGAAAAGGACCGGATCGCCAGAGCCTGGTTCAAGGTGGGACCACGCCGAATGCAAAAGTCGATTGAAAACCCCGCCGAGTCTTAGACCGGCGGGGTCGCTGTACCGGCTACCAAAGTCCAGCGATTACAACAAACAATCGATCAACCCTTCATGGATCGTGCGATGGGTGCGCGGCAACAGCTGATGCATGGGCTCGGAGCCTTTCAACGCATTCATGAGCTCCTGCGCGGAAGTGTCGGGCGCAAGCGGGCTGGGGCATTGCCATTGGCGGCTGTCCACGATGACGTGTCCCGTTTCCGGATCGACCCTTTCGTTACTTGCTGCGAGCACCCAGATGCATTGGCCGATAAGGCCGGTGGCTGTTTCAACGGAGCAGCGGTAGCGGAGTGCCTCAATATTGGTGTATTCGCCCGAGCAATAGGTGTCGGGACATGTGTCGTTGAAGTTGCGCTTGAGTTGATAGATGGTGTCGAACCATGCGTTCTGTTCCTGCCACGTTGGCAGGTAATCCATCATATCGACGTATCGCGCCGCGTTTGTGGTGCTCTGTGCGTTCTGGCCATTGGGCGCTGAAGCCGCGGATGCCGTACCGAAAAGGCTCAGCGCCAGCATAAGAATCCACCATCGGCTCGATGAGTGCATGAAAGAACGAATACGCATACTGCCATCTCCTTATGTTTAAGAAGTCTCGGGTGTGTGCGCCGGTGTGCGACGCACGTTTGTTTTAGCAATACCCGTGAGCTGGCAGATAGAAGTTGCTTTCGTTGCGTTTCGTAAGTGTCGGGCGCGGTCGTTGTCGGCGGCGCTACCGCCATGGCGCCAACGTGAGGGTACTTCTATAAATCGACACGTCCGTTTCCGAGGTGCGCCGGGGTGACGAGATTCGCGTAGGCTGGGATGCAATCCCAGCATTCCCATATATGGTGATGCTGGGATTGCATCCCAGCCTACGCACTCATGTTCTCAGCGTGGGCTTTCCAATGGCGCACGGCTTCGACGAACGCCAGACAATCCGCAAACCGGTTGTACAGCGGTGCCGGCGAGATGCGGATGACATCCGGTTCGCGCCAGTCGCCGATGATGCCGTGTTCGATCAGGTAGTCGAACAAGGCGCGCCCTTCAGCGCGGCCGCCGAGCACGCGGATGGAGAGTTGCGAGCCGCGGCGTTCGGGTGCTGCG